>JBAQRB010000143.1:0-20238 GCA_049295655.1 Rhodocyclaceae bacterium
GGTCGACGCGGCCTGCGCCGGCGCCCGCCGCTGGGGCGTCGGCAGCGGCGCCTCGCACCTGGTGAGCGGCCACCAAACGCCGCACGAGGCGCTCGAACAAAAGCTCGCCGCATTCACCGGCTTTGCCCGCGCCCTGCTCTTCTCGACCGGCTACATGGCCAACCTCGGCATCGTTCCGGCGCTCGTCGGGCGCGGCGACGCGGTGTTCGCCGACAAGCTCAACCACGCCTCGCTGATCGACGCCGTGCAGCTCTCGCGCGCCGACAGCCAGCGATACGCGCACGGCGACCTGGCCGCGCTCGAACGCCTGCTGGCGGCGAGCGGCGCCCGGCGCAAGCTGATCCTCACCGACGCGGTGTTCAGCATGGACGGCGACCTCGCGCCGCTGCCCGGACTGCTCGCGCTGGCCGAACGCTTCGACGCCTGGCTGGTGGTCGACGATGCGCACGGCTTCGGTGTCCTCGGTCCGCAGGGGCGCGGCAGCCTCGCGCACTTCGGCCTCCCCGCAGCAGAGCGGATCATCTACATGGGAACGCTGGGCAAGGCCGCCGGCGCCGCCGGCGCCTTCGTCGCGGCGCACGAATCGGTCGTCGAATGGCTGCTGCAACGCGCCCGCACCTACATCTTCACCACCGGGGCTAGTCCGCTGATCGCCAGCGCCCTGTGCGCCAGCCTCGAGATGATCGAGCGCGGCGACGCGCGGCGGACGCATTTGCGGCAACTCTCAACGCAGCTGCGCGACGGGCTGGCCGGCACGCGCTGGCAGCTGCTGCCCTCGCCGACGGCGATCCAGCCGGTGATCATCGGCGACAACTTCGAGGCGCTACGCGTCGCCGATGCCCTCTACGAACGCGGCCTGTGGGTGCCGGCGATCCGCCCGCCGACGGTGGCCAAGGGCAGCGCCCGCCTGCGCGTCTCGCTGAGCGCGGCGCACACGGCGGCGCAGGTCGGGCAGCTGGTCGACGCGCTGAAGGAGCTCGCATGATTACGCGGATTGCCGGCAACGGCCCCGACCTCGCGCTGATCCACGGCTGGGGCTTGGGCAGCGCGGTGTGGGGACCGGTGCTCGACGCGCTGGCACAGCGCTGCCGCGTGCATCTGGTCACGCTGCCGGGCTATGGCTTGCCTGGAAGCCGCATGGATCAACAGTCTTCGCCGGCACCCCGTGAAGAAGCGCATAAACAAACGCTCTCCGGGCAGGCCCTCGCTAGAACGCCAGTTGGCGCGGCCTGCAGCCCGGCTGCCGACGCAGCCCCCACTTTCATCGCCACGGCGGCAGCGCTCGCCGAAGCACTCGACGACACCCTGCCCGCCGGCTGCGTACTGTGCGGCTGGTCGCTCGGCGGCATGCTCGCGCTGCAAACGGCGGCGCTGGCCCCGCAGCGCGTCAAGGGACTGATCCTCGTCGGCAGCACGCCGAGTTTCACGCAGCGCGCCGACTGGCCGCACGCGCAGCCGTCGGCGCTGCTCGACACCTTCAGCGCGGCGATCGGAGCAGACGCCGCAAGCGCCCTGCAGCGCTTCGTCGCCCTGCTCAACCAGGGCGACGCCCAGGCGCGCCAGCTCGGCCGGGCGATGATCAAACAACTGCTGGCGAACGGGCTGCCCGACACGGCGACGCTGCTCACCGGCCTCGGCTGGCTGCACGACGTCGATCTGCGCGCCCAGATCGCCTCGATCGCAACGCCGACGCTGCTGATCCACGGCGAACGCGACCCGCTGATGCCGCTCGCCGCAGCGCACTGGCTAGAGGAACAATTGCCGCAGGCGCGGCTCGAAGTCTTTGCCGGCGCCGCGCACGCGCCCTTCCTCGCCGATCCCGAACGCTTCACGACGCTGGTGAGCGATTGCTGCCATGAGTTCTACCATGCATAGACTGCCGGCCAAGCAGCGCATCCGCGCCTCGTTCGACCGCGCCGCCGCCTCGTACGATGGCGCCGCCGTGCTGCAGCGGCAGGTCTGCGAACAGCTGCTCGCAGGACTCACAGAACTGCCGGCCGACAGCGCGCCGGCCATTCTCGATGCCGGTTGCGGCACCGGCTACGGCGCCCGCCTGCTGCGTTCGCGCTGGCCGGCCGCGCGGCTGACGCTCGCCGATTTCGCGCCGGCCATGCTCAAGCTGGCGCGCGGCACGGCCGACGCCTGTCTCGCGGCCGACATCGAAGCGCTGCCCTGCCGCGCGCAAAGCTTCGACCTCTGGTGGTCGAGCCTGAGCATCCAGTGGTGCGATGCCGCCGCCGTCTTCGCCGAAGCGGCGCGCATCCTTCGCCCGCACGGCCGGCTCGCGGTCAGCACGCTCGGGCCGGGAACCTTCAACGAGCTGCGCAGCGCCTTCGACGCCGTCGACCGCTATCGCCACACGCTGCCGTTCAGCGAAGCGGCGGCAATCGAGGCTGCGCTGCGCGCCGCCGGATTTCACGGCATCGCGTTGCGCCGCGCCACGCTGCGCACGCACTACCCCGACCTGAAAACCCTGCTGCGCGCGGTCAAGGCGATCGGCGCCAATCCGCTCGGCGCCGGCGCGCGCAGCGGCATGATGGGACGCAGCGCCTGGCAGGCGCTGGAAGCCGCCTACGAGAAACAGCGCACGCCGGACGGCCTGCCGGCCAGCTACGACGTCATCGTGGCCTACGCCGAACGCTGAACCTAAAAACCTTGGTTCAAACCACGGCGAACACGGCGGGCACGGCGAGAAAACAAAAACCTGGTCAAATGAATAGTGAATAGATTACCCACCGGGTGAGCCGCAAAAAAACTGAAATGAAGGTTTTTCGCCGTGCCCGCCGTGTCGCCGTGGTTAAACGGCTTTTTTCCAGGACAAACGAGTGCAAATGAAAGAAACCATGAAACCCGCCTGGTTCGTCGCCGGTACCGATACCGAAGTCGGCAAGACCTTCGTCAGCTGCGCGCTGCTGCACGCGATGCGCGGGCGCGGCTGGAAGGCGCTCGGCATGAAGCCGGTTGCCGCCGGACTCGACGCCGAAGGAAAAAACGACGACGTCGAACAGCTACTCACCGCCGCGTCGGCGGCGGCGCCGCGCGAGCTGATCAACCCCTACGCCTTTCGCGCCGCCATCGCGCCGCACATCGCGGCCAGCGAGGAAGGGCGGACGATCGAACTGGGTGTGATTGTTGCTGCTTTCAATGAATTGCAAGGGCTGGCCGACGCCGTGCTGGTCGAGGGCGTCGGCGGCTTTTGCGTGCCGCTCGGCCCAACGCACGATACGGCCGACCTGGCCGTCGCGCTCGGCCTGCCGGTGATCCTCGTCGTCGGCATGCGGCTCGGCTGCATCAGCCACGCCCTGCTGACCGAACAGGCGATTGCCGCGCACGGCCTGCATTTGGCCGGCTGGGTCGCCAACCGGATCGACCCGGCGATGCTGCGCTTCGACGAAAATCTCGCCGCACTGCAGGCCCGCATCAAGGCCCCGCTGCTCGGCGTCGTGCCTTTCGGCGTGACGCAGGAGCGCGCAGCCAGCGATCTACATTTGCCTGAAATCGGTAGCGGGACCTGAAGACAAGGGCTTCGTAATCCGTCGCTGCCTCCGTACACGCTTTTGCTTATCGGGGTTTTGCCAGAAGTCGATGCGGGCGAGGTTTCTTGAAGCATCGCCACCGTGCTGCCTCGCGGCGGATGCGCTCATCGATCATTACTTGGGCTTTGGCGCATCGTCACCGGCCTGAACCGGGCGGCCGTTTTGCCAAGTCACCGCGTATTGACCAAGCCGCCTCTTTTTTTCCAGACTTTTGCCAACGGCGTCTTTCAAAGCGTTCAGCATGGCTTTCGCTTGTGGGGATGGTGGAGCCGATGTGATGGTCATGGTGCAATCTCCTCAAGAAGATGCTGGTAATCGGCAATCTGGCCAATGCTGCGTAGCTCGCCCTGCTGTTCAAAAATCAACTCCGGCAGTACGCCGCTGTTCATGAAGCAACGGCAGGCGTCCACTTCAAGGCTGAACACATTCAAGAGATTAGCCAGGCTGCGGGCAAAACGCCGCTCGATATCTGCTGTGGGAATGTTGTGCCCGCCGTGCGCGACCCGTTCGGCGACGCGCAGCCGTGACATATCCATGTTGGGCAGCGCAAGATAGATCAGCTCTACCCGCCAGCCATCGGCACGCAAGCGGCGACAAGCCTGCCGCAATCAGGTCTGCATTGACAAAACGGGAGCAGAGCGCCACCTGCGGCAAATACTCCAGCGCAAAAGTGGTTTTACCCGCACCGTTCGGGCCGGCGATGATCCAGCAGGTAGGCATCAAGAAATCTCCTTTTCCGTAAAACCGACCGACACCGGACTTTGCCAGTTCGCCGGCTTTCGTCAATCTACTCGCGCAATCTCGGCCGACAACTCCCCGGCAAGCCGGTCGACGGCGGCGCTCATCTGGGCGACCAATACAGCGGCATCTGCCTGATCGGCGCTGCCGGCCTGCTGCTCAAGCTGCTGGGCGATTTTCCTTCCTTCTTCGTCGGAAAAGGTCGCAAACAGACTTTTCAGGGTATGCGCCTCACGCAGCAGGACCGGCGCATCCGCCGCAGCCAGCGCCTGCGCGAGTGCGCTGCAGTATTGCCGGCTATCGGCGATGAACATTCCAGCCAGCGTGCGGAACAGTTCTTCGTCGCCATCGAGACGTTCGAGGACTTCGGCGCGCCTCAAGGCCTCAAGCCCGCCGGCCACCGGCGGCGGCAACGCGGTGCCGACAGCGGCATCGCCGCCGAGCGCCGCGCCGATCGCGGCAAACAACTCGTCCGGCTTCACCGGTTTCGAGACGTAGCCGTCCATCCCCGCCGCCAGGCAACGCTCGCGATCGCCCTGCATGGCGTTGGCCGTCATCGCGACGATCGGCAGACGGCGGCTGCCGTCGGCCTGTTCGCCCTGGCGGATGCGTTGCGTCGCATCGATACCGTCCATCACCGGCATCTGCATGTCCATCAGGACCAGATCGAATACCCCGTCGGCCAGCGCATCGAGCGCCTCCTGGCCGTTTCCGGCGATACGGACCCGGTGGCCGCGCTTTTCGAGCAGCGCCAGCGCCAGGCGCTGATTGACCACATTGTCTTCGACCAGCAGGAGATGCAAAGCCTGCCGCAGCGCCGGCAGCGACAGCGGATCGGCAGCGCCACTCGCCGCCGCAGGCGCCTTACCGCAGGCGAGATGCAGCGTGAAGTGGAAAATGCTGCCCTTGCCCGGCTCGCTCTCCACCCAGATCCGCCCGCCCATCATCTGCACCAGCTTCTGCGAAATGGCCAGACCGAGGCCGGTTCCGCCAAAGCGCCGGGTCACCGAATTGTCGGCCTGCGAAAAAGCGGCAAAGATGTCGGGCTGTTTTTCCTTGGCAATGCCGACGCCCGTATCGTGCACGGCAAGGTGCAGGACAAGCGCGCCATCGCCAAGCGCCACCGCATCGACGCCGAGGCGAACCTCGCCGTGCTCGGTGAACTTGATCGCGTTGCCGATCAGATTGATCAGTATCTGCCGCAGCCGCCCCGGATCGCCGACCAGGTTGTCGGGGACGCCAGCAGCCAGTTCGAGGTGCAAGGCAAGGCCCTTCTGCTCGGCCAGCATCGAGAAGGGGTTGAGCGTCTGGCGCAACAGGCTGTGCAAGCCGAAATCGATCAAATCGATCTCCAGTTTGCCGGCCTCGATCTTCGAGAAGTCGAGAATATCGTTGATGATGACGAGAAGCGCGTCGGCCGAGATCTTGACCATTTCCAGATACTCGCGCTGTCGGGCGTCCAGTTCGGTATCGAGCGCAAGGTCGGTCATCCCGATGATGCCATTCATCGGCGTACGGATCTCGTGGCTCATGTTGGCCAGGAAATCGCTCTTCGAGCGATTGGCCGCCTCGGCCACCTCCTTGGCCTGCTGCAGTTCAAGCTCGGCCTGCTTGCGGCCCGAAATGTCGCGGAACAGCCAGAGGTGGCCGCAACAATCTTCGGGCTGCGGCAGCTTCGGGAAAAGGAAAATCGGCAGGTAGTCGTACTCGAGTACCCGCCCGTCGAGCATCTCGAGCTCGCCGCCGAGGCGGTGCGCTCTCCCCCGCAACAGGCGCTGCGCTTCTTCGACGAAGCGCCTCGGCGCCACGAGTTGCTGCGCACAGTTCCGGATCACGGCCGACGAAGCGACGCCCACCAGATCGGGGCTCGGCGCCTTGAGAGCGAAGATGTCGCAGAAGGCCTGATTGGTCACCACCACCCGTGAATTCTCATCCTCGACCAGCACGCCGGCCTGCATGCTCTCGATGAGCGCGCTCAGGCGCGAGCTGGTGGCCAGCAGGAACTCTTCGTTGCGCCGGCGCTCGGTGATGTCCTGGAAGGCGGCAACGCCGCCGACGCAGCACTCGCCTTCGAAGAGCGGAACCGCAACAACGGAAATCGGAAATTGCGATCCATCCTTGCGCGTGAACGCGTCGAAATCCGACCGGAAGACGTGCCCGGCAAGAACGCTGGCGTGCATCGGGCAATCCGCCTCGGCAACCGCCAGCCCATTCGCCATCCGCGCATGAATCAGGTCGTGCACCTTTTTCCCGAGCAGCTCGTCGCGCGACCAGCCCAGCAGGCGCTCGGCCTCGGCATTGACGAAGGTGCAGCAGCCGCTGGCGTCGTTGGCGACCACCCCTTCGCCGAGCGCATCGGTCAGGCTTTGCAGAAAACGATGACTCTCCTCGATCGTCGCTTCCTGCTGCCTGAGCCGCAAGGAGGCTCGATTGAGCGCTTCGATCAGTTCCTGAATCTCAAGGTTGCCGCGATACGCCGGCAGCTGTTCGCCGCGCAAGGTATCGAGATGGGCGGCAAAATGCGTCGCACCACGCAGCACGCGCATCGGCCGGCCGAGGAAGATCAGCAGCAGCGCCGTGCTGATCAGGATCGCCGCCACGGCGGTCACGATGCTGTCGGCCCAGATATGCTGACGCGCTTCGAGCAGCGGGTCGAGCGCCACTTCCATGCGCACCCAGCCAAGATGCCCGCCGGAATCGATCGGCTGCCAGAGCAGCAAGGGGCCGCTGCGCCGGTCGCGCAAGCGGTCGAGCCAGCTTCCGGCCCCGCTGCCGAGCACCTCGGCCGACGCCTCCGGCGACTGCGGGACCGACAAGGGCGAGAAGGCAAAATCGGCGAAGGGCTTGCCCCGCTCGTCCTTGCGCACCTGACTGAGCAGTTTGCCGCTCGCATCGGCCACGCCGATCAGGCGGATCTCGGGATAGTCGGCCGACTGCAGGAGCAGCATTTCCATGCCGGCATAATCGGCCGACAGCAGATGGATGATCGCCGCACCGGCAACGCTTTTCGCCAGCGACTGGGTTTGCGCAGCCATCGTCGACTCGGCCAGATCGCTTTGCTCCTCCGCGGTGTACCAGGTGTAGACGAAGACGGTCAGGGCAAAGAGCAGCGAGACGATCAACGCCAGTTGGGTACTCAGACGGCGGGGAAACAGCGTGCGCATGAGGCTCATGGCTGCACCGTGCTGCTGACGACGTAGCGCTCGAGGTTCAGCTTTTCCAGCCCCCGGTAATCACGCGCATAATCGGCCAGCACCGGCGTCGGCAACTGCACGGCGGCCAGCAGCGCTGCGCCGGCCGGTTCGGCGGCCAGGCGCAGGATGGCGTCGCCCAGGGCCTTGCGTGCGGCCTCGGGCACGCGCGGGTGCGCGACGAGCGGATGCGCGGCGGCACCCGGCGTCTCGTAGAGCACGCGCAAACGCGAGCGCACTTCCGCCGGTTCATGCTCGAGCGTGTTGTTGACGCCGCCGCCAGCGGCGACTTCGCCGACGATCACGTGGCGATAGACGTTGCTGTGCGTCTTGACATAGCGCGGTCGGACGGTGATATGGAAGCGTTCGGCTAACAGGGCGCGCAGATAAAGCGATGCACCGAAGGCATTGGGTGCGGGAAAGGCCAGTTCGCGCCCGTCGAGTTCGCGCACCGACCGGATCGGATCGTCGCGCCGTACGACGAGAATGCCGGTCAGGAGTTTGCTGTCGCGCAGCAGGGGCACGTAGCCCTGGGCATACCGGGCCATCACCGCGTGATAGGGGTTGAGAAAAGCAAAATCGGGCGCACCGCCCAGAAAATCCTGCTCGAAATCCGGAATCGAACGGCTGAAGCGCAAACTGAAAGTGTAGCCGGTCATCGCATGTAGGCGTTCGAGCAGCGGCTGCCAGTCGCGGCGAATCTGATCCGTGGTGAACTGAGGCACCACGGCCAGCGAGAAGCTGCGCTCTTCGCCGGCCCAAACCGACAGAGGCAACAGCAGGATCAGGAAAACAAGCCGCAACTTCCTCATAAGCCGGATTCCTCGTCGTCCTTGAAGTGCGCCTGGATCGCCAGAACGTCGTCCATGCTGGCCAGGAAGGCTTCGACGCAGGCCGCATCGAAATGGCTGCCGGCACCTTCCTGCAGGAAGCCGATTGCGCGATCGGAGTCCCAGGCCTTCTTGTAGGGGCGCTCCGAGGTCAGCGCATCGAAAACATCGGCGACGGCGACAATGCGTCCGAACAAGGGAATCGCCTCGCCGGCAACGCCATCCGGATAACCCGAGCCGTCGTATTTTTCGTGATGGCTGATCGCGATCGACGCGGCCGCCTGCAAGACCAGCGACTCGCTGCCGCTCAACAACTCGAAGCCGAGCAGGGCATGGCCTTGCATCACGATGAACTCGTCCTGCGTCAACCGGCCTGGCTTCAGAAGGATGCCGTCGGGAATGCCGATCTTGCCGATATCGTGCATCGGCGCGGCTTGCAGGATCAGCGACTGGTCAGTGGCCGGGAGGCCCAGTCGGGCGGCGACCAGATGCGAGTAGCGGGCCATGCGCTGGATGTGCGCGCCGGTTTCCGGATCGCGGCACTCGGCCGCGCGCGACATGCGAAAGAGCAGTTCCTGCTCGCGCGAGTGGATGACCGCCGTGGCCTTTTCCACCTCCTCGGCCAACCAGGCCGCGCGATCGGCCAGATGTCGCCGGCTGGTCGCGAGCGCCAGCATGTTGCGCACGCGCGCGGCAAACTCGAGGCGATCGACCGGCTTGGTCAGGAAATCGGTCGCGCCGATCTGCAGGGCTTCGTAACGAACATCCTTGTCGTCATTCGCGGTGATCATCAGTACCGGAATATCCGCACAGCCGGGCGCCGCGCGAAAGCGGGCGATGAACTGCAGGCCGTCGAGCTCCGGCATCATGTAATCGACGATCAGCAGATCCGGGCGATTTTCGATGCACCATGCCAGTCCCTGCAGCGAGTCCTGAAACGGCAGCGACTCGCAATCGCCCAGCTTGCCGAGCAATGCCTTGAAGAGCGCCAGATTGATGTCGCTGTCGTCGATGATTGCGACTCGGTTCATGCCGAACTCCCGATCCTGTTGTTGAGCATGGCCAGGACATGCATCCGGGCCATCTAATGGTTATCCGTCGATGACGCGATCAGCGGCTCGAGGACCTGCACCAGTCGCCCGATTTCGCCCGCCAGCGGCTCAAGCAGGGCGTCGATCCCGGCGCCCTCGCCGCGCTCGGCCTGCTGCTCGATGCGCTGCGCGAGCTGCGCCGCCGGCAGCGCACCGAACATGGCGAGCGTTCCGCGCAAGGCATGGGCGACAAACAGCACCGATCGCAGGTCGTTGACGGCCAGCGCCGCGCGGATTTTCCCGAGGTCGCCAAGGTGATGCGCGACAAATAGCCCGGCGATGATGCCGACGATTTCCTGGTCGGCCGCGCGCACGGCTGCCGCGTAGTCGAAATCCGGCACGGCAGGCGGGTTTCCCGCGAGCGCATCCGCCGGTTCTTCACCACCGGCGGCGTCGGCGTATTGCCGAAGCAGCTTTTGCAGTTCCTGACTCTTGATCGGCTTGGCGATGTAGTCGTCCATGCCGGCTTCGATGCAGCTTTCGCGATCGCCCTGCATGGCGTTGGCCGTCATGGCGATGATCGGCGTGCGCCGCCCACCGGCTTCCAGCTCATGCACGCGAATCCGGCGCGTTGCCTCAAGGCCGTCCATGACTGGCATCATCATGTCCATCAGAACGAGGTCGAAGTGCCGGTCGTGCATCGCTTCAATGGCCAGCAATCCGTTGCCCGCCACCAGCACGCGGTGTCCCCAGCGTTCGAGAAGATTGGTGGCCAGCTTCTGGTTGATCGGATGATCCTCGACGAGCAGGACCTCCAGCGCCTTCTGCTCGTCCTTCAGCACATGCCGGGTGAGCAGCGACGACGCTTTGCCGGCGAGCGGGTCATGCAACACGCGGGCAAGGACCTGGAACAGCTCATCGCGGGCAATCGGCTTGGGCAGATAGGCGGCAAAACCGATGTCCCGGCAACGCTGCGCGTCGCCCTTGATGCCGCCCGACGAAAGCATCACCAGGCGCAGGCCGGCACAGTGCGGCAGCGCCAGCGCCCGCTCGGCCGTCGTGAAACCGTCGATTCCCGGCATGCAGGCATCGAGCAGCACGAGGTTCCAGGCGTCGGGGGTCTTGCCGAGCAGGGCAAGCGCCGCCTCGCCCGAATCGGCCTCGGACACCGTGGCGCCGACACCGCTCAGGGTGCCGACGATGATCCGGCGATTGACCGGATTGTCATCGACCACCAGCACGCGTGCGCCGGAAAATCCCGCCGCTTCCGGTGCGGCTTCGTGCTGCTGCGTATCACGGCCGAACAGCACAGTGAAATGAAAGCAGCTGCCCTTGCCGAGCGCGCTATCGACCCAGATGCGGCCCCCCAGCGCTTCGGCCAGGCGACCGGAAATGGTCAGCCCGAGACCGGTTCCACCGTATTTGCGGGTGATCGAACTGTCTTCCTGCGAAAAGGCGTCGAAGATCGTATCGAGCTTGTGCTGCGCAATCCCGATGCCGCTGTCGATGATCGAAAAAAGCAGGCCGACGTCGTCGCCCCGGCCCGGCGCCGGCTCGACGCGCAGGATGACTTCGCCTTTTTCGGTGAATTTGATCGCGTTGCCGACCAGATTGACGATGATCTGCCGCAGCCGCCCCGGGTCGCCAAGAACAAACGCCGGTGCATCGGGCGAAATGTCGCAGATCAGCTCGAGTCCCTTGGCGTGGGCGCGCAGCGCCAGTGTCTTCAGCGTATCGCCGACCACGCGCCAGACATTGAACGGAATGCGTTCGATGAGCAGCTTGCCGGCTTCGATCTTCGAGAAATCGAGGATGTCGTTGATGATCGCCAGCAAGGATTCCGAAGACGACTTGACGATCTGCAGATACTCGCGCTGCTCCTCGGAAAGCTCGGTATCGAGGGCCAGATCGGTCATCCCGATCACGCCGTTCATCGGCGTGCGTATCTCGTGGCTCATGTTGGCCAGGAAATCGGATTTGGCCCGGTTGGCGGCCTCGGCCCCTTCCTTGGCGCGGCGCAACTCGTCGGAAGCGCGGCGCGCTTCCGAAATATCGGCGATGTAACCGTTCCACAACGTACTGCCGTCAGGCAGCGACTTGGGCTGCGACTCGCCATGAATCCAGACGATCTCGCCGCTCAGGCGGTGCAGGAAACGAAAATCGAGCGACCAGCGCGTCTGGCAGATCGCCGACTGGATGATCGAGTTGGCCATCGGCGCCCGGTCATCGGGATGAATCAGCGCAAACAGCCGGTCCGCGTCGGCAACCGCGTCTTCGGCACTCAGGCCACAGATCTGCATCAGGCCGCGGCTGAAGAAGCGGAAGGCGTGCGGCGCCTTGTCCGGCAACAGATACTGATAGACCGCCACCGGGATGTTGTCGGTCACCTCGCGCAAGCGGGCATCGGCTTCCTTGAGTTGCGTGACGTCCTGCCAGATACCGGTGAACAGCGTCGTGTTGCTTGTCGTCGGTTCCAGCTCGGGACTGATTTCGCCGCGTATCCAGCGCATCGTCCCGTTCGGCATCTCGATGCGATATTCATCGCGCCAGGCTTCACGTCGTTCGGCTGCGGCAAAGACGCCCGCGCGGACGCGCTCGCGGTCTTCCTCGACAATCTGCCGGGTGGCAAGCCCCGCATCGGCGAACAGCGCCTCGCGATCCAGCCCGCGAATCTCTGTCACGCGGTCGCTGAGGAAGGTGTAGTGAATCTGCCCGTTGCCGACCTCCCACTGAAACACCGCGCCCGGCACCGTGTTGGTGATATGCCGCAAACGGGTTTCAGCGGCCTTGATCACTGCCTCCTGCGCCTTGCGTTCGGTCACATCGGCAATCGTTCCGACCAGACCAACGACGCCGCCGTCGTGCCTGGTCAATGTCGCCTTACGATAGATGGTATCGCGCACATCGCCATTACGCGTATGCACCCGCGCCTCGTACTTCTGCTGGCCGGGCGATTCCAGAATCAGGCGGTCCTTGGCGGCGTGGATCGCCGCATCCGCCGCCGGCAACAGGTCGTGCACGGTCTTGCCCAGCCACTCTTCGCGCCGGATGCCGAAGAAAGCCTCGAACGCCTTGTTGAACTGCAGGTAATGGCCGGAAACATCCTTCAGATAAATCGGTAGCGGCACGGCCTCGATCAGTTCATGGACGAAATGCAGTTGCTCCTGCAACTGCTCAAGCGCCTTGCGGCGTTCGGTAACGTCGTTCAGCGTCCCGGCGGTGCCGGAAAAATTTCCATCGCTGTCGATTTCCGCCCGGGCAAAAACCTCGACCCAGCGAATATCCCCGTCCCGCGTGACAAAACGCAATTCCTCGACGCAGGTCTCGCTTTCACCGCGCGCCAGTGCCGTGAAGAAAGCATAGCCGTGTTCCCGGTCGTCGCGATGTACGGTCCGCAGACTGGGGGTTCCCAGGCTCGAGTCGACCTCGAAGCCGGTGATTTCGTGCCACGCCGAATTCAGGAAAGTCCACAACCCCCCGGCATCGGTGCGGAAAACCACTTCATTGAGGCTTTCGACCACCGTCCGGTAACGCCGCTCGCTCTCGGCGATCCGCGCTTCCATACGCTTGCGTTCGGTGATGTCGGTACGGATCGCGATGTACTGGCGCGGCAAGCCGGATTCGTCGCAAAACGGCACGATACTCGCGTTGACCCAGTAAAGCCGGCCATCCCGGGTCCGGTTGCAGACTTCGCCGTGCCAGACCTGGCCGGAGGAAATCGTGTCCCACATTTCCTGGTAGAGCGCTTGCGGATGCTGCACCGATTTGACGATGCGGTGATTCTGGCCAAGCAGTTCATCCCGCGCATAGCCGCTGATTTCACAGAACTTGTCGTTGGCGTAGGTAATGGTTCCCTGCACATCGGTCACGCTGACGATGGCGTGCTGGTCGAGCGCGAATTTCTGATTGGCGAGGTCGGCCAGCGCCCCCTGTAACTGGCGCTGGCTTTGTTCGTGATGGTGAAACAGGTCGGCCATCAGGCCCGACAGCGTTTCGAGGCTGTCGTCGAGCAGCGGCGGCAGGGCATGATCGATCGACTGCATCAGGCTGCTGGCCGTATCGCGCAGCGAATCCATCGCGCGCGTGCGGCTGGCCAGTTCGTCGCGCAAGCGGTCGTTGGCGAGCAAAAGTTCCTGCGAACTCAGTTCGAGGCTACGGGTCTTGAGCTCCAGGTCGCGGTCGGCCTGCCCGTAGGCGGCATCGACCCGCCCGAGGAAAGCCCCCAGCCCGGCCAGCACCTGCGCCGCTTCCGGCGACACGGCAGCACTTTCGGCAAGCCGCTTGAGCTCGTCGAAAACAACCGCCGAGCGCGACTCGTCAACGCCGAGTGCGCTCCTGATCTGTCGGTTGAGCAGTTTGTGCATGGGGCAGCGGGGGACGCCTTCTCAGACCGATCAGTCCTCGCCGATGCAGGTGACGGTCATCGTCTGGTTATGCAGCTTGCACTCGACGCCGGGGCTGAACGGGCTGATTTCGCCGTAGGAGTAAAAACCGGCGAGCACGGCATGCTGGCCCAACACCGCGGCAACCGCTTCGACTTCCTCGTCGACGCGCCCGCCCATCACCAGCTTGCGCCCGACGCAGCTGACCAGCAGCACCAAACCCGGTGCATGGCTGGCGCACATTTTCTGCGCAGCCGCAGCGGCCGCTTCGGCGCCATCGACCAGGGCATCGGTATTCGCGTGCATCAGCTTGAGATAGCCGTCGGCGACAATTTCGCCGGCCAGCGTCAGGCTGCCGTCGCTTTCATCGACACCGAGGATGGTGCGGATCAGCCCGACTTCGTCGTGGTCCCGGCCAAGCATCGCCAGCGGGAAGAGCAGGCCGGAAGCGGGCAGGCCCTTGGCGTGCTCGCCAAGATAGCGCTTGTAAATCTCAAGCGCCGGCTTGCCGTCCAGTTCGTAGAGGATGTTGCCGGCGCTGCGCGTCACCTTGCGCGCCGGCCCGAAAGGCGACCAGCCGCCGAACGAACCGTGGGAAAAACTCAGGCTTTCGCCGTACAGGCCCAGCGCGATGATCGTATCGCTCGCCACGCCATCGGCATCGAGCACCCAGGTCTGCTGGAAAGCGCCGCCATCGCCGGCCAGACCGCCGGTAATCGGCAACTGCGCACCAAGCACCGCGGACATCCCGGCGAGCAGGGCGCTGCCGTTGATCTGCACGCCCTGACCGAAGAGCAGAACGGCCCGCAGTCCCTCCTTCGCGAGGCTGTTACCGAGACGCCGGCCCGCATCGAGCGAGTCGTCCATGTTGGCGAGCCGTACCGAGGCCTCGGCCAGTACGGTTTTCTCGAAGCGGACAGCGGTCAGTACGCAGGTATTGTCGGTCACGCCGGCAGCCGAAATTTCGCCGGCGGTCGAGCAGCCGATCCGCCGCGCATCGGGAAACGCCGTCGCCAGCGCCGGGGCGGCCGCCTTGAGCAGGTCGACGCTGCCGAAAGCGAGGATCAGATCCGGCTGCAAGGCCAGCAGGGGCGCCAGTTTTTCCGGAAGGTCGGAGGAGCTGCGAAGGATTGCCTGAGCGACTTGCATGGGAATATCCTTAATTGTTTTCACGATGCTGAAGCATGGACAGCCGCCGGCCAAATCAGCCATAATCGGCCGACATTCTAGCCGGTTTCCCCATGAAATTTCTTTTCGACCTGTTCCCCGTCATCCTGTTTTTCATCGCTTTCAAGTTCGCCGGTATCTACGCTGCAACCGGTGTTGCGATTGCCGCGACCTTTGCCCAGATCGCCTGGGTCTGGTTCAAGCACCGCAAGGTCGACACCATGCTCTGGGTCAGCCTCGGCATCGTCACCGTGTTCGGCGGGATGACGCTGATTTTCCACGACGAGACCTTCATCAAGTGGAAGCCGACGGTCCTCTACTGGGCCTTTGCCGCAGCGCTCGCCGGCGGCACGCTGTTTTTCAAGAAGAACCTGATCCGCACCCTGCTTACCGAACAGATGCACCTGCCCGAGGCCGTCTGGAACCGGCTCAACTGGTCGTGGGTGGGATTCTTCGTGTTCATGGGACTGGCCAATCTGGCGGTCGCCTTCGCCTTCAATTTTTCGACCGACGACTGGGTCAATTTCAAGCTGTTCGGCGGCATGGGCCTGATGCTCGTCTTCGTCATCGCCCAGGGCCTGCTGCTGTCCAAATACATCGAGGAGAAAAACTGATGCTCTATGCCATCACCGGCGAAGACTGCCCGGATTCGCTCGCCGCCCGCCTTGCCGCCCGCCCGGCGCACGTCGCACGTCTGCAGACGCTGCAGGAAGAAGGACGGCTGATCCTCGCCGGCCCTTTCCCGACCATCGATTCGCCGGACCCCGGCCCGGCCGGCTTTTCGGGCAGCCTGATCGTCGCCGAATTCGCCTCGCTCGACGCCGCCCAGGACTGGGCCAATGCCGACCCCTATGTCGCCGCCGGCGTTTATCAAAATGTCTCGATCAAACCCTTCAAGAAGGTCCTGCCGGCGTGAGTCAGCCGCCTCCGACGCCCGCCGGCGATTTTGCAGCCCTGCTGCGCGAGAAGCTGGCACCGCTCGCGCCGAGCCGCATCGAGCTGATCGACGATTCGGCGCTGCACGCCGGGCACGCCGGGGCAAGAAGCGGTGGCGGGCATTACCGGCTGCTGATTGTCTCGGCGGCCTTTGCCGGGAAATCGACAGTCAGCCGGCACCGCCTTGTTTATGACGCGCTCGGCGAACTGATGCGCCAGAAGATTCATGCCCTGACCATCAAAACATTGACTACGGAAGAACTATAATCCGCAGTTACATGACAAACCCAAGATCAAAACCAACCCCGACTCAAGGAAAAAACCATGCAGAATCTCTCGAAACTGGCTGCCGCACTGCTCGTCAGCGCGCTTATCTCAGTTCCTGCCGGTGCCGCTGAAAAAGCCAAGGGCAACGCGTTCGCGACGGTCAATGGCGTCGCCATCAGCCAGAGCACGGCCGAAGTCTTCATGGCCGAACAGAAATCGCAAGGCACACAGGACAGCCCCGAGCTGAAGAACGCCGTCCGCGAGGAACTCGTGCGCCGCGAACTGCTGGTGCAGGAAGCGAAGAAGATGGGGCTCGACAAGAAGCCGACCACCGTGGCGCAGGCCGAACTCGCACGCCAGGCGATCTACATCCGTGCCTTCATCCAGGAATACGTGAAATCGCACCCGATCAGCGAAGCGCAGCTGAAGAGCGAATACGACACCATCAAGGCACAGATCGGCGGCACCGAATACAAGTCGCGCCATATCCTGGTCGAGAAGGAAGACGACGCCAAGGCGATCATCGGCAACCTCAAGAAGGGCGCCAAGTTCGACGAACTGGCCCTGCAGTCGAAGGACCCCGGCTCGAAGGAAAAGGGCGGCGATCTGGGCTGGGCCAGCGCCGCCGGCTACGTGAAGCCGTTTGGCGACGCGCTGGCCAAGCTGGAAAAGGGCAAATACACCGAAACCCCGGTCAAGACCGATTTCGGCTACCACGTGATCCTGCTCGAAGACAGCCGCCCGCTGACCCCGCCCGACTTCGCCACGATCAAGCCGCAACTCGCGCAGCGCGCGCAGCAGCAGCAGATCGAGAAAATGGTCAGCGACCTGCGCGCCAAGGCCAAGGTCGACTGAGCTTCAGCTCGCAAAAACGGAAACGCCGGCAAGGTTTGCACCTCCCGGCGTGTTTTGTTGCCTCCTCGGTTTCCCGCCCTGCCTCCAGCGCAGGGGTGCCAACCGGGGCTCAAGCGGGGTCGTCGATCCGGCGGCGACGGCGAAGGCTTCCCGGGGAATAGCCGAAGCGCTTGCTGAAGGCGTTGATGAAGTTATTGACGTGGGAATAACCGAAACGCTCGGCGAGGACCTTCATCGGCACCGCGCTTTCCAGCAGCGCGGCATGGGCATCGCGCAACCGGCACTGGCTCATGTAGGAATAGATCGATAGTCCGTAGATGCGGGCGAACTGGTCGTTTAGCGTCTTCGGTGAAATTCCGCAGCGGGTCGCCAATTGACCCAGGGTCGGCGCCTTGCCCTGGCGATGCGCGAGATCGTCGTGCAGGCGGCGCACGATGTCGCGCTTGCGCACGAAGCGGGGCTGGCGCATGGGGTTGACGATCACATGGACGGCCAGCGCGCACAGGTACTCGAGCGTTTTCGCCCGGGCAAAAAGGCCCATCAGCTTCCCGTCCAGTTCCGAGGTGAGCAGGGCGCGCAGCGGCAGCGAAACATGCAGCGGTAGCGCGGCCACTTTCGCGGCAGGCGCCGGGTCGAGACCCAGCCCGCCCAGCAGTTGCCCGGCGAGTTCATCGCCCATGAGTTGGCACAGGGTGCTATCGCTGACGGCGATGCCTGACAACTGGCAGGCGGCCCCCCTAGCCACGGGCGAGACGGGTAAAAATGCGCAATGCCGGTCGCCGTGACGGAAAAAATTTGCACTCGACGGGAGATTTCCGCCGTGAACCGGGGGCGTGAATTTGCCTGTGTCGTCGCTGGTGTCGTCGATCACTTCGGCCACCAGGGTTGGGTCAGCGAAGTCAATCGGGAATTCACCAATTTGCAGCAGGCGATCGGATGCTTTCGGCTTGTGGCGATGGACCGCCCGGAAGACGCTCAAGCCATCGGCGAGCAGCAAGCTCTCGAAGCAGCCGCGTTCCGTCTCGGGTCGGGTAGGAGCCTCCGCGAACGGTTCAGCGCGGGCCGCCGCGACGGCGTTTTCTTCGAGCGAGGGATCGACAAACCAGGGGATGTGAATGTTGCCGCTATCTTCCATAGAAAGCACACGCCATTGCATAGTTCGGTGCCGATCACCGGGAACGGCAGGCGTCAGACAATTCACCTCTTCCACCGTTCCAGCAACCGGCCAGGGTGACATCCCGACACACCAGCCCGGGCATAGCAGAACGGGACAAGCGAGTCCAAAATGTTCAGCCGGTTCAGCCATTTCTTCATCTTCCTCCTGCTTTGCCATGCCAGCTACGCCATCGCACTTCCTTTTGCTTCCCGCTACGCGCTGGTCGTCGAGGAAAGCAGCGGCAAGGTACTGCTCTCCAAGAATGCCGATATCAAGGTGCCGATCGCTTCGCTGACCAAGCTGATGACCGCGATGGTGGCGCTCGATGCGAACCCCGATCTGGACGAACAAATCACCGTCGTCGATCCGTCCGAACTGACGCGGGCGCACTCCAGAACGCGCCTGACCGACGGCGGCACGCTGCCTCGACGAACCGTCCTCGAGCTGGCGCTGATGTCGTCCGACAACCATGCGGCGGTTTCGCTCGCCTATGCCTACCCCGGCGGTGTCGACGCTTTCGTCGCTGCGGTGGCGGCCAAGGTGGACAGTCTGGGCATGTCGCATACACACATCGAGGAACCGACCGGGCTGTCGGGCAACAACCGCTCGACGGCGGAAGACCTCGCCAAGATGGCGGCGGCCGCTGCGGCCTACCCGGAAATCGTGCGCATCACGACCACCAGCGAGCAAATCGTCGATGTCGAGGGCCGCAGCCTGGAGTACCGCAATACCAACCGGCTGGTCGGGCAAAGCGGATGGGACATCCTGCTCTCGAAGACCGGCTTCACGACCCCGGCCGGACGTTGCCTGATCATGCGCCTCAAGGCCGGCGGCCAGACCGTCATCGTCGTGCTGCTGAACGCCGCGAGCTCGCCCCGGCGCATGCTCGACGCGCTGAATGTGCGCCGCTTCCTGTCCGGCGAGCCGATCCGGCTGGCCGACGCAGAACAGCCGCTGCGCTCACTGCGGGCCCGTCACGGATTTGCCGCCCAGCCGCGCCCGCAGGCCCAAGCGCGACGCGGCGATTTACGGGGTAGCTTGAGCACGCCCCGCGCCATGCTGAAGCGGACCAGGGTCGGCGCCGGATGAATTCCAGCGGGTTGTCGGAACCCGGCCCCCGATCACCGGAAAATTGCGGTCTGCTGGTGGAATGGCTAGTGGTTCTGCGGGTTTCCGGGCGCCACTTCAAGTGGCGATTCGAGCCAGTTCTCGGTGCTCACCCCCGGGTACCTGGAAAAGTCCTTCTCGTTGTTGGTCACCACCGTCACCTTGAGCGATGCGGCATGCGCGGCAATCAGCTTGTCGAGGGCATCTTTCCTGCTGCCGTCGCGGGTTGCCAGGCGAATCGGGCCGTAGGCTGTAGCGGCAGCAGCATCGAACGGGATCACCTGAATATCTTCGACCAGACTGGCGAGGTTGATGCGCTCCCGTTCCGGATTTGCGGACGCGACAACGCCGTATTCCAGTTCGGCATAGGTGATCGATGACATCACCACGTCGCCGACGTAGCACTTGGCGAAGCGCCGGGCGACCTCTTCCGGCTGATTCTTCATCAGGTAAATGCACATCTTGGTATCGAGCATGTAGCGCGGCATTACAGGACGTCTCTTTCCGCTTGCTCCTGATCGCCACGCCCTTCCGCCAGGAAATCGGGGGAGAATTTCGCGAATTTTCCGAGTACGCCGGATAGTGAGCGGCGAGCAGGGCGAATCCTGATTTCATCGCCCTCGCGCACGATTTCCAGATCGATGTCCGTACGCTCATAAGCCAAATCTGCCGGGATACGGACGGCCTGTGAATTGCCATTCTTGAAAGCGCGGGTGGTACGCATTGCAAACTCCATGATTGGATGTACGACGTATGTACTTTAGCCTTCACCAAACGGAAAGTAAATACACGGATGTACACCCCACAGACGGTACCCCTCAATCCATTTTCTCCATCCGCATACAGGTCAGGCAGGCCGCGAACCGACCCGAGAGGCGAGGCTGGAGCGACCACGCTTTCGCGTTGCACCAACAGAAACGCCGGGAAGCCGAAGCCTCCCGGCGTTTTTTCTGCTTTTAAAACGGCCTTCCTACCCCACCCATTGCCGCGCGTTGCGGAACATGCGCAGCCACGGCGAATCCTCGCCCCAGCCGGCCGGGTG
>JBAQRB010000144.1:0-5617 GCA_049295655.1 Rhodocyclaceae bacterium
TGACCTGTTTGCCCATTGGGCGCTGGCGTCACCGGTTGGACGATAGGAGCCGGATGAATCGAGAGATTCACGTCCGGTTCTGGGAGAGCGCAGGGGCGAGATTCCCCTGTCCCACTCGACTCCGGGTTTGACTCCTTCGGGGCGGTAACCACCCGACGTTTGCATCTAACCTAATCTTTCGGTTTTTCAATCAACGCGAAAACTCCGGATAGAACCAAACCGGCAATCAGTACAACCAAGGTCACATTGCCACCGAGCAAAGCCTTGTATTCGGCGCCTCCGACCAGCCAAGAAACCACGAACGCCAGCAAAGCGATGGAGAAACAAGTAAAAACGCCTCCGGCCGCCACAAACAGATTCGGTTTCTTGGGCACATGCAAGTCGTTCAAATGAAATGAAAACATAGCCATCTCCTTTCAGAACCCCTTGCATTCAAACTAGTCTGCGCCGGTGAGAAGTCAACGTCACGCACCGACGCCGGCAATTTCCCTGCAAGCCAATGTTGATGCCAGCATTTGTTTCTGTGGTAAATACGCCACTCTCCACGCATCGCCTGACGTAGACCGCCTATCCATGCTCCCCGGAGGAAGTACCCTTGGGGTGCGGCCTGCAGGCCATCCCGGCTTTCAGCGGCTCAAGCGCACCGTCTGCGGGTCGTCGAAGTGGTCGACGAGAATCCGCCGCACGCGGTCCTGCCAGAGCGTGGCGAAGACTTCGGCGCTCACCGCGTCGTGCTTGCCACTGAGCAGTTGCTGGAGCAGCGGCCCCATGCGCGGGTCGGGCGGGATGTGGGCGAGGTGCAGCGCGGCGTTGACGCTGTCGCCGTTGTCGAGGCGCGTGAAGCACACTTCGCCGGGCAGTTCGGTTTCGAAGCGCATCAGGTCGCGGCGCGAGAAGTTGCCGGCCAGCCCCTTGAAGCCGCCGACGCCGGCTGCGCCGGTGAGCAGGCCGATGACGCTGGCGGTGACGCCGACGACGCCGCTGCCCTGCGCTTCGCTGAAGTCGACGCGGATTTCGCCGCGCTCGGGGATCTGGTCGCCGTACAGCGCGGCGAGCGCGCGGCAGGTCATCAGGTAGGCGCCGGCGACCGTCGGGCATGAGTGGCCGGCGAGTTTGACGGCGTCGGCGTAGTGGTATTCGATCAGGCCGCCGTCGGCGGCGCCGAGAAATTCGGCGAGACGGTCGCGAACGACGAGCGTCGGGACTTCGGAGAAAAAGGACGGGAAGGCCATCGGATCAGCCCGCTTTCTTCTGGATCAGTTCGATCTTGTAGCCGTCGGGGTCTTCGACGAAGGCGATCACCGTCGTGCCGTGCTGCATCGGCCCGGCCTCGCGAACGACCTTGCCGCCGAGCGCCTTGATTCCGGCGCAGGCGACGTAGGCGTCGTCGACTTCGAGCGCGATGTGGCCGAAGCCGTTGCCGAGTTCGTAGGCGGGCGTATCCCAGTTGTGCGTCAGTTCGAGCACGGCGTTGTTCTGTTCCGCGCCGTAGCCGACGAAGGCCAGCGTGAAGCGGCCGTCGGGGTAGTCGTGGCGGCGCAGCTCGTGCATGCCGAGCACGCCGGTGTAGAAGGCCAGCGAGCGGTCGAGGTCGCCAACGCGCAGCATCGTATGCAGAATTCTCATCGGGATTTCCTTACTTGTTTGTTGACCAGTGCGGGCAGCGGGCGGCGAGCGTCTTGAGCTCGCTGCGCGCCGTCCGGTAGTCGGGGTAAAGCTCGCCAACGACAGACCAGAAGCGCGGGCTGTGGTTCATCTCGCGCAGGTGCGCGAGCTCGTGCGCGACGACGTAGTCGATCACCGGGAGCGGGAAGTGGATCAGCCGCCAGTTCAGGCGGATGCCGCTCTTCAGGCTGCAGCTGCCCCAGCGCGTGCGCGCGGCCGACAGCGCGAGCGGCGGCAGCGTGACGCCGAGCAGCGCCGCGTAATGCGCGAGGCGTTCGCCGAACAGCTCGCGCGCCCGTTCGCGCAGCGCCTTTTCGAGCACGCGGCCGGCGTCGTCGGGGCTGCGCAGGCACAGGGTAAGCGTCGGCGCAGTGTGCCCGCTGGCCTGCCCGCCCCAGACGCTGCGGTTGGCACCGAGCGCCATGCGGATTTGAAGCTCGCCGCCGAGCATCGCCAGCCGGGCACCATCGACGATGTGCAGCAGTTCGGGGCGCGGCCGGCTGCGCCATTCGTCGAGTTTTTGCACCACCCACTCGCCGTGCCGCAGGATCAGCGACTCGACGTCGCGCAGCGACGAGCGGTGCGGTGCGCCGACGCGCAGGCCGCGATGGTCGATCGACAGGCCGATGGTGCGCCGCTTGGCGCGGCGCAGGAGATAGGGGACGACGTGTTCGCCGAGCGTGATGTTGCGCGGCGTTTCTTCGGACACCGGCTTTGCCGGCTTGACGGCGGAGCGCAACAGCTCAGGCAGCCACGCCATCGGGACGATCCGGATAGCGGTGCGGCGAGAGGCGGCGCATTTCGGCGTCGATCCACGCTTCGACGAGGTGGTTGATTTCCGCTTCGGACTTGCCGGCCGGGGCGATCGCCGGGCCGATGCTGACGGTGATCAGGCCGGGCGACTTGAGAAACGAGTTCTTGCCCCACACTTCGCCGGCGTCGTGCGCCACCGGCACCACCTGGCGGCCGGTCTGCACCGCGAGATGCACGCCGCCGGGCTTGAAGCGGCGCTTCTGGCCGGGAGCGACGCGCGTTCCCTCGGGAAAGATGACGACCCAGAAGCCGGCGTCGAGACGGTCGCGGCCCTGGTCGACGACCTGCCTGAGCGCGCCCTTGCCGGCCTCGCGGTCGATCGAGATCATCTTCATCGCGGCCAGGCCCCAGCCGAAAAAGGGCAGCGCGAGCAGCGACTTCTTGAGAACGAAGACGAGCGGCGGGAAGATTTCCTGCAGGCCGACCGTCTCCCACGCCGACTGGTGCTTGGCAAGAATCACCGACGGTTCGGCCGGGATGTTCTCGCGGCCGAGCACCCGATAGCGGATGCCGAGCACCGAACTGCACAGTGCCATGAAGCCGCTGCGCCAGGTGGCGATGATCGCGTAACGCGTGCGCATCGGGAAAACCATCGCCAGCGAAACGAGGATGCCGAAGGGAATGGTCAGCAGCGTGGCGAGCAGCAGGAAGAGGGCGGAGCGGATCAGCGTCATCATGCGGCGAGCAGGTGATTGACCGCACTGGCGAGGTCCGGAAAGGTCAGCGTGCCTTCCGGCAGGCCGCCGTCGGCCTGCGTCTTCTCGCCCTTGCCGGTGAGCACCAGCAGCGGCTGGCAGCCGACCGCCGCAGCAGCCTGCAGGTCGCGCAGCGAATCGCCGATCGCCGGCGTGCCGGCCAGGTCGGTGTTGAAGCAGGCGCCGATGCGCTCGAACATGCCGGGTTTCGGCTTGCGGCAGTCGCACTTCGAATCGGCGGCATGCGGGCAGTAGAAGATCGCGTCGATTCGCCCGCCGACACCCTGCACGGCGCGGTGCATCTTGCCGTGGATGGCGTTCAGCGCGTCCATGTCAAAGAGACCGCGGCCGACGCCGGACTGGTTGGTCGCGACGACGACGCGATAGCCGGCCTGATTGAGCCGGGCGATCGCTTCGAGGCTGCCGGGAATCGGCTTCCATTCGGCCGGCGACTTGATGAACTGCGCCGAGTCGTGGTTGATCACGCCGTCGCGGTCGAGGATGACGAGTTTCATGACGAGAGCTTGGAAATGTCGGCCACCCGGTTCATTGCGCCGTGCAGGGTGGCGAGCAGGCCGAGGCGGTTGGCGCGCAGCGCCGGGTCGTCGGCGTTGACCATCACCTCGTTGAAGAAGGTATCGACCGGCGCGCGCAGCGCGGCCAGCGATTGCAGCGCCGCCGCATAGTCGCCGCGGACGAAGGCCGCGTCGGCTTGCGGGCCGACTTCGCCGAGCGCGGCGGCGAGCGCGATTTCGGCGGCTTCGCCGAGCAGCGCGGCGTCGATCGTGGCTGGCACGTCGCCGTCGACCTTCTTCAGGATGTTGCCGACGCGCTTGTTGGCGGCGGCCAGGCTGGCGGCTTCCGGCAGCGCGGCAAAGCTGCGCACGGCGGCCAGGCGCTTCGGGATGTCGCCGAGGCGCTGCGGGCGCTGCGCGACGACGGCATCGACTTCCTGCGCGCTGTAGCCCTGCTCGCGCAGGTTGCCGGCGAGGCGGTCGTAGATGAAGTCGGCGAGGAGGGTCTCGGCCGGCTTGAAGCCCTGCACCGTGGCAAAAGCCGCAGTGGCGAGCGCCAGCAGCTGGTCGAGCGCGAGGTCGAGATCGCCCTCGCTCAGCATGCGGATCGCGCCGAGCGCGTGCCGGCGCAGCGCGAACGGGTCCTTGTCGCCGGTCGGGATCTGGCCGATGCCGAACAGGCCGACCAGCGTCTCGAGCTTGTCGGCCAGCGCGACGACCATGCCGACGCGGCCGCGCGGCAGGCTGTCGCCGGCAAAACGCGGCTTGTAGTGGTCCTCGATGGCGTCGGCGATGTCGGTTGCCAGGCCGTCGTGCAGCGCGTAGTAGCGGCCCATGATGCCCTGCAGTTCGGGGAACTCGCCGACCATGTCGGTCAGCAGGTCGGCCTTGGCGAGCAGCGCGGCCTGTTCGGCCTGCAGCGCGAGGGCTTCACCGCCGAGCTGGCGGCCGATCGCGTTGGCGATCGCGCAGACGCGCTGCGCACGGTCGCCCTGCGTGCCGAGCTTGTTGTGGTAGACGACCTTGGCCAGGCCAAGAACGCGCGACTCGAGCGTCTTTTTGCGGTCCTGGTCGAAGAAGAACTTGGCGTCGGCCAGGCGCGGGCGGACGACGCGCTCGTTGCCGCCGATCACCGCGCTCGGGTCGATGGGGCTGATGTTGCTGACGACGAGGAACTGGTTCGAGAGCTTGCCCGAATTTTCCACACTGTCGTCGAGCAGCGGGAAATACTTCTGGTTGGCCTTCATCGTCAGGATCAGGCATTCCTGCGGCACGTCGAGGTATTCGACCTCGAACTGGCCGACCAGCACATTCGGGCGTTCGACCAGCGCGGTCACTTCGTCGAGCAGCGCTTCGTCGTCAATCGGCTTCAGGTTGGGGCCGGCTTTCAGCGCGGCTGCCTGCAGCTGGCGCGCGATCTCGGCGCGGCGTTCGGCGAAGCTCGCGATCACTGCGCCGTCGGCGGCCAGCTTGGCGGCGTATTCGTCGGCGTCGTCGATGATCACCGGATCGACGCGCGCTTCGAAGCGGTGGCCGTGCGTCGCACGGCCTGCGGTCAGTCCGAGGACGGCGAGCGGAACGATCTCGGCGCCGTGCAGCGCGACGAGTCCGTGCGCCGGGCGGACGAACTTGACGCTGCTCCAGCCGTCGGCCAGCTGGTAGGTCATCATCTTGGGGATCGGCAGCGCGGCGAGCGCGGCTTCGAGCGCCTTCTGCAGGCCGTCGGCGAGCGTCGCGCCGCGCGCCAGGCTGTCGTAGAACAGGATCTCGGCCTTGCCGTCGGATTCGCGGCGCAGTTGCGGAACGATCGAGGCAGCGGCGCCCGCATCTACGCCCAATCCGGCCAGTTTCTTCAACAGCGCCGGCGTCGCGTTGCCGGCGGCGTCGATGCCGACGGCGGCCGGCATCAGCTTCTGGCTCACCTGCCGG
>JBAQRB010000145.1:0-19816 GCA_049295655.1 Rhodocyclaceae bacterium
GGTCAGCACGTTCGGCCGTTCCACCAGTCCGGTCACCTCGTCGAGCAGCGCATCGTCCTCGATCGGCTGCAAGCCTTCCTTGGCGGCAGCGGCCTTGAGCTGCTTCTCGATTTCTGCGCGGCGCGCGGCGAACCCGGGAATCACCGCGCCTTCGCTTTCCATCTGCTCGACATAGCTGTCGGCATCGCGGATCGTGACGATGGGATTTGCCGCCTCGAAGCGGTGCCCATGGGTCTCGCGGCCGGCGGTCAGGCCCAGCACGCTGATTGGCACGATCTCGCTGCCGTGCAGCGCGACCAGCTTGTGCGCCGGGCGCACGAAATTCACGCTGCTCCAGCCGTCGGCGAGCTGGTAGCTCATCACCTTCGGAATCGGCAGCGCGGCCAACGCGACTTCCAGCGCCGCCTGCAGGCCTTCGGCCAGCGTCGCGCCGGTGACCAGGCTGTCGAGGAACAGCGCCTCGGCCTTGCCGTCCATCTGGCGCTTCAGCGTCGGCACGACGGAGGCGTCGGTTCCGAGCGCGGCAAGTTTCTTCAGCAGCGCGGGTGTGGCATTGCCTGCGGCGTCGAGCGCCACGGCGACCGGCATGAGCTTCTGCTGCACCTGCTTGTCGGCAGCTTTCGCCGTGACGGCGGTGAGGTGCGCCGCCAGTCGGCGCGGTGACGCAAATGAAGTGACGACAGCGGCGTCGCCGGCGAGGCCGCTAGCCTTGAGCTTGGCCGCGAGCGTTGCGGCGAAAGATTCGCCGAGCTTCTTCAGCGCCTTGGGCGGGAGTTCCTCGACAAAGAGTTCGACCAAGAGATTCTTCGTGCTCATCATGCGGCCTTCTTGGCGAGGTTCGCCATCACTTCGTCGGCCCAGGCCTTGGGCGCCATCGGGAAGCCCAGCCGCGCGCGGCTGTCGAGGTAGCTCTGCGCCACGCTGCGGGCGAGATTGCGGATGCGGCCGATGTAGGCGGCGCGCTCGGTGACCGAGATGGCGCCGCGCGCGTCGAGCAGGTTGAAGGTGTGCGCGGCCTTCAGGACCTGTTCGTAGGCAGGCAGCGCGAGCTGCGCCTGCACCAGGTGCTGCGCCTGCTTTTCGTGCGCGGCGAAGGCGGCGAACAGGAAATCGGCGTCGCTGTGCTCGAAGTTGTAGGTCGATTGCTCGACCTCGTTCTGGTGATAGACGTCGCCGTAAGTGAGGGTGTCGGTCCATTTGAGGTCATAGACGTTCTCGACGCCCTGCAGGTACATGCACAGGCGCTCGAGGCCGTAGGTGATTTCGCCGGTGATCGGCTTGCAATCGATACCGCCGACCTGCTGGAAGTACGTGAATTGCGTCACTTCCATGCCGTTCATCCAGACTTCCCAGCCGAGGCCCCAGGCGCCCAGCGTCGGGTTTTCCCAGTCGTCCTCGACGAAGCGGACGTCGTTTTCCTTCAGGTCGAAGCCGAGCGCTTCGAGCGAGGCGAGATAGAGTTCGAGGATGTTTTCCGGCGCCGGCTTGAGCACGACCTGGTACTGGTAGTAGTGCTGCATGCGGTTCGGGTTTTCGCCGTAGCGCCCGTCCTTCGGGCGGCGCGAGGGCTGTACGTAGGCCGCCTTCCACGGTTCCGGGCCGAGCGCGCGCAGAAAGGTCGCGGTATGGCTGGTGCCGGCGCCGACCTCCATGTCGTAGGGTTGAAGGAGGGCGCAGCCCTGCTTGGCCCAGAACGCCTGCAGGCGCAGGATGACTTCCTGAAAGGTTGGCATGAAAAGTACTTTGCGAAAGCTGGAAAAAGCCGATTTTACTTGGTTTTCAGTACGACAAGAACCCGCATCAGGGCGCTGCGGGACGTCGGCGGCGGGCGCCGAACACGAGCAGCAGGAAAGCGCCGACAATCGCCGGCCAGTTGCCCCAGCGCACGAAGGGTGTCACCCCTGCATAGCCGCGCACCTCGCCGACCAGCGCGTCGCGCGTGAAGGGCGGCAGCACGGCCTGCACCTCGCCGTCGACGCCGACAATCGCTGTCATCCCCGTGTTGGTCGCGCGTAGCATCATGCGCCCGCTTTCGAGTGCGCGCAGGCGGGCGATCTGCAGGTGCTGCGCCGGCGCCAGCGAGTCGCCGAACCAGGCGACGTTCGAGAGGTTCACGAGCAGCGTCGCTTGCGGCAGGGCGCGGATGATTTCATCGCCGAAAGCGTCCTCGTAACAGATATTGACGGCGACCTTCTGCCCGGCAATGGCGAGCGGTGCCTGCGTCTTTGCGCCTGCGCTGAAGTCGGACATCGGGATGCTGGCGAGCGACAGGAACCAGGCGAAGCCGGGCGGGACGAATTCGCCGAAGGGCACCAGGTGCGATTTGCTGTACTGCTGCTGCTTTGATGCGCCGATGCTGACCGCGCCGTTGGCGTAGCCCTCGCCGCCCGGCGCGGGATCGCCGAGCGCGATGCCGATCAGCAGGTCGCCCTGCCGGCGCAGCGCGAGCTTCCGCAGCTCGTCGAGATAATCGCTCGGCACCTGGTGGAGAAAGGCCGGCAGCGCGGTTTCCGGCAGCACGGTGAGTTGCGCCGGATGGTCGAGCGCCAGTCGGTAATAGGTGCGCAGCGAGTCGGCGAACTTTTCCGGCCGCCATTTCAGGTCCTGCGCGATATTGCCCTGCAGCAGCGCCACCGAGACCGGTTCGCCTTGCGGCTCGGTCCAGCGCACGTCGCGCAGCAGGCCGCCGCCGGCGAGAATCAGCGCAATGCACAGCAAGGGCAGTGCCGGGCACCAGCGCAGCCAGGCAAAGCGCCCCGGTATCGCACAGGATTCGCAACTGAGCCAGCGTCTGACCACCTCGTAGAGCAGTGCGGCGAGCAGCGCGCAGAGCAGCGATACGCCGTAGACGCCGAGCACCGGCGCAAAGCCGGCGAGCGGGCTGGGCGGGCTTTGCGAATAGCCGGCGGCCAGCCACGGAAAGCCGGTCAGTATCCAGCCGCGCAGCCATTCGGTGAGGACCCACAGCGCGGCGAAGAAGAATGCGCGCGGCAGCCAGCTGGCCGGCGAAAAGGCGACGAACAGCGCGCCGGTGAGCGCCGGGAAAATGGCCAGCACGACACAGAAGAGGAAGGTGGCGAGGGCGGCCACCGCTGCCGGCATGCCGCCGAAAACGCTGAGGCTGACGTAGACCCACGAGACGCCGGCGATGAATAGGCCGAAGCCGAAGGCGGCGCCGACGCGTGCGCCGGCGCGCGGCGTCGGGCAGGCGCGGAGCAGGCCGAAAAAGCCAGCCAGCGCCAGCCAGATCAGCGGGAACCAGCCGACCGGGGCGTAGGCGAGCACGCTCGCCGCGCCGAGCAGCAGCGCGGCGGGCAGATGCAGGCGCCCGGAATTAAAGGGCCGGGCCGGCATCGGGCGGGGCGGTGACGAGCAGCGTGTACAGGCGGCGACTGTCGGCGCGCAGCACCTTGAACTCGATGCCGTTGATGTCGACCCGCTCGTTGCGTTTGGGCACGCGGCCCAGGTGATGCAGAAGCAGCCCGCCGACCGTGTCGCAATCGGCGTCGCTGAAGCGCGTGCGCAGCGCCGCGTTGAAGTCGGCGATGGCGGCCTGCGCCTTGATCCGGTAACGCCCGGCGTGGTCGAGCCGGATGTTGTCGTCGGCTTCGTCGAAATCGTATTCGTCCTCGATGTCGCCGACGATTTGTTCGAGCACGTCCTCGATCGTCACCACGCCGCAGACGCCGGCGTATTCGTCGACGACGACCGCCATGTGGTTGTGCGAGACGCGAAACTCGCGCAGCAGCACGTTCAGGCGCTTCGATTCGGGAATGAAGACGGCCGGACGCAGCCAGTCGCGCAGGCTGAAGCTTTCCGCCTTGCGGATGCGCAGCAGGTCCTTGGCGAGCAGGATGCCGATCACGTTGTCGCGGCTGCCGTCGATCACCGGAAAGCGCGAGTGGGCGGTTTCGTTGACGTAGGCGACGATGTCTTCGAGCCGGTCGTTGATATCGACCACCGCCATCAGCGGGCGCGGCACCATCACGTCGCGCACGCTGATCTCCGAGGCGGCGAGCGCGCCCTCGGTGATGCTCAGCGCATCGGCGTCGAGCAGCTTGCGTTCGTACGCGGAATGCAGCAGCTGCATGAGCTGCTCGCGGTCCTCGGGTTCGCGCAGGAGGAGCGAGGAGAGGCGTTCGAAAAATCCGGGTTTGCTGGCTGAGCTACTGTCCATGGGGGCTTATGAAGAACGAGGCGTAAGCGGCTGCACGGGCCGTCGCTTACGCATCATGCCTCGCCGGCATAAGGATCCGGGAACGCGAGTGCGGCAAGAATGGTGCGTTCCTTGTCTTCCATGAGGAGAGCCTCGGCTTCGCCTTCCTCGTGGTCGTATTCCTGCAGATGCAGCATGCCATGCACGATCAGGTGCGCGTAATGCGCTTCGAGCGGCTTGCCCTGTTCGGCCGCCTCGCGCGCCACGACGTCGGCGCAGACGACGAGGTCGCCGCAGACCAGCGGTTCGACTTCGTAGGGGAAGGAGAGCACGTTGGTCGCGTAGTCCTTGCCGCGATAGTCGCGGTTAAGCGTGCGGCCTTCTTCGGCGTCGACAAAGCGGATGGTGACTTGGCCGCCGCGCTTGCCGTCCACGTCGAGCGCCGCACGCGCCCAGGCGCGAAGCTGCGGGCGCAAGGGTAGGCCGGCATTGTGACAGGCGTATTGCACGCTGAGGTTGAGACGCTTATTTGGCAGCATGATTGGCTTCCTGTGCGGCGGTGTGCGCTTCGTAGGCCGAGACGATGCGCGCGACGAGCGGATGGCGGACGACGTCTTCCTTGAGGAATTCGCTGAAGGCGATGCCGCGCACGTCCTTCAATATCTGGCGTGCCTCGATCAGGCCGCTCTTCTGGCCGCGCTGCAGGTCGATCTGCGTCACGTCGCCGGTGACCACGGCCTTGGCGCCGATGCCGATGCGCGTCAGGAACATCTTCATCTGCTCGGGCGTCGTGTTCTGCGCTTCGTCGAGGATGATGAAGGCGTGGTTCAGCGTGCGTCCGCGCATGTAGGCGAGCGGTGCGATCTCGATCGCGCCGCGCTCGAAGAGCTTGGTCACCTTCTCGAAGCCCATCAGGTCGTACAGTGCGTCGTAGAGCGGGCGCAGGAAGGGATCGACCTTCTGCGCGAGGTCGCCGGGCAGGAAGCCGAGGCGTTCGCCGGCTTCGACCGCCGGGCGGGTCAGGATGATGCGCTGCACGAGTTCGCGCTCGAAGGCATCGACCGCCGAGGCGACCGCCAGATAGGTCTTGCCGGTGCCGGCCGGACCGGTGCCGAAGGTGATGTCGTGTTCCTGGATGTGCTTGAGATATTCGATCTGGCGCGGCGTGCGGCCGTGCAGCTCGCTCTTGCGCGTCATCAGGGTCGGCGATGCGGCGGGTCCCGTGGCGCTTTTACGGACAGGACGGTTGAGCAGTTCGATCAGGCCGAGCTGGATTTCGTCGACCGACAGCGTGTCCTTGGCCTTGGCATAGAACTGCTGCAGGGCCTCGGAGGCGCGCGCCGTCTGCGCCGCATCGCCGCGCAGGGTGAAGCGCTCGCCACGGCGCTTGATCGAAACGTCGAGCGCCGTTTCGATCTGGCGCAGGTTCTCGTCGAGCGCACCGCACAGGTTGGCGAGCTGCTTGTTGTTGACCGGCGAGAGCACCAGTTCGATCGCCCGCCGCTTTGCGGCTTCAGGTTTCCCGCTCATGCTTCTCGCGTCACGATTTCGCCGCGCAGCGAATGCGGCAAGGCCGAGGTAATGCGCACATCGGCGAAACTGTGGATCAGGCGCGGATTGCCGACAAAATTGACGATGCGGTTGTTGTCGGTGCGCCCGGCCAGCTCGCTCTCGTCCTTGCGCGACAATCCTTCGACCAGCACGCGTTGCACCGAGCCGACCATCGCCGCCGACACGTCGTGCGACAGTTCGTCGATCCGCTTTTGCAGGCGCTGCAGGCGCTCGATCTTGAGTGGCTGCGGCGTTTCGTCGGCCAGTTCGGCGGCCGGCGTGCCGGGGCGGGAGCTGTAGGTGAACGAGAACGAGGCGTCGAAGCCGACCTCGTCGATCAGCTTCATCGTCTTCTCGAAATCGTCGGCCGTCTCGCCGGGGAAGCCGACGATGAAGTCTGAGGAGAGCGCGAGGTCGGGGCGCACGGCGCGCAGCTTGCGCACCAGGCTCTTGTATTCCAGCACCGTGTAGCCGCGCTTCATCGCCGCCAGCACGCGGTCGGAACCGGACTGCACGGGCAGGTGCAGGTGCGAGACGAGCTTCGGAACGCGGGCATAGACGTCGATCAGGCGCTGCGACAGTTCGCGCGGGTGCGAGGTCGTGTAGCGGATGCGTTCGATGCCGGGGATTTCGGCGATGTATTCGATGATCAGCGCGAGGTCGGCCTTCTCTTCTCCGGCCGCCATCGCGCCGCGGTAGGCGTTGACGTTCTGCCCGAGCAGCGTGATTTCCTTGACGCCCTGCGCTGCGAGGCCGGCGACTTCGGTCAGCACGTCGTCGAAGGGGCGCGAAACCTCTTCGCCGCGCGTGTAGGGGACGATGCAGAAGGTGCAGAACTTGCTGCAGCCCTCCATGATCGAGACGAAAGCCGAAGCGCCATCGACCTTGGCCGGCGGCATGTTGTCGAACTTCTCGATCTCGGGGAAGGAGATGTCCACCTGCGAGCGGCCCGAGCGGCGCTTTTCGGCAATCAGCTGCGGCAGGCGGTGCAAGGTCTGCGGGCCGAAGACGATATCGACGTAGGGTGCCCGCGCGACGATCGCCGCGCCTTCCTGGCTCGCCACGCAGCCGCCGACGGCGATCACCAGGTCGGGCTTGCCCTGCTTGAGCAGCCGAACGCGGCCAAGATCGTGGAAAACCCGCTCCTGCGCTTTCTCGCGTACCGAGCAGGTGTTGAAAATGATGATGTCGGCGTCTTCGGGACTGTCGGTTTTGACGATCTCTTCGGAAGCTGCGAGCACGTCGGCCATTTTGTCCGAATCGTACTCATTCATCTGGCACCCGAAGGTACGGATGAACAGTTTTTTGGCCATCTTTGCTCTGTTTGACTTAGCGTGGGTCAGGGCTTGAAATTTCGCCCGGGGTCAGCATCCAGACGCGGAAAACCGCGCCTGACGCATCGGTGAGGTAACGAACCAATGCCGGCTCCTGAATCGCCGCCGGCATCACGATCAGATTCTGGGCGGTGCGTATCTGTGCTGCCGGTGCGAGCTGCATGAACCGGCCGTCGATCAGCACGGTGCCGTCGACCGGCGGCTGCATTTCGCCACGTTTCGTTTCCGCCGGATACGGGCGAACCATTTCGTCCGGCACCTGCGGTGAAGGTTGTGCTGGCGCGTCAATCGCTGCGCCGATGACGCCGCTGACGATCACGGAAACGAGTGCAGGAACGGGCATGGACACATTATAGACAAGCTTGCCGGCGAGTGGCAGCTCGATTGTGAGAAACGGGCTTGACCAAACGCACCTCTCCAAACTATACTCTCGCGCCCTAGTTGGTGATGTAGCTCAGATGGTTAGAGCGGTGGATTCATAACCCACAGGTCGGCAGTTCGATCCTGCCCATCACCACCAAAGATTCAAGCAAAAAGCCCAGCCTTCACCGGTTGGGCTTTTTGCTTTGTGCGCCGGCTGGCCGTTTGTCGGGAGGGATGCGCCCGCCGGTCTTGCTTGCGGTTTTCTACCGGACCAGCGGCGTGTGCCGAAGGTGGCCGATATAACCGTGACGCCCCCGCTTGAGCAGTTTGCCCAGCCTTCTCGCCGCCTCCTGCGGCGTGCTGCAGAGATCGTCGAGAAACGCGTTGCATCCCGCCCAGCGTCCTTCCGGCGTCGGCAAGACGGCGACCGGCCGGCCGCCGTCCAGCGTTGTGAGCAGGCAGGTTGCCGTACCGTCCTGCCAGGAGGCGGTCACCAGTTCGATGGCCTCGTCGCGCGGCACGCAAAGGGCGACCAGCGCATCGATCGGCGAGTCGCAAACCAGGCAGACGATGGCCGGGAAATAGCCGGAGGGCGTTGAATTCATAGGATGCGACTTCTAACATGCGCCGCAGCGCTTGTAAAACGCCAATGCGCCAAGGCACAATCGCGCCTTGGCGAAGTTTCCGCAACATGAACCTAGAGGCTGGCATCAATACGATTAATCCACCGCCGGGCAGCGCTGGTACGCGGGTCGCGGCAGCATTCGACGTTGTCATCGTCGGTGGCGGCCTGGCCGGGCTCTCTCTGGCTTGTGCCCTGCGCGATACGCGCCTGAGGATCGCCCTCGTCGAAGGGCGCGCGCCGGTCCGTGCGACGGGCTGGGATCAGCGCGTCTATGCGATCAGTCCGGCCAATGCCGATTTCCTGCAGAAAATCGGTGCCTGGAAGCATCTCGACGCCGAGCGCATCGCGCCGATCCACGCGATGAAAATTTGCGGCGATAGCGGCGCGCAGCTCGATTTTTCGGCCTACGAGAGTGGTGTGGCGCAGCTTGGCTGGATTCTTGAGTCGTCGCTGATGGCTTGCGAATTGTGGGAAAGCGTCAAGCGGCAAGGCAATCTCACGCTGTTCTGCCCGGATTCTCCGGCGGCGCTCGAACTGTGTGAAGACGCAAGCCGTCTGACGCTGGGCGACGGCCGGGTGCTCTCGGCCAAGTTGCTGGTTGGCGCCGACGGGCGCGATTCGTGGGTGCGTGAACGTGCGGGCCTGCCGGCGATCAATACGCCGTATGACGAAATGGGGCTGGTCGCCAATTTCGAGTGCGAGCGGCCGCATCGCGGCATCGCCCGGCAGTGGTTTCGCGACGACGGCGTCCTCGCCTGGCTGCCCTTGCCGGGGAGTCGCATCTCGGTCGTCTGGGCGACGCCCGATGCCCATGCGCAGGCCCTGCTGGCGCTGCCGGCGGACGAACTCTGTTCCCGGATTGCGGCGGCGGGCGGCGACGAGCTCGGCCAGCTCACACCGCTGAGTCCCGCCGCGGCCTTTCCGCTGCGCCTGATGCGCGTGCCGCGCACGATCGCGCCGCGGCTGGCACTGGTCGGCGATGCGGCACATGGCATTCACCCGTTGTCCGGACACGGCATCAACCTTGGCTATCAGGACGCCCGCGTGCTGGCCGACCTGCTCGCCGCGACGCCCGACTGGCAGGATATCGGCGACGAACGCCTGCTGCGCCGCTACCAGCGCGCCCGGCGCGAGGAAACCGTCTTGCTGCAAGGCGTGACGCACGCCTTGCGCGAGCTGTTCCGTCAGAACCTGCCGGGACTCAAGCCGCTGCGCAACCTGGGAATGAACCTGACCAACGCTTTGCCGGTCGTAAAGAACCTGCTCGTGCGCTATGCGCTCGGCGCTTATTGAAGCAGAATCACCCTCGCATTTACGCATACAACGGAGAATTACATGCTCAAGAAGCTGCTGCCTCTGGCGCTGGCCGCCACCTTTTGCCTGCCGGCCATTGCAGACGAAGCCACCGTCAAGGCGGCTGTCGAGGCCAAGCTGAACGGCAAGGTGGAGCGGGTCACCAAAACGCCCTACATGGGCCTTTACGAGGTTTTTGTCGGCGGTGAAATCATCTATACCGACGAAAAGGTTTCGGTACTGCTTTTTGAAAGCAAGCTGGTCGACACCAAGACGATGAAGAACGTGACCAGCGAGCGTGTCCAGAAATTGACCGCGATCAAGTTCTCGGATCTGCCGCTTGAACTGGCGGTCAAGCAGGTGCGTGGCGACGGCAAGCGGGTATTCGCTTCCTTCGAGGACCCCAATTGCGGCTACTGCAAGAAGCTCGCGAAGGATATCGCCAAGCTCGACAACGTCACGATCTACACTTTCCTCTATCCGATTCTTTCACCGGATTCGCTGGAAAAGTCGAAGCAGATCTGGTGCGCTGCCGATCGCGCCAAGGCCTGGAACGACTGGATGGTTGACGGCAAGGCGCCGGGCGGGAAGAGCGATTGCGACACGGCGGCGGTGCAGAAGACCGTCGAGGCCGGGCGCAAGCTGGCGATCAACGGGACGCCGACGATCTTTTTTGCCGACGGCGAACGTATTCCAGGCGCGGTTCCGGTCGCCAGGATCGAGCAGAAGCTGGCGCAGCCGCCGGCCGGGAAATAAGCGCTGCGCGGCCAGAGCCTCTGGCCGTTGTCAGCGGAGTCCGGCCAGAAGCTCCTGAATCAGCACGTCCTCAATGTGCAGCTTGCGCGGCAGGTTGCTGTTGATTTCGGAAAGCAGGCTCTGGCGAATGGTGGACAGGTCGGGCCTTTTCTCGAGCTGATAGATCTTGAGCAGGGCGGCGCTGACCAGCGTTTCCAGGGATTTCTGACGACGCTTGATGCCTTCCTCCTGCTCGGCGCCGACCAGCAGGCTCAGCTTGCAGGTGACGAGCTGATTGTTTCGATGGTCCGGCTTGACCTGGATCGAGACATAGCGCTGCTCTTTTTCCTGCGTTCCGGAAGTTCGCGTGTAGTAAAAAGCGATGGCCGCTGAAATCAGCGCCAGAACGATCAGGGAAAAAGAGAACCAGCGGATCCAGGATCGTTCACCGCTGTTTCGTGGGTCGATGTCTTCGCTCAGCATGGCCGGCTCTCCAGTCTTCGTTATTCGGCTTCAAGTTACATACGATTTATGACGAAAGTGTATTCGCTTTCGAATGTCCGGTGCAAGACGAATCTCATGACCTCCTGCCGTTGATGCAAAAAGGCCCCGCCTGACTCAGCCGGGGCCTTTCCGTGCATGGATTTGCTTTACGGTGCGGCTTACAGTTCCTTGGCGTGTGCCGCCAGATACTCGGCGACGCCAGCGGTCGATGCCTTCATGCCGGCCTTGCCCTTGTTCCAGCCTGCCGGGCAGACTTCGCCGTGCTCTTCGGTGAATTGCAGCGCGTCGACCATGCGCAGCATTTCATCGACGTTGCGCCCGAGCGGCAGGTCGTTGACCACCTGGTGGCGTACGGCGCCGTTCTTGTCGATCAGGAACGAGCCACGGAAAGCAACGCCGGCGGCGCCGAATTCGACGTCGTAGGCGCGGCAGATCTCGTGCTTGATGTCGGCGATCAGCGGGTACTGCACCTGGCCGATGCCGCCCTTGTCGACCGGGGTGTTCTTCCAGGCGAGGTGGGTGAACTGCGAGTCGATCGAGATGCCAATCACTTCAACGCCGCGCTGCTTGAATTCGGCCAGACGATGATCGAAGGCGATCAGTTCGGACGGGCAGACGAAGGTGAAATCGAGCGGGTAGAAGAAGATGACCGCGTATTTACCCTTGATTTCCTTCGACAGTACGTAGTCGCGGATTTCGTTGTTGCCCATGACGGCGGTTGCGCTGAAATCTGGGGCTTGCTTGCCGACGAGAACGGCCATGGTTTTCTCCTTGAAGAGGTTTTTGGTTTTACGATGGGGGAAAACAAAGGGTCGGGCGCCCTGTTTCAGGCGCTCCAGTCGCATTTAGTCAGGATAAACACAGCGCAAGTTCCCGGCAAATCATAAGGTCGGGTGTATTTTGAAGCCAGCGAGCGCTTCCTCCTCGCCAGCCGGCTGGTCGATGCGGTCGATGCGATCGACCCGCGCCTCGGGCGGGCCGCGCTGTGCCCACTGCGTGAGCGCTTCGACGCGCTCCGCCCGGCCTTCGAGCAAGGCTTCGACGCTGCCGTTGCGCCGGTTGCGGACCCAGCCGAGCAGCCCGAGCGCGCCGGCCGTCGCCGCCAGCGACTGGCGGTAGCCGACGCCCTGCACGCGGCCGTGGATCAGGAGATGGCGGCGCAGCATGCGGCCGGCCGCGTCTGCATCTCCCGTTTTCACGCGCTCGCCGGGCATGGCGTTAGCGCGCTTTCTGCTGGAAATCGGCCATGAAACCAAGCAGCTTCTCGACGGCCGGCAGCGTCAGCGCGTTGTAGATCGAGGCCCGGATGCCGCCGATCGCACGATGCCCGGACAGCCCGGAAAAACCGGCCGCCTCGGCTTCGGCGAGAAATTGCCTTTCGCGTTCCGGCGAGTCCAGGTTGAACGCGACATTCATCAGCGAGCGGTCCTTGGCTACGGCCCGCCCCCGGTAGAAACCGTCGCTGCCGTCGAGCAGGCGATAGAGCAGCGTGGCCTTCTGCCGGTTGATCTCGCCCATGCGCGCGATGCCGCCGATCTCGTCGAGCAGCCAGCGCGTGACGAGCAGGACGACGTAGATGGCGAAAACCGGCGGCGTGTTGAAGTTCGAATGCGCCGCGATGTGGCTGCGGTAATCGAGAAAGCCGGGCAGGTCGCCGGGTGCATTGCGCAGCAATTCGTCGCGCAGCAGGACCACGGTCACGCCCGCCGGGCCGATGTTCTTCTGGGCGTGCGCGTAGATCAGCGAAAAGCGCTGCGCCTCGCACGGCCTGGACAGGAAGTCCGACGACATGTCGCAGACCCGGGGCACCTCGTCGCTGCCGAGAACCCGGTGAAACTGCAGGCCTTCGACCGTTTCGTTGGACACATAGTGGAGGTAGGGCGCATCGGCTGCAAAGCTCAGCTCGTCGGCATCGGGCAGGCTGCGGAAACCCTCCGCCTCGCCGCTCCAGGCCACGCGGACCGGGCCTTCGCGCCGCGCTTCGGGCAGCGCCTTGCCGCTCCAGTAGCCGGTGTGCAGGTAGTCGGCCGGCTGCGTTTTCCCGCGCAGCAGGGTCATCGGCACCATCGAGAACTGCTGCGTTGCCCCGCCTTGCAGCAGGAGCACGTGGTAGTCCGCCGGCAGGCCGAGCAGCGTCCGGATGTTGCCCTCGACCTCGGCGATGACGGCGGCAAACCAGTCGGAGCGGTGGCTGATGCCGAGCACCGAGAGGCCGACGCCGGGAACTTCGAGAATGGCCTGCTGCACCTGCTGCAGGACGCTTTCCGGCAAGGCGCCGGGGCCGCCGGAAAAGTTGAGGCTGTTGAGCGGTTTCATCGGGACGTGAATTTCTGCCTTGCCTTCAGGCCGGCCTGCTTGTGCGTTGCCCTGCGCTCAGGCGGAAGAGGAAATCCCGGAAGGCGTTCTTGACCCGCTGCATGTGGGCCTGCTTGTAGGGGAACAGGTCTTCGGGATCCATCGCATGGACGACCATGGCATGATCGATTTCGAAGACCAGAAGCTCGCCGGCCGGCGTCTCGGCGCAGTCGATGCACAGATAGTCGAGCCTGGTGCGCTGGTGGATGGCGTCGAGCGCCGGTCGGTGGCGCTCGGCGAAACCGGAAAAATCGGCCATGAACGCCGCTTCTTCGTCGCGTTTCTTCTGTTCCTCATACATGCCGGCATTGACGTAATGGATCATCCAGTTCGCCGAAACGGCCATGTGGCAGGGATAAGCCACGCCGTCGATTAGTGCCACGCGCATTTTGCGGAAGAGGCCGTCCTTGCCGCGGTAATCGATGAAGGGCGACAGGTAGAAGCCGGTTTCATCGACCCGCGCAAGGTAGTCGGCGACGTCGGCCGGACCTTCGATCCGGTCGAGGTCGCGCCCGCCGTGCGAGCCGATGGGGCGCAGGATGATCGGAAAGGCGCAGCCGGGAAAGTGTTCGGCAAGACCGGCTTCACCCGTTGCAATGGCCTGCAGGTCGCTGCGCGATGCGCGCAGGGTCGGCGGAATCAGCAGGCCCGGGGCGTCCTGCAGCAGCGCGCTGGCGAGCGCGCGTCCGGTCGCCGGGATGTTTTGCGGCGCGTTGATGACGGGTCTTGGCCAGTTGGCGAGGACGGCTTCCAGCGTGCCGAGCAGCGCGCTGTTCTCGTCGGCTTCGCTGATCGCAACGATCACTGCGTCGTGGTCGGGAATCGGCGTATCCGGCTGTGTTCCGTCCGGGTCGGTTGGCAGGTAATAGAAAATCAGATCGATATCGCTGTCTTCGAGCAGGCATTCGATCGGCGTATTGGCTGCCAGGTCTCCCGGTGCCATCAACACCAGCAGGCGCAGCCTGGCCGGCTGCACGGCAGCGGCAATCCGATGGACATGCTGCAGGGCCAGGGCCTGGGCCTGGATGGCCAAGCCCAGATCGCGCTGCCCGAGACAGAGCATGGCAATCGAGAGGTTCATCCAGAGGCCGGTATCGGTGGCGCTTTCCTCGGCCTGAGCCAGCATCTCGCGGCAGAGCGGCTGCAGGTCGGTGCCGGCGATGCTCATGCGCAGGAAGGGGGCAAGACCCTGGAACGGGGTGTTGTGCTTGGCGAAAGTCTGGGGCATCGGTCTGTTTCAGCGGTGGTTGGTCGGCAAGGCGGTGAGCCGGGTGGGCGTCTTGCCGAGCAGTATAGGTCGAAAAAAGGGATGCCGGCAGGGTGCCGCGCGCCGTGCGGGAAGAAGCGGCGTCCGGTTTGGGCACTCAGAAGCGGTGGAAAAATCAAAAACCGACCGCAGCGGCCCTGGCCAGGCTTTACGCAGACGCGGTGGTGCGAAGGCTGGCGGGCGTCGGGCAAGCCAACGCAACGGCGCGCTACGCCGGCACCGAAACCGTCGCCGAAGGCGTGTTGCGAGAAGGCAGCGTCTGCGTCCTTGCGCACCTCACATCAACGGCCTGTTCGCAACAACGCATCCCACAAAATGTAGATCAACACACCCGAGCGCGGGCAGCAGACTTGCCCTAAGCATTCGACGACCTTGGCCAAGCGTTCGTTAAAGACGAATGCTCGACTCGCAGATTTGCGCGTGGATTGGCAGGAGACTGGCTAATTTAGCCGTTCTTCGGCTTATTTGCAGAATTCATCCGGCAATCATTGTTCGTCTCAGACGAACGATATGAAAAATCACGGATCGTTTTGACAAAAGACAAAGCTGTTTAACCCACCCCGTCACGCCAGTGCCAAAATCATAAAATATCGCGAACGTCATGGAAAACAAGGTATCGTACCGCCTGGCAAAAAACGCCAGAAAATCAACCGTAGAACTTTCTATTCACACGAGAACAAGCCGATGTCGACGAACTCAATGCCTGCAGCGCCTGACCGGCATTGCGTCCAGCGGGTTGAGCGCGCCGTACCCGTCGTGGCTCAGCGCGTGGCTATACCAATGCTGATGCCGCCGCATCCATCGTTAGGCACTATAAAATCCAGCCAAGTCATTGATTTTTCGAGGCGTTGTACGGCCTCTGCCGTTGTATACAGCTTCGTGACGGGATGTTTCCCGTCATTTAGGAAGTCCACTTTACGTTGGGCACCATAAACAATGAACCAGCCTCTCGCACTCAATCCTCCGGTACGTGGTCAATGGGCGATCCTAAATCCGCCAGGCCACGCAAAACTAGCATTTGATTTCTTGGCCGTTGACGACCAGCGATCCCCCTACACCGGGGTGAGCCTGCTTCGGCATATTGTTTCCACCATCTCTGTCGATGCCACGCTCGCCTGGGGCAAGCCTGTTTTTGCAGTGATGGATGGAACGGTGCTTGCCGTAAGCGACGGCACGCCGGATAGGGAGCGAATCTCTATGGCCAGAGACCTGTTTCGTCTCATGATCTTCGGCCCGAAGATTGCCCCTCCATTTTCCGCACTGGGCGGTAACTATGTCATTCTGAAATGCGGCGATGTCTATCCGCTCTATGCGCATCTGAAAAAAGGCTCAGTGTGTGTGCGTCCTGGAGACATAGTGCGCAGTGGCGACCAATTGGGACTGGTTGGCAACTCTGGGTCTTCACTTCAACCCCACCTTCACTTCCAAGTCATGAATACTCCGGAGCCGTTTCCACTATTCAAGAATCTTGTTCCATTTGTGGTTTCGTCTGCACAGAAGCGTACGGAAGGCAAATGGCAGCCGGTCGAACGTGAGGCTTTGGCGAATGGTGATCATCTACAGTTGTAGGCGGGCAATGATGCCCAACCCGGCGGTCGACCCCGCTCCCTTCGGTCGCTGGACGCTGCGCGATAAAGCCGCGCAGCGCCGGTCACCTCTACGTTAGGTTTTAATCACATGGCAACCACGAAGGTAATCCTGCAATGGCTTGGCGGCATTTTCTTGCTGCTCTGCGTTGTCTTGGTTGGCATGGCGATATCTGCTTTGTTCCAGTCCGAGAAAACCACCAAGGCAAGTCCAAAAGATGTCGAATTCGTGCTCAACTGGAGCGGTATTGATAAAAACCAGAAATATTCGGTGGTGCATAGCTACGAGTCACCGCCCACCTTGAACGGTGATCACGTCATTTTTCACTGCATTCAACTCACCAGCTTCGCTGTAGATGCGAACCACCAAGCAGAGTGGATCTCTGGGCAAGAGAAAGACACCATGCTTTCCAACGTTATCGACACAGCTGCTGGTATTGGGCAGTACCAGAAGTGCTTCTCGAGGGAAGCAAAACTTAACACCAGCAATGTGTTGGCATATGTATGGTCTGTTCATCTTAGAGGTCGGTCTCAAATTGAAGGGGCTCAAGTCATTTTTTATGAGCCAGCCACGAAAAGACTGCTGTACACAAGCCATGAAACCTAACCTTGCGGTCAAGGCGCGGCCTTCGGCCGCTGGGACGTCCCGCAAGCGGGCCGCCCCTTACCTACAACGTTAGCCATTACCGATGCTAGAACACTGCGCAATCTGCGGATGTCAGTTACACCGAACGAAGGACACCTACGCGCGTCCGACAGTTGAAGGTCGCAGCCATGCGACAAGTCATCACTACGTTGCTGAACGTTTTTTCGGTCGCTCTACCAACCGCAAAGGCACGAAAACAGAAGGCATGTTTCCTTCGTGCCCGTGGGGTCATGAAGGAGAGTCAGTCGTGTTCTGCTACGAGTGTCACGAGGAACTCGTGCACAACCCGGTATTCCTTCCCGAAGACGTGGCCCGATTCGCTGAACTTGTGAAGCAGCGAGGGCTCTCCGAAGAAATGAAAACCAAAAGCCGCGAACCAATTGCTGGCCGTGTTGCGCTGTTCCACGAAGTTATCGCTCGCGGCCTCGCTGCACTACGCAACGAAAGTGGAGAATCAAATGGCTAACCCGGCAGTCGACCTCGCTCCCTCCGGTCGCTGGACGCTGCGCGATAAAGCCGCGCAGCGCCGGTCACCTCTACGTTAGGGCACTCAGCTATGTATTCTGCTGCGATTGCAATCGTCATGGCGTGCCCGTTGCTGGTGGTTGCTTGGTTAATCCTTGAGAAACGGCAGCACAAAGCGAGCGTTTGGGTTGGCCTGGCCGCCGCGCTTTCTGCAGCACCTTTCTTCGTCGGGCTAGGAGTGTTCCTTGGACAATTCGAGAACAACATCTGCTTTTCGGAGGCTATGGCTGAACTCGCCGATGTTCCAGCCTATTACGGCAGAACCGGAAACGCCGAAGCGTTATCGAGTTTCGCTGTACTCGCAGCCAAGCTGCCGCTTCAAGGGTATGAAACGAATTGCCGAGAGGTTCGCGCTGCTATTCAGTCCTTGAAACTTCAACCACAAAGCAGGCGTACTCAATGACGTTCCCTAACGATTAAGGTTAGATCGTGATCGCGAAGCGAGCCGCGATCTGAACCGGTTGTTGGACAACTCATCATTCCACCGGACCTGCGCGAAAAGCCGCGCAGGCGGTGAATTCAAACGTTGGGCCTCTTCATAGTCATGGGGCTTTTTATGGCGTTCGTCTGGAACGAACGCTTCGGGCTGGCTGAATTCTCCAATTTGGCCGAAGAACGGCTAAAACAGCCATCCTCCAGCCAATTGTTGATCGATGCAGTTCATCGATCGTTCGTCACAGACGAACGGTTGATCGCAGCTGTCGAGCGCCAAGGACAAGGCGCTTTGCCTCTGCTGCGGCCAAGTGGTCAGGGAGGTATTCCAGATCAACCCGGCGGCGCTGGTCGATGCGCTGGGAACGATTGCCCGATCGCGCGGCATGAGTGACCTTGCAAAGGCATCCGGGATCACCCGCGAAGCGCTCTACAAGGCACTGCGTCCCGAATGCCAGCCCGCGTTTCGAGACGATCAGCAAGGTTTGCGCGCCGCTCGTGTCCGCCGGGTGGCCGCCCAGCCAATTGACGTGCCCCGTAGGCGGCTCACTCTATCGGGCAGTTTGCGTGACTGCCTACTGGGGCCTCCGCGCCTGCGGTGGGGTGTAAGGCGTTTTTTTCAGCCTCTCAGGCCTGGTTTTCGGTTTGGGGGGCCGGGGCGATGGCGGTCAGGATGCCCTGCATCAGCTGCAGCGGGGTGGGCGGGCAGCCGGGAACCGCGACATCGACCGGAATCACGTTGGCGATGCGTCCGCAGGAGGCGTAGCTTTCGCCGAACAGCCCGCCGCTGCAGCCGCAATCGCCGACGGCGACGACCAGCTTGGGCGATGGCGTCGCGTCGTAGGCGCGCTTGAGCGCGACCTCCATGTTCTTCGCGACCGGGCCGGTGACCAGCAGCAGGTCGGCGTGGCGCGGGCTGGCCGTGAAGCGGATGCCGATCGATTCGAGGTTGTAGTAGGGATTGGCCAGCGCATGGATTTCGAGTTCGCAGCCGTTGCACGATCCGGCGTCGATATGGCGGATGACCAGCGCGCGGCCGAGCTGGCGCGCCATCGCGTCGGAGAGGCGCTGCGCGGTGATGCGCAACGCCTCGTCGGCGGCGGGTGCTGGCTCGCTGACGACACCGGTGCGGAGGATCTGCCTGAGCATCGGAATCATGACTAAAGATCCTGTCCGGCGTAGGAGAGATTGAAGGACTTGTTGATCAGCGGGAAGTCGGGAACGATGTTGCCGATGATCGCGTGCTCGAGCGCCGGCCAGTTCTGCCACGAGGGGTCGTGGCAGTGGCAGCGGCGGATGGCGCCGTCCGGGCCCGTTTCAAGGGCCAGCAGCACGTCGCCGCGCCAGCCTTCGATCCAGCCGTAGCCTTGCCGGTCGGCGGCGCTGCGCAGTTCGCCACGGATCTCGCCGGCCGGCAGGCCGCCGACGATCTCGCGGATCAGGCGCAGCGATTCGGCGATTTCGGCAAAGCGCACGAGGACGCGCGCGGCGACGTCGCCGTTTTCGTGCATCGCCATTTTCGGCGCCAGCGTTGCGTACGGCGCGCACGGGTGCTGGCAGCGCAGGTCCCAGGCCTGCGCGCTGGCGCGGCCGGGCAGGCCGATCATGCCGAGGCGCTGGCCGAGCTGCGGCGTGATGCGGCCGGTGGTCAGGAAACGGTCCTGCAGGCCGGCGTGTTCGTCGTAGATGTTCTTCAGCACGCGCACTTCGCGCTCGATGTCGCGGCACTGGTCGATAATGGCCTTGCTGCCGTCAGCGTCGAGATCGACGCTGACGCCGCCCGGAACGATGCGGTCCATCAGCAGGCGATGGCCGAACAGCGTCGCGTTGAGGCGGATCCAGTCTTCCTTCAGGCGCATGAACTGCATCAGGCCGAAGGCCAGCGCGGCATCGTTGCCGAGGTAGCCCAGGTCGCCCAGATGGTTGGCGATCCTTTCGCGTTCGAGCAGCAGGGCGCGCAGCCACAGCGCGCGCGGCGGCGGCGTGCAGCCGGCGATGGCTTCGGCGGCCTGGCTGTAGGCCCAGGCGTAGGCGACCGTCGAGTCGCCCGAGACGCGTCCGGCGAGCCTGGCGCCGTCGGCGAGCGATTGCCCGACGAAACGGCGCTCTATCCCCTTGTGCTTCCAGCCGAGACGTTCCTCGAGGCGCAGCACGGTTTCGCCGACCACCGAGAAACGGAAGTGGCCGGGTTCGATGATGCCGGCGTGGATCGGACCGACCGGGATTTCGTGCACGCCGTCGCCTTCGACGCGAACGAAGGCGTATTCCTCGTTTTGCGTTTCGAAGCGGGCGTCGGGCGTGTCGTGGCGCAGCGGAAAATAGTCGATCGGCCAGTTGGCGTGGCGCAGCCACGGGCGCCGGTCGGCGCCGACCGGTGCGGCACCGGTCAGGTCGAAGAGCGCGCGCTGCATGCGGTTGGCGACCGGGAAAATCAGCGACAGATC
>JBAQRB010000146.1:0-10666 GCA_049295655.1 Rhodocyclaceae bacterium
CACCTATCCGAACTCAAAGCCCTACATGTAAGCCAGCTTCTCGAAATGGCCGTCACCAACAGCATTGACGGCGCCAACCGCCTGCGCAAGCACGAATTGATCTTCGCGCTGCTCAAGAATCAGGCGAAAAAAGGCGAAACGATTTTCGGTGATGGCACGATGGAGACGCTGCCGGACGGCTTCGGTTTCCTGCGCTCGCCCGACACCTCGTATCTGGCCAGCACCGACGACATCTACGTCAGCCCGAGCCAGATCCGCCGCTTCAACCTGCATACCGGCGATACGGTCGAGGGCGAGATCCGCACGCCGAAGGAAGGTGAACGCTACTTCGCGCTGGTCAAGGTCGACAAGATCAACGGCGAGGCGCCGGAAGCCTCGAAGAACAAGATCCTCTTCGAGAACCTGACGCCGCTGCATCCGGCCGAACACATGAAACTCGAGCGCGATATCCGCGGCGAGGAAAACATGACCAGCCGCATCATCGACATCATCGCGCCGATCGGCAAGGGCCAGCGCGGCCTCTTGGTCGCCAGCCCGAAGAGCGGCAAGACGGTGATGATGCAGCACATCGCGCATGCGATCACGACCAACCACCCGGACGTCAAGGTGATCGTCCTGCTGATCGACGAACGCCCCGAGGAAGTGACCGAAATGACGCGCTCGGTGCGCGGCGAAGTGGTCGCCTCGACCTTCGACGAACCGGCAACCCGCCACGTTCAGGTCGCCGAGATGGTCATCGAAAAGGCCAAGCGCCTGGTCGAGCACAAGAAGGATGTAGTCATCCTGCTCGACTCGATCACCCGCCTCGCGCGCGCCTACAACACCGTGCAGCCGGCGTCCGGCAAGGTGCTGACCGGCGGCGTCGACGCCAACGCACTGCAGAAGCCGAAGCGTTTCTTCGGCGCGGCACGCAACATCGAGGAAGGCGGTTCACTGACCATCATCGCCACCGCGCTGATCGATACCGGCAGCCGCATGGACGATGTGATCTACGAGGAATTCAAGGGCACCGGCAACATGGAAATCCATCTGGATCGCCGTATGGCCGAAAAACGCGTCTACCCGGCGATCAACGTCAACCGCTCGGGAACGCGCCGCGAAGAACTGCTGCTCAAGCCCGACGTCCTGCAGAAAATGTGGGTGCTGCGCAAACTGCTCTACAACATGGACGATCTCGAAGCGATGGAATTCCTGCTCGACAAGATCAAGTCCACCAAGAATAACGGCGAATTTTTCGATTCGATGCGCCGCTAAGCCGCCCAAACCACTAACTCGCCGGCAAGCAGGTAAAACAAACGGGTAAAACTTGCAAGCCCCCGAAAAAACAGGGATAATTGCGCGTTTTACGGAGTCGGTCACATTCGCCGACTGATCTGACCTACAGGAAAAGCACCAGATGAAGCCTTCTATCCATCCAGAATACAACGAAATCCCGGTGACCTGCTCTTGCGGCAACGCCTTCACGACCAAGTCGACGATGAAGAAGGCACTGCACGTTGAAGTGTGCGCCGCCTGCCATCCGTTCTACACCGGCAAGCAAAAAGTAATCGACACCGCCGGCCGCGTTGAGAAATTCAACCAGAAGTACGGTTCGATGCACAAGTCGGCCTAAGCCGGAAAAAGAGTTCCTACGGACTCGACAGAAAAGGCAGCCCTCCGGCTGCCTTTTTCGTTTCAGCAGAACAAAAAAACAATCAAACATTCGGCAATGCCAGCACACCCAGAGAACACGCACACCGGAGGAGGACCCCGGCCACCCCGCGGCTGGCCACTGGCGGTGCTGCTGGTCCTCTACATCCTGCCCGGGCTGTTCGGTCACGACCCGTGGAAAGCCGATGACGCGACGGCCTTCGGCGTCGCCTACGACATGCTCGTGCGTGACAGCTGGCTCACGCCGAGTATCGCCGGCCAGACCTATCCGCATGCGCCGCTCTATTTCTGGATCACGGCGGCAAGCGGCAAGCTTTTCTCCTGGCTGCTGCCCCTGCATGACGCAGTGCGCCTGTCGAGCGCGCTATTCACCCTGCTGATTCTCGGTTTCACCCATCTCGCCGCGCGCGCCCTGCACGGCCGAGAATACGCGGTCGCCGCACCGTTGATTCTCACCGGCAGTTTCGGCTTCCTGGTCCATGCGCATCAGGTACAGCCCATGCTCCTGACGCTGGCGGCGCATTTCGCCGCCTATTGGGCGCTGGCGCTGCTCGACCGGCGTCCGCTGCAAGCAGGCGCAATATTTGGCGCAGCACTCGGATTCGGCCTGCTCGGCAACGGACTGGCCTCAATGGCACTGCTCCTGCCAGTTGGCGCATTCGCCTTCATCATCAGCGAGAACAAGCGGAAAACCGGCCCGGCACTGCTCGGCTCATTGCTCTTGGCCAGTGCGCTGGCGCTACTCTGGCTGCTGCCGCTCGCCCAGCAGGCACCGCAGTACCTTGCCGCCTGGTGGAAATTCGAACTGGATCAGCTTGGGCAACCGCAGCAACCGCTGAAAACCGCACTCGAGTACCTCGATCTGCTGCCCTGGTACGCCTGGCCCGCCCTGCCGCTGGCCGGCTGGACGCTGTGGTCGCGTCGTCGCCTGCTGCGCACCCCGGCGCTGGCGCTACCGCTGTTCAGCTTCTTCGCCATCCTGAGCGGACTCTGCCTGACCTACGAAGCGCGCAGCGTCTCGGCCCTGCTGCTGCTGCCCCCACTCGTTCTGCTGGCCATCCCCGGTCTCCCGTCACTCCGGCGCGGCGCGGCCAACGCCTTCGACTGGTTCGGGATGATGAGCTTTACCTTTCTTGCCGCACTGATCTGGACCGGCTGGTGCGCAATGATCTTTGGCTGGCCGGAACGCCTGGCCCAGCAGGTGGTTCGTCTCGAACCCGGCTTTTCCGGCAGCTTCAGCGCCCTTCCCTTTATCCTCGCCTTGCTCGTCACTGCCGCCTGGGGCTGGCTGATCGTCACCAGTCCGCGCTCACCGTTCCGTGGCATGACCCACTGGGTGGCCGGCGTCACGCTGTTCTGGGTACTGACCGTTGCCCTCTGGCTGCCGTGGGTCGACTACGGAAAAACCTACCGCCCGCTTTCCGCTTCTCTTGCCAAAGCCCTGCCGGCAACGCACGGCTGCATCGCCGGTGCCGGTCTGGCCGACGCGCTGCGCGCTTCTTTCGATTATTTCTCGGGAATCGTTACCGTATCCGGCGATTCAACCGCGGCCCGGCGTTGCCACTGGCTGCTCACGCAAGGCACGGTGCGCGCCGATGAGAACGCGCCCGGCAAAGGCTGGCACAAGGTATGGGAAGGCAACCGCCCGGGCGACCGCAGCGAGAAAATCAGGCTCTATCGACGAAATGCTCAGGGTGCATCGGTAAACTGAAAAAACTGCGGCGACACGGACTCAAAGCTTGATGAAGTGCTCGCGGTAATACTTGAGCTCCTCGATCGATTCGCGGATGTCGGCCATTGCCGTGTGTGCGCCTTTTTTCGAGAAGCCCTTGGCCACTTCCGGTTTCCAGCGCTTGCACAACTCCTTGAGCGTACTCACATCGAGATTGCGGTAATGGAACCAAGCCTCCAGTTGTGGCATGTAGCTGACCATGAAACGACGATCCTGACCGATCGAGTTGCCACACATCGGACTGGTCCGCTCCGGCACGAACTCCTGCACGAACGCCAGTGCTGCCGCCTGAACCGTAGCCTCGTCCAGCGTTGACGCCTTGACGCGCTCGATCAGGCCGGAACGGCCGTGCGTACCCTTGTTCCAGTCGTCCATGGCGTCGAGTTGAGCGTCCGACTGATGGACGACCCATACCGGCGACTCGGCAATCGTCACCAGATTGCTGTCGGTGACGACCATCGCCAATTCGATGATGCGCTCGCGTTCCGGCTCCAGACCGGTCATTTCCATGTCCAGCCAAACGAGGTAAGTTGCATCCTGTGCCATATAATCTGTCCGAGCTCACTAAACCAACATTTTCTCACAGCTGAATGACCAATACCTTCTCTCTCGCCTTTCTTCTCGCACTGCTCTTGATGGTCGCGCTTCGCCTATGGCTTGCCCATCGCCAGATTACGCATGTGCAGGCATGCCGCACCACGGTTCCCGCGCAGTTCGCCGGCCATATCGAACTCGCTGCACACCAGAAGGCTGCCGATTACACCATTGCCAGAACCCGTTTCGGCCGGCTCGCACTTGCCGTCGAAGCCTTGGTTCTGCTTGTATTTACATTTGGCGGTGGATTGCAGGTGCTGCACGATTTCTGGACGCTGCGGCTCGATGGATTGAGCTATGGCATCGCACTGGTTTTCAGTGTGATGCTCGTCTCTGGAATCGTCGATCTGCCGCTCTCGCTCTATCGCCAGTTCGTCATCGAAGAAAAATTCGGTTTCAATCGCATGACGTTCAGGCTGTTTGCCATCGACCTGCTCAAACAGAGCCTTCTCGGCGCGGCCATCGGCGCGCCGGTGATCGCCGCCGTGCTCTGGCTGATGGCGCAGATGGGCAGCCTGTGGTGGCTCCATGTCTGGCTTTTCTGGTGCGGCTTCAACCTGCTGATCCTCTTCATCTACCCGACCTGGATCGCACCGCTCTTCAACAAGTTCGCACCGCTTGAAGACGCCACGCTCAAGGCCCGTATCGAAGCGCTGTTGCAGCGCTGCGGGTTTGCCAGTTCGGGCCTCTTCGTGATGGACGGATCGAAGCGTTCGAGCCACGGCAACGCCTACTTCACGGGTTTTGGAAAAACCAAGCGGATCGTCTTCTTCGATACGCTGCTTGAGCGACTGCAACCAGTCGAAGTCGAAGCCGTTCTGGCCCACGAACTGGGGCATTTCAAGCACCGGCATGTAATCAAGCGCATCGTCCTGCAGTTTGCCATGTCGCTCGGTTTTCTGGCGGCACTCGGCCAGTTGATCGGCGCTCCATGGTTTTTCAACGGTCTGGGCGTCACGGCGCAGAACACGGTGCTGGCACTGATTCTTTTCTTCCTCGTCGTACCCGTATTCACCTTCCTGCTGACCCCGCTGATGAGCCTACTTTCGCGCCGTGACGAGTTCGAGGCCGACCGCTATGCGACGGCCCACGCCTCGGCGGACGATCTTGTGCGGGCACTGGTCAAGCTGTACGAAGACAATGCGGCAACGCTAACGCCCGACCCGCTGCATTCGCTGTTCTATGATTCCCACCCGCCTGCGGCATTGCGCATTGCACGGCTGAACGATAACCCGAGGCACTGATAAAAATTTGAAACTACAAGGCACGATCATCGCCGCCCATGGCCGGCAATATCTGGTCGAACTGGATAGCCAGACGGCCAGTGGCGAATGCGAAACCCTGCTCTGCTTCCCGCGTGGCAAGAAAAGTGACCTGGCCTGTGGCGACCGCGTCAGCGTACTGCGCGGTGGCGACGCGAGCGGCGTCATCGACGCGGTTGAGGCACGCGATACCCTGCTCTATCGGTCGAACGAGTTCAAGCAAAAACTGATCGCCGCCAACGTCACGCAGATCGTCATCGTTGTTGCCACCGAACCGACGTTTTCCGACGAGTTGATCACGCGCTGCATCGTGGCCGCCGAATGCCAGGACATGAAGGCACTGATCGTCCTCAACAAGTGCGATCTGACCGAGCGCATCGACCCGGCAATGATCGCCCTCACCCCCTACGAGAAACTGGGCTACACGGTACTGCGCCTTTCTGCGCATAACGACGCGGAGACACTGCGCCCCTATCTGGCCGGCCACACCAGCGTCCTCGTCGGCCAGTCCGGCATGGGGAAATCGACACTGACCAACGCCCTGATTCCCGGAGCCAACGCGCCGACCCGCGAAATATCGGCGGCGCTCGACTCTGGCAAACATACGACGACACACGCAACGCTCTATCACCTCGACGCACAATCGGCGCTGATCGACTCGCCCGGCCTGCAGGAATTCGGCTTGCGCCACCTGACACCGGAGGCCATCGAGCATGCGTTCCCCGAATTGCGCGCATTACGCGGCCAATGCCGCTTCCGCAACTGCCGCCACGACCGCGAACCGGACTGTGCTGTGCATGCCGCTCTCGACAGCGGCAGCATCGCCCGGCGCCGCTACGCGGCTTTCCGCTCACTTTGCACCGAAGTCGGCTGAATAAAAACCTCATGAACGAAATCACCATCCGCCGCAAGCACGACAAGTCCGCCGCCGCGACACGAGCCGCCGCGGAACACATGGCCTCCAGGCTTCAGGAAAAATTCGACGTCAACTGCCGCTGGGAAAAAGACGGCACGCACGACGCACTGCGCTTCCTGCGCACAGGCTTGTCCGGCTCGTTGATCCTTCAGGAGCAGGAGGTCGCCCTGAGTATTCAGTTGGGCTTTCCGTTCTCGGCACTCAAACCGGTGATCGAGCAAAAAATCCTCAAATTCCTTGACGAAAATTTTCCCGGCTAGCCCCGCATGCCCCAATGAATCGTCGCGACTTTCTCACCGTATCCGCAGCGCTGGGTGTCTCGACTGCCGTAAACGCAGCCCCGCTGATCGGGCGTAGCAGCACCGAGCTTCTGTTATCCACCAAGGGCCGGCGCGTCGTCATTGTCGGAGGCGGCTGGGGTGGCCTGAGTGCGGCGCACCATCTGCGTGAGCTAGCGCCCGACCTTGAGGTTGTGTTGGTCGAGAAAAATGCTGCTTTCTGGTCGCATCCGCTGAGCAACCAATGGCTGGTCGATCTCGCCGACGGCCGGCATCTGGTACACGACTACCTCGCTGCCGCACAATCCTACGGCTATACCTTTGTGCGCGACGAAGTCCTGTCGATCGAGCGCGATACGCAACGCGTCATCACCGGGCAAGGATTCATCCGCTATGACTGGCTGATTCTCGCGGTCGGCATCCGCTACGACTTCACACCGTGGTACGGCGACGAACGCAGTGCGGCCGAATTCACGCAACAGAACTTCCCCGGCGCCTTCATTAACGGCGAAGAGACACGCGCACTCAAGAAGAAGCTGCACGACTTCCGTGGCGGCGATCTGCTGATGACCATCCCGCCGATGCCCTACCGCTGCCCACCCGCACCCTACGAGCGGGCCTGCATGATCGGCTGGTGGCTCAAGTCGCGCCGGATCAAGGGCAAGCTCATCATCCTCGACCCCAACCCGATTGCCCTCGGCTTCGACCGCATCTATCGCCAGCACTACGCCGAGCAAATCGTCTACGTACCGCAAGCGGCGGTCAAATCAGTCGATCCGTTCGAAAAAACGGTCGTCACCGACTTCGACACGTTCAAATTTGACGACGCAATCCTCATGGCCCCGCAACAGGCCGGCAATCTTGTCTGGCAGGCCGGATTGATCGCCAAGGACAGCAGCGGCAAGCCGACCGGCTGGGGCGAACAGGACGCGGTGCATTTGCACGCCAAGGGCGACGAGCGGGTTTTCCTGATCGGCGACCTGATCGACAAAGTCTCGCCGTTATTCGGTCATTATCCGAAAAGCGGCCACCTGGCAAACCGCCTCGGCCGCATCGCGGCACGGCAAGTCGCAGCACGCGCCAAGGGCGTCGAACCGGAAAAACTACTGCCTGACAGTGTTTGCTACGTCCATGCCAACGTTGAACCGATGGAACTGATCCGCATCGAGGCGCAATACCGCCTGCGCGGCGACGGACTCATCATGCAGACGACCCGGCAGCACTACGACCCGAACCCGAGGGGTGAAGACGTTCAGTGGGCTGAAGCGATGTACAGGGAATTGCTCGCTTTCCAAAAGGAGTAGCGGCAAAGTATCAATGCCGGGCAAAGACGCTCGTCTTGCCGCCTGGCGCAACCAGCAGCGTGTTGTACATTTCGCGCCGGATCTCGCGCTCTGCGCTGCCGGAATCAAGAATCGTGCACGCCGTTTCGCAAACCGGATTCGATACTTCACGCCCCGGCGCACCGGCCGGTAGCCCCGGCACGGCCAGACCAAGCGCCTTCGGTTTTTCAAGCAGCAACAACTTGATGTCGTCCGCCGATACATGGCCCTCGACAAAATAGCCGGCAACCATTGCCGTATGCACCGACTCGACAGCTACCGGGACCTTCAGGCGCCGCTTGAGCGCCGGCATGTCGCCCGTCTCCTTCAGCAGAACCGTAAAACCGTTGGCACGCAGGTGATCGGCCCAATCCATGCAGGACAGGCACAAGCCCGGCAGGAAGACCTCCACCGTGGGCAAAGCCAGCAACTTCTCGGCCGCCTGAGCAGCATGGAGCAGCAGCGAAAAAACCAGTGCGCAGCTAGAAAGAGCTTTTATCAACATCACAAACCACTGCCTGCCATTTGAATTTTCCCCTCGGGAAAGTCCCCCCGACACTCGAGCACGACATTCTGAACTGCATCGTGCCCAGCAGCAACCGTCGCAACGACCTGCTTCCATCCATTCCCGCCCGCCCGCCAATTGAACGCTGCGCACGGAATGGGCGCACCTCACCCCCCATCAGAGCCCCCTTGCTACGCCACAAAAACAGCTGGCACGATTCTTTCTTTACATTAAACAAAATTTGTAAGAACCACGTTGATTTCCCTACGGGATTCAGGAGAAAGAGATGCGTTACGGCACATTTGAGCGTGCTAGGGAGTTGTTTCAATGCCTAGGCACGCAGCAACTTCGAGGTGGACGGCAAACTTTGCCGGAACCCCTTGGACTAATTTGCCGGCACTCCAGTCTGTGGCGATCCGCATCGGCATTGCATGGACAAAGTCTGCCAGCAGGTCATCGCAACGAGTTGCTTCGTCGTCATGAGCAGCGTTCCGCCAGAATCTCGAATCACGAATCTTTACACAGCTTTTAAGGAGATAAGCCATGCCTTCAGTTATCAACACAAATATCGCGTCGCTGAATGCGCAGCGCAACCTGTCGACTTCGCAAAGCGCGCTTCAACGATCGCTGCAGCGCCTATCATCCGGCATGCGGATCAACAGCGCCAAGGACGACGCCGCCGGTTTGGCTGTGGCCACCCGTATGGATTCGATTATCCGAGGCTCCCAGGTCGCCATGCGTAACGCCAACGACGGCATCTCGCTGGCCCAAACGACCGAAGATAGCATCAGCAAGATCACTGACAGCCTGCAGCGCATGCGCGAATTGGCGGTTCAAGCGGCAAACGCTACGCTATCGTCCGGCGACCGCGATAACCTACAGGTCGAATTTCTCCAGATGCAGGACGAAATTCACCGTGTGATCTCGGGCGCCAACTTCAATGGTGTTTCGTTGCTTGATTCGGGCGCACTGACATTCAATACTGCTTTTGCTTTCCAGATTGGCGCAGGCGCGAGCGGTGCCAACGTTCTGTCGGTCGCCCAGGACAGCTCCAATTCCGTTAATGTAGGAGACTTCGAGACGAATTACATCGGTACCGGGGTCGGTGGTGGCAGTACCGTCATATTCATCGGTGGTACAGACTTCGTGCAAGCACAAAGTGCAATCGACTTGCTCGATTCGGCACTGAGTTTTGTAAATGCCGCACGCGCCAAGTGGGGTGCCGTCCAGAACCGTTTCGATGCGATCGTCTCAAGCCTGCAAATCACTGTCGAAAACCAGTCAGCCGCAAAGAGCCGGATCATGGATGCTGATTTTGCAGCGGAAACAGCGGCCCTGACGCGTGGACAAATTCTGCAACAGGCGGGCACTGCAATGCTGGCGCAAGCCAACTCGTTACCGACCGGCGTATTATCCCTGTTGAAGTAATAATAAGAATGTGATAAACGACCAGTTCCAAACCGAGGCTCCCTCTGTTTTCGTCTGACAAAGGGTGGATTTCATGCTATCCATTTTTCCTGATGCTGATCTCTGATCCAGTATTTCACGAATTGAACTGGTAATTTGTAGCCGAGCCTCGAATGCAGCAGCTTCTGGTTGTAGACGACCTTGAGGTATTCAAAGTTGACCTCCTTCATCTCTGCATGAGGAAGGTGTAGGATTTTTTGTACGAACGGTCGACAGGCAGGAAACAGCCTCATTGCCAGAAGCGATGATGACTGTAGCAAATATGGTACCCGCGGAGTTATGGGACAGCCTGCTGGCTGATTACCGAAAGCCGGAAGTCAAGATGGCCGATCACCTTGCACACGAAAAATTAGCTTGCGAAAAATGCAGCCGGCAACACCCGTAACGACAAGAGTAAGAAGACACTCAAAGGCAAATTCGGCGCACTGCCGAGGAGATGCCCCGCGCTCGGCACAGCACCTGATTCCGAAGCATCAAACTCGCTGGACAGGCTTTGACGACAAGATCCTGTCGCTCTACGCTCAAGGCATGACCATCCGGGAAATCCAGAGCCACCTAGAGGGAATATATGACAAGAAAATATTGCCGATGCTGATTTCGTCTGTCATCGGCACAAGGCAAGTATTTGTCCGACGAGTACGCTTACGCCGCCTTGCTGTGAGAGCATCCACCAGACCGGCTGGGCACCAACGCTTGAAAATTGTACCTCCCCCGCATCTGGACAGCGTCGTCATAAGCTTCTTCTCCTGATTCAGCAGGCCAAGTGTCGGCTTGAGCAGGCCTAGCAGGATGTTGAATTTCTTGGGCGGCGTACATATGCTTATGGTATAATGATATTTTTCTACCCCCACAGAGCCATGCGCGGCCAAGACGTCACCCAGTCTCTGATATTCAGCTATCGAACGCTCGAAGAGCGGATTCCTAAGAGTCATCCACTTCG
>JBAQRB010000147.1:0-11060 GCA_049295655.1 Rhodocyclaceae bacterium
GGTCCGGTCGGCGCCGGATCATCTCGGCCGGGGTGCCGGTCCCGGCCAGCCCCGGCGCGACCGGAACCGGCGCCACCGGGGCGAGCTCAGCGCGGTGGGTTCCCGGCTGCACGCCGAGCAGCACGTCCAGCGCGTTCATCGCCGAATCGAGGCCGGCTTCGAGGACGGGAATCTGCGCCTCGGCTTGGGTCAGCGCCCCCTCGGCCTGGTTCATCTGGAGCTCGGCGGCGACCCCCTTCTCGTACTGCAGCCTGACCATGGCGAGCAACCGGCGGCGGGTTTCCACCTGCTGTCGGGCGATCGCGGTGCGCGCCTGCAAGCCCCGGATCGTGACGTACACATCCGCCGTCTGCGCGGCCACGGCCAGCCGCGTCGCCACCGCGCCGGCTTCGGATGCCTCGTACGCCGCGTTTGCAGCCTCCCGCCCTTGTCGCAGACCGCCGAACACGTCGATCTCCCAGCTTGCCCCGAGATTGGCTTCATAGGAACGGCCGCTGCGATCGAAGCCGGGCGTGGCGTCGAGCACCTGCCCGAGCGGGGTCTCGACCGACTGGTAGCCGCGCGCAGCGTTTATACTCGCGTTGCCCGCCGGCAGCAGCGCCGCATCGGCGTAGCGCAATGCCGCCCGCGACTGGGCGACACGTGCCGCCGCCTGCGCGATGTCCAGGTTCTGTTCGAGGGCCAGCGCGACGAAGTGCGTCAGCAGAGGATCGTCGAAGGCCGCCCACCAGATGGTCAGGTCTGCCTGCTGTTGAACCGGCCGGTGATCGACAGCTTTCTGCCCGAGGAAAGCGGGCGACAGCGCGATCTCGGGCACTCTGTAGTCGGGGCCGACGGCGCAGCCCGTCAACAAGCCGAGACTCAGAAGCAGGGCGAGAGAGCGGGGATGGGCTAGCATGGGAGTCTTTCGGGGAGTTGAATTGTTGCAGTGACTATAATCCAAATACGTCACTAGTTGTCAAGCTAAAAAATACGAGGTATTGTTTTCTCATGAGCGAAATCGAGTCTTCCATTCCCCAGGCGCGTGGCCCTGCCGATCACAACGTTCGCGACCAGATCGTCGAGGCGGCCGAAGCGCACTTCAGCCATTACGGCTATGAGAAGACCACGGTCTCCGACCTGGCCAAGGCGATCGGTTTTTCCAAGGCTTATATCTACAAGTTCTTCGATTCCAAGCAGGCGATCGGCGAAGCCATCTGTGCCCGAACCTTGAGCACCATCATTGCGGCGGTCGACGAGGCGGTGGCCGGTGCGGCCACGCCGACGGAAAAATTCCGCCGGATGTTCAAGACCCTGGTGGCGACCGGCGTCAGTCTGTTCTTCAACGACCGCAAGCTGTACGACATCGCCGCGCATTCCGCCAGCGAGGGCTGGCCGTCCGCCCGCGCCTACTGCGAGCGCATCCGGCAGATCCTGATGGAAGTGGTCCGCGAGGGGCGGGAGACTGGCGAGTTCGAACGCAAGACGCCGCTGGACGAGACAGTGCATGCGATCAATCTCGTCATGCAGCCCTTTGTGAATCCGCTCCTCCTCCAGTACAACCTCGACCTCGTCGAGGAGGCGCCGGCGCAACTGTCCAATCTGGTGCTGCGCAGCCTCGCGCCTTAGTCATGCAATCCAGCAAATGGGCTCCGACTGAGGTAGACTAAGTCCTAGTCCATTGTCGCCGGAGTCAAGCATGCAGATCGTCAATATCCATGAAGCCAAGACCCACCTGTCGCGCTTGCTCGAAGTGGTCGAGCGCGGCGAAGAGGTCGTCATTGCGCGTGCCGGCCAGCCCGTTGCCACGCTGACAGCCTATCGTCCAGCACGCCGGAGGATTGCTCCACCGGGGAGCATGAAAGGCCGCGACTGGCTGATGGCTGACGATTTCGATGTGCCGGTCGATGAGATCTTTTCCTGCCTGCAAGAACCAGAGGGCGAAACCGGCATCCGGGGAGCCGGCCGGTGAAGCTGCTGCTCGACACGCATTTCGCCTTCTGGTGGCAGACCGGCGACCCACGTGTCACCGGGGAAGTCCTTAGCCTGGTGGAAGCTGCTGACGAAGTCTTCGTCAGCAGCGTGTCGTTGTGGGAACTCACGATCAAGGCCGGCTTGGGCAAGGTCCGCATCGATCTGTCCGCTTTCGCCGAACAGGTCGAATCAATGGGCTTTACCTGGCTGCCGATCGAGAACGCCCACATCCTCAAGCTCCCCGTCTTGCCTGTCTTCGACGACCATCGCGACCCCTTCGATCGCTTGTTGGTTGCCCAGTCGATGAGTGAGCCACTGATTCTCCTCACGGTGGACGGCAAGCTCGCTCGTTACGGCAGCACTGTCCGAGTCATCTGATTCGCATGTTGTTGGATGGTGGGGGCGTAGAAGTGGCAAATGCCCCCTGTCTCGTCCCGAACGCTGCCGCTCTGCTTGGTTTCAATTGGGTATGGTGGCTCTCGGCCAGAATCGGCCGTAAAGCCCATACGCAAACATGCCATATCAATGGACGCTATTCCTCGACAACGAACTTCTCGACCAGGAAGTTAATGAAGGCCCTGACCCTGGCTGGGAGGTTTTGCTTGCTTGGATAGTAGGCATACAAGTCAGCGCTCGGTAACGCAAACTCGGGAAGAATGCGGCGAAGCCGTCCACTTTCAAGGTATTTGGCCACGTCCCATTCGGAGCGAATAACAATACCTTGGCCATCCAGGGCCCACCCCTGCACGATGTCGCCATCGTTGCTGGACAAGACCCCATGAACCTTGACGATTTCGGTACGTCCGTCGATTAGGAATCGCCATACGCCGTAGGCATCGTCGTTCTGTCGATGGACAATGCAGCGGTGCCTGGTCAGGTCGGCCAAAGTTTTTGGCGTGCCGTACTTTTCAAGATAAGCCGGGGAAGCGCAGATAAAGCGCCGGTTGGACATGATGCGGCGAGCATTGAGTCGATTATCGGGCAGTTCGCCAAAGCGGATCGCCAGATCGAAGCCCTTGGCGATCAGGTCGATGGGGCGATCCGTCACTTCCAGCAGAACTTCAACCTCGGGAAACTGCGCGGTGAATGTCGACACCAATGGCGCGATGACGGTGCGGCCGAAGCCCAGCGGCACATTGACGCGCAGCAAGCCACGCGGTGCTCGGCGGTTGCCGGAGATAATTTCGTCCAGTTCACGCAATTCTTCGACCAAGCGGCTGGCATGCTGAAGATAAAGCTCGCCTTCAGGCGTCAGGCTGATCTTGCGCGTGCTGCGATTCAGCAAGCGCGCGCCGATGCGCTTTTCCATCGACGCCAGACGCATGGTGGCCGCCGGTGGCGTGATGTCCAGCGCGCGGGCCGCCGCCGACAGGCTGCCCAGCCTGTTCAGGAGTACGAAGAATTCAAGTTCGGAGAAGGTCGCAGTTTTCAGCAAAGCTTAATAATGATGTCAATTCTTGGTTAAACAACGGGCAAACGGTTAAAACTATTCTAGCGCCATTGGAGCCGAACCGAGCTTCATCCCTTAAAGGAGATCCTTGATGAGAATAGTTGAAATCCGCGAGAAGACCGTTCCGATCAGCTCGCCCATCCGCAACGCCTACATCGATTTCAGCAAGATGACGCTGAGCCTGGTGGCCGTGGTCACCGATGTGATCCGCGACGGCAAACCGGTCATCGGCTACGGCTTCAATTCCAACGGCCGTTACGGTCAGGGCACCCTGATGCGCGAGCGTTTCATTCCCCGCATCATGGCCGCCGATCCCGAGAGCCTGGTCGACGCCACCGGCAACAACCTGGACCCGCACAAGATCTGGAACTGCATGTTCACCAACGAGAAACCGGGCGGCCACGGTGAGCGCTCGGTGGCTATCGGCACCATCGACATGGCGGTATGGGACGCCGTGGCCAAGATCGAAGGCAAGCCGCTGTTCCAGTTGCTGGCCGATCGTTATGGTGACGGTACGGTCAATCGCAAGATTTTTGTCTATGCCGCCGGCGGCTATTACTACCCGGGTCAGGATCACGAGAAACTGAAGGACGAGATGCGCAGCTACATCGATCGTGGCTACACCGTCGTCAAGAAGAAGATCGGCGGCGCTTCGCTGGACGAAGACCTGCGGCGCATCGACTCCATCCTGAGCGTGCTGCAGGACGGTCAGAAGCTGGCCGTGGATGCCAATGGCCGTTTCGATCTGGACACCGCGATCCAGTACGCCAAGGCGCTCTCCCAGTATGACCTGTTCTGGTACGAGGAACCGGGCGATCCGCTGGACTTCGAGTTGCAGATGACGCTGCGCAACTACTACGACAAGCCGATGGCAACCGGCGAAGACCTGTTCTCGATGCAGGATGCCCGTAACCTGATCCGCTATGGCGGCATGCGCCCGGACCGCGACTGGCTGCAATTCGACTGCGCTTTGAGCTATGGCCTGGTCGAGTACCTGCGCACCCTGGACATGCTGAAGCAGCACGGTTGGTCGGCCAGCCGCTGCATCCCCCACGGCGGCCACCAGATGTCCCTGAACATCGCCGCCGGCCTCGGTCTGGGCGGCAACGAATCCTATCCGGACCTGTTTCAGCCCTACGGCGGTTTCCCGGATGGCGCGAAGGTCGAGAACGGCTACCTCATGCTGCCGGAATTGCCGGGTATCGGCTTCGAGGGCAAGTCGGATCTGATCTGCGAACTGCGCAAGCTCGCCGAGTAAAGATCAGGCAAGGAGGCTTGAGACCGGTTTTCGAGTCCATGTAGCCGGAGTATTTGGCAGATTTTTGAGTGACTATTGACACTATTGGTCACTTGGTAGAGGATGGAGGCCTTCGCATTCCCGGAGGTTGCCATGCTTCAGCGCCGTAATATTCCCCTTCTCGCCGTCGTCGGTTTGTTGCCCCTGGTCCTGGCAGCGTGCGGCGACGCCACTTCTTCAAATGATCCGCGAACGCAAATTCCCCTCGTGCGAGTGGGGACGGTGGCGACCGCCGTCCAGGCCGAGCGTTCATTTACCGGCGTCATCGCAGCACGGGTGCAGAGCGACCTCGGTTTCCGCGTCCCCGGCAAGATATTGGCGCGCCTGGTCGACACCGGGCAGGCCGTCAGGCGCGGCCAGCCGCTGATGCGCATCGATCCCACCGACTTGGGGCTCGCCATGCGCGCCCGCGACGAGGCCGTCGCCGCCGCCACGGCGCGCGCGCACCAGAGCGCGGAGGACGAGGCGCGATACCGCGACCTCGTCTCGGCGGGTGCGGTGTCGGCCTCAGCCTACGACAAGATCAAGGCCGCCGCCGAGTCGGCACGGGCCGAGCTCAATGCGGCCCGGGCCCAGGCCGACGTTGCCCGCAACGAAACCGGCTACACGGTGCTGCTCGCCGACGCGGATGGCGTGGTGGTCGACACCCAGGCCGAGCCGGGCCAGGTCGTCGGTGCCGGCCAGGTGGTGGTTCGGGTGGCCCATGCCGGGCGCCGCGAAGCGGTCATCGAACTTCCCGAAACCCTGCGCCCGGCGATCGGCTCCAAAGCGCAGGCCGCCTTGTATGGCAGCGGGCTCACGGGCGCTGCGAAACTGCGCCAGCTGTCGGATGCCGCCAACCCGCAGACGCGCACTTTCGAAGCACGCTACGTGCTGGAAGGTCCGCTGGCCGATGCGCCGCTGGGCTCGACCATCGCCATCCATCTCGCGCACGACCGCGCCACCCCGGCGCTGCAGGTTCCGCTCGGCGCGATCTTCGATCCGGGCAAAGGGCCCGGCGTCTGGCTAATCGAAAAGGACACGCCTCGGGTCACCTGGCGCGCCGTGCAGGTGGCCGGCCTCAGCAGCGAAAGCGCTGCGGTCGTCAGCGGCCTCGCTGCCGGCGATCGCGTGGTCGTGCTCGGCGCCCATCTGCTGCACGAAGGCGATTCCGTACGACTGGCTGACGACGCAGCCGCGCCAGCTGTAGCGGCGGCCGGGGAGAAACGGCCATGAGCGGCTTCAACCTCTCCGCCCTCGCCGTCCGCGAGCGCTCGGTCACGCTGTTCCTGATGCTGGCGATCTTCGTCGCCGGTGTCTGGGCCTTCCTGACGCTGGGCCGGGCCGAGGATCCCGCCTTCACCATCAAGCAGATGACCGTGGTCACCGCCTGGCCCGGGGCCACGGCCAGGGAGATGGAAGAACTGGTCGCCGAGCCGCTGGAAAAGCGCATGCAGGAACTGCGCTGGTATGACCGGACCGAGACCTTTACGCGACCGGGGCTGGCCTTCACCACCGTGTACCTGCTCGACAGCGCGCCGCCCGCCGAGGTCCCCGAGCAGTTCTATCAGGCGCGCAAGAAACTCGGCGACGAGGCCGGCAAGCTGCCGCGTGGCGTCATCGGGCCGCTGGTGAACGACGAATATGCCGACGTGACCTTTGCGCTCTACGCCTTGAAAGCCAGGGGCGAGCCGCATCGGAACCTGGTGCGCGACGCCGAGACCATGCGCCAGCGCCTGCTGCACGTGGCGGGCGTCAAGAAGGTGAACATCATCGGCGAGCAGGCCGAACGGATTTTCGTCGAGTTCTCCCATGACCGCCTGGCGACGCTGGGCGTCGCCCCGCGCGATCTCTTCGCCGCGCTGAACGGGCGCAATGTCATGACGCCCGCCGGTTCGATCGAAGCCAAGGGCCCACAGGTCTTCATCCGGCTCGATGGAGCCATCGACGACCTTGAGGCGATCCGCAATACGCCCGTCGCGGCGCGGGGCCGTACGCTGAAGCTCGGCGATATCGCCGAGGTGAAGCGGGGCTACGAGGATCCGGCCACTTTTCTCATCCGCAACAACGGCGAACCGGCCTTGCTGCTTGGCGTGGTCATGCGCGAAGGCTGGAACGGCCTCGATCTGGGCCAGGCGCTGGCGGCGGAAGCGGCGGCCATCAATGCCGGAATGCCGCTTGGCATGAGCCTGTCCAAAGTCACGGACCAGTCGGTCAATATCCACTCAGCCGTCGGCGAGTTCATGGTCAAGTTCTTCGTCGCCCTCGGCGTGGTGATGCTGGTGGGTTTCCTGAGCATGGGATGGCGCGCCGGCATCGTGGTTTCGGCCGCAGTTCCCCTAACCCTGGCCGTGGTCTTCATCATCATGGCGGCCACCGGCAAGAACTTCGACCGGATCACGCTGGGCTCGTTGATCCTGGCCCTCGGGCTGCTGGTCGACGACGCGATCATCGCCATCGAGATGATGGTGGTGAAGATGGAGGAAGGCTACGACCGCATCCGCGCCGCGGCCTATGCGTGGAGCCACACCGCCGCGCCCATGCTGGCCGGAACCCTGGTGACGGCGATCGGCTTCATGCCGAACGGCTTCGCCAAGTCGACCGCCGGCGAATACACCAGCAACATGTTCTGGATCGTCGGCATTGCGTTGATCGCCTCGTGGATCGTTGCCGTCGTGTTCACGCCCTACCTGGGGGTGAAGCTGCTCCCGAACTTTGAGAAGCACGAGGGCGGGCACGGGGCAATCTACGCTACGCCGAACTACGAGCGCTTCCGCCGCCTGCTGGGATCGGTGATTCGGCGCAAATGGCTGGTCGCGGCGGGCGTGGTCGGCGCCTTCGTCATTGCGATCCTGGGCCTGGGCGTGGTCAACAAGCAGTTCTTTCCGACGTCCGATCGGCCCGAAGTCCTGGTCGAAGTCCAGCTACCGTATGGCACCTCGATCCAGCAGACCAGTGTCGCCACCGCCAAGGTCGAGGCCTGGCTGGCCGAGCAGCCGGAAGCGAAGATCGTCACCGCCTACGTCGGCCAGGGCGCGCCGCGCTTCTATCTCGCCATGTCGCCGGAGCTGCCCGATCCTTCGTTCGCCAAGATCGTAGTCATGACCAACGACCAGACGGCGCGTGAGACGCTCAAGCTCAGGCTGCGGCAGGCGGTGGCGGACGGCCTGGCGCCGGAGGCACGCGTGCGGGTGACCCAATTGGTGTTCGGCCCACCCTCGCCGTTCCCCGTAGCCTTCCGCGTGATGGGGCCCGATCCCGACAAGCTGCGCGAAATTTCGGCAGCGGTGCGGGCCGTGATGCAGGCCTCATCCCAGATGCGGACGGTCAACTCCGACTGGGGCGAGCGCGTGCCCACGCTGCGTTTCTCGCTCGATCAGGACCGGCTGCAGAGCCTCGGCCTGAGCTCCAGCGACGTGGCCCAGCAGCTGCAGTTCCTGTTGAGCGGCATCCCGATCACCGAGGTGCGCGAGGACATCCGTTCGGTGCAGGTGACAGCCCGATCGGCCGGCAACACGCGGCTTGATCCGGGCCGGATCGCCGATTTCACGCTGGTCGGCGCGGCCGGCCAGAAGATTCCGCTGGCGCAGGTCGGCACCGTGGATGTGCGCATGGAAGACCCGATCCTGCGCCGCCGCGACCGCACGCCGACAATCACCGTGCGCGGCGATATCGCCGAGGGTCTGCAGCCGCCGGACGTGTCCGCCGCGGTATTCCAGGAGCTTCAGCCGATCATCGCCAAGCTGCCGGCCGGTTACCGGATCGAGCAGGGCGGTTCCATCGAGGAATCCGGCAAGGCGAATCGTGCCCTGGCGCCGATCTTCCCGATCATGATCGCCCTGACGCTGATCACGATCATCTTCCAGGTCCGCTCGATTTCCGCAATGATGATGGTATTCGCCACCGCACCGCTGGGCCTGATCGGGGTCATTCCCACCTTGCTGATCTTCCAGCAGCCATTCGGCATCAACGCGCTGGTCGGTTTGATCGCGCTGTCCGGCATCCTGATGCGCAACACGCTGATCCTGATCGGTCAGATCCGCAGCAACGAGAAGGATGGATTGGCGCCCTTCGATGCCGTGGTCGAGGCCACCGTGCAGCGCGCGCGGCCGGTCATCCTGACCGCGCTCGCCGCCATCCTGGCGTTCATCCCGCTCACCCAGTCCGTCTTCTGGGGGACGCTGGCCTATACCCTGATCGGCGGCACCTTCGCCGGGACGGTGCTGACCCTGGTGTTCCTGCCGGCTTTGTACGCGATCTGGTTCAAGATCAGGCCGCAGGCGGAGGACGGGAAGTCCGTTCCTGCGAAGCGAGCGGAACTGGTCGCGGCCTAGCAAAGGGAATCGGCGCTCCCGGCCAGGTGGGGGTAGCGCCAACCCCAACCCCGCCCGCAAGGGATCGCAGGAAAAAACGCCATCCCGTATAATTCGCCATGACCATTACGACCTCCCCCGCGTCCGCTGACGCCAGCACAAACCCTTTATTCAACGAACTGCCGCTCTCGCCGGCGATGCAGGCCAATCTGCAGCAGCTCGGCTACCTCGCGATGACGCCGATCCAGGCGGCCAGCCTGCCGATTGCGCTGGCCGGCCACGACCTGATCGCACAGGCAAAAACCGGCAGCGGCAAGACGGCGGCGTTTACGCTGCCGCTGCTGACCAAGCTCAACCCGCGCAATTTCGGCGTGCAGGCCCTCGTGCTCTGCCCGACGCGCGAATTGGCCGACCAGGTGACGCAGGAAATCCGCCGCCTGGCGCGCGCCGAAGACAACATCAAGATCCTGACGCTGTGCGGCGGCGCGACGATGCGCCCGCAGATCTCCAGCCTCGAACACGGCGCGCACATCGTCGTCGGCACGCCGGGGCGGATCATGGACCACCTCGAACGCGGCAGCCTGAACCTCGAAGCCTTGACTACGCTGGTCCTCGACGAAGCCGACCGCATGCTCGACATGGGTTTCTTCGACGACATCGCCAAGGTCGCCCGCTCATGCCCGAAGGAGCGCCAGACGCTGCTCTTCTCGGCGACCTACCCGGAAGGGATCGCCAAGCTGAGCCAGCAGTTCCTGCGCAACCCGCAGGAAGTGAAGCTCACCGAGCAGCACACGGCGACCAAGATCCGTCAGCGCTTTTACGAAGTCAGCAACGAGCAGCGCCTCAATGCCGTCGGCCAGCTGCTCAACCACTTCCGCCCGGTCAGCACGATCGCCTTCTGCAACACCCGCCAGCAGTGCCGCGACCTGCTCGCCATCCTGCACAAGCAGGGCTTCAACGCGCTGACGCTGCACGGTGAGCTCGAGCAGCGCGAACGCGACCAGGTGCTGGTGCAGTTCGCCAACCGCAGCTGCTCGGTGCTCGTCGCAACCGACGTCGCCGCGCGCGGCCTCGACATCGCCCAGCTCGAGGCGGTGATCAACGTCGATATCACTTTCGAGCCCGAGGTGCACATCCACCGCATCGGCCGCACCGGCCGCGTCGATCAGGAAGGCTGGGCGCTGAGCCTGGCCAGCGGCAACGAGATGGACCGCGTGATGGCGATCGAGAAGCTGCACGGCATCGAAGCCGAGTGGCACCCGCTCGGCGAACTGACGCCGACCGGCAAGGAAGTCCTGATGCCGCCGATGGTCACGCTGCAGATCCTCGGCGGACGCAAGGAGAAAATCCGCCCGGGCGACGTGCTCGGTGCGCTGACCAAGGATGCCGGTTTCACGAAGGAACAGATCGGCAAAATCAACGTCACCGAGTTCTCGACCTACGTCGCCGTCGAACGCAAGATCGCCCGCGAGGCGCTGCGCAAGCTCAACGAAGGCAAGGTCAAGGGCAAAAAGGTGAAGGTCTATTTCCTGCACGAACGGGCTTCCTGAGCGCCATGGCTGACAACGCGGCGAACGAGGCCGTTGACGACGACGTTGACGGCCCGATCAACGAAGCGCGCCTGTGGCGCAACAACGGCTGGACCGCACGCGTCATCAAGAACGAGGACGACGAGGGCTGGGCCGTCGAGATGATCAAGGACGGCGAAGCCGAGCCGGCATTGGTCGGCCCGTGGACGATGGGGCGCGACAAGAAAAACCCGAAGCCGCTCGACGTCTCGGCGTTCAACACGCTGGTCAAGACCGCCGCCGAAGTCCTGCGCCGGCACGAGCAGCAGCTGCACGCGCAGTACCACAAGAGCCTGACGCTGAATGCGCCGGATGGCCGGACCCGGATCACGCTCGACATCATTCCCGACGAGGACGACCCGCACGCGCTGCTCGGCGCGTACGACGCGGCCGACGATGAGCTGGCGCGGGTGCGCGTCGCGGCCACCTTCAAGCTGACGACGGCCAGCGCCGAGGCCTGGATCGCCGACGACTTCCGCCGCCCGGCCTGAGGCCGGCAG
>JBAQRB010000148.1:0-7126 GCA_049295655.1 Rhodocyclaceae bacterium
CTCGAGCAGTTGCAGGTAGCTTGAAATCATGCGCAGGGGCTGGCGCATGTCGTGCGAAATGCTGTAGCTGAACTGCTCGAGTTCGCTGTTCGAGCGCAGGAGTTCCGCTTCGGCCTGCTTGCGCTCGGTAATGTCCCAGTTGGTGCCGATCATGCGCAGCGGGCGACCGGCAGGGTCGCGCTCTACCCGGGCGAGAGCGCGGATGTTGCGGATCGTCCCGTTCGGCCAGAGCACACGGAATTCGGTGTCGAAATCCTTTTCGCCGCGCAGCGCCATCTGCACTTCCGCGTCGGCCCGCTGCACGTCATCCGGCAGAACACCGGCTTTCCAGGCTTCGTAGGCGCCGGAAAACTGCGCTCGTGGGACGCCGTAGAGCGCGAACATCTGCTCATCCCAGGTCAGAACGTTCCGGGTCAGATCCAGATCCCAGACGCCGACGCCGCCCGCGCGCGTGGCCAGCGTCAGCCGATCGCGGGCCTGGCGCAGCGTTTCCTCGCCTTGCTTGCGCTCGGTGAAGTAGGTGGCCAGCGCCATGCCGACCACGGAGAGGGTGAAGATGTAGAAGAAATAGTTGGCCAGTTGGGTTCTGGCGATGTCGTTGGCGAAAAAGCCGGTTCCCTGCTGCGCGCCGAGTACGCCTTGGGTGGCCACGATCGCCAGAATCAGCACCGTGCCGTGCAGCCCGAGCCGAACGGCAGCCCAGGCGATGAACAGGAATAGCCAGTAACCGCGCGCGATCTGGCCGAGCGAGTCGTGCAGCCAGTCAAGAAAAACCACCTGGCCGACCAGGAACGAGAGGCCGACGATCAGCGTCGCTTCGGCGGCAACCCATTCCCATGGCCGTTGTCGCCAGATCAGCACCAGCGGCATGACGACGACGATGCCAAGGGCGTGCCCCGTCCAGCGTTGATTGAAGCTATGGGTGCCGGCGAAGGATGCTGCGTCAAGCCAGGCGAACAGTTGCATGACCAGGGCCGAAAACAGGCCGATGCCCAGTGCCAGGACGAGAATTCGCAGGAAATCGCTAAGCTTCTGCAGGTCCGGGTCGAAACGGCCTTCCTTTTTCAGCAGCCAGATGCCGAGGAAGATTGCCGTTGTGTGGCGCAACGCGGCGACCAGCGCAAACAACGGCGGCCTGCCGAGCAGCAAGTAGCCAAACGCTGCCCCCAGAAATGCCGCCGGAAGATACTTGTTGCCGCCCAGCAGAACAGCCGCCAGCGCCACCCCACTGGCCAGCCACAAAAAGCCCACGACGTCGTTGCTGGCAAAAAGCGCCACCATCAGCCTGGCCAGCAGCACGTGCAACACGATCAGCGCGACGTGTTTCGGCAAGTCTTTCGGGGTGAAAAGAGAGCGCATGAAAACTCCTGACCGGGGGCAGGATGATGGCCGGTCAATGTGTCATGAGTATTTGATATGGATCATGAGTAAAAAAACAAGTCCAAACCCGGATTATCGATGCCCCCTTACCGCCGGCCTTTCCAGGTCGCGCAACACGTCTTGCGCAGGTATTCGAGCGAGCGTTCCATGTAGGCGTCCGGCCAGTTGGGGTCGCTGTCGGCCAGCTGTTCGCGCGCTTCGCCCTGCAGGTCTTCTTCCCACGATCTTTTGATGTCTTCGCGGATCGCCTGCGGCGCGTGCTGCTCGATGAAATCGACGACGGCCGGCGAATCGAAGCCGCTCGCGCGGAAAATCCGGATCACCTCCTTGCCTTCGCGCAGCAGCATCGAGGCCTTCGGCGGCAGGCCGGTGGCGATGAACAGGAACACCGTGGCGAGCACCGCCGGGTCGTCGGCGTCGCCGTGCGTCACGCGATCCCATTCCTTGGCGACCAGCCGGTCGTATTCGCGGACGTCCTCGTCGAGGCTCTCGCTGACGAAGTAGGGTTGGCCCGAATCGCCGTAGAGCAGCTGGTCCGCGCTCATTCCGGCTTGCCGGATCTGCGGCAGCTCGCCGGCAATGAAACGATCCATTTGCCGCCGCGCCAGGCGCTGGAATTCGATCGGCGCATCCTTCAGGAAGGCGCTCAGGCGGGCTTCGTTGAGTCTGGCCTTGGCGCTGCGGGCGGCCTTGACCAGCCGGACGAAGGCCGTGCGGGTCGGCAGCTTCAGTTCGGCTTGGTCGACGAAGAGCAGCAGCATGGCGCTGCGGATCAGCGAATCGGCGTCGTCGACGTCGGCACGCGGAACGCCCAGTTTCCTCGCCAGCCAGAACGAGAAATCGATCGTGTTCTGGTTTTCCTGACGCATGGCCAGTTCGGACTGGTAGTCGGCCAGCGAAATCGTGCTGGCTGCCGTCTTTTCGTCAAGATAGGCGCGCTGGCTCTCGGCCGAGACCGGCTCGCTGCAGAGCAGCGTGTTGTCGGGCAGGGCGTGCAGGCGCTTGAGCATCTCCGAGCCGGCCTTCGAGTGCGAGAGAAAGGTCTTGTCGCGCAGCGACGCGGCAGCGATCTGCAGGTCGCCACCCGACATTTCCTCGAGGTGGAGGCTGATCAGATTCACCATCCGGCGCAGCGCGAGGTCGAGTTCCGGACGCAGGTGCGCCGTGCCGAAGAAATTGGCGATCTGCACGATGCCCTTGGCAAAATCTTCCTGGATCGCCTGCAGCCGCTCGGGCGAAACCATGCCTTGCTTGACGCCGTAATGCAGCGCCTTGTCGAAAAACGGGCGGCTGTCGAAAGCCGCCAGTGCGTTGGCGTGCGGGGGGGAAGCGGTCGGCATGAATCAGTCCCTAGATCGCGGATTCTTCCTCGTCGCCGGAATCGTCGCCGGAGAGCGAGGCGGCCGGAGCGGGCGCTGCATTGGCCTCTTCCAGATGCTTCTGCGCACGGTCGCGCAGCATGATCATCACTTCCTCGAAGGCGTCGGGCAGCTCGTAGCGCAGCAGCCAGGCGGTTTCCATCCAGTCGCCGTCGGCGATTTCCGTACGCGAGAGCAGCGGGCGCGAGCTTTCGATCGAGTTGCCGAACAGGCCGTGGTCGATTTCCTCGATTTTTTCCATCAGCCAGGTGTTGTGGGTCCGGGCGCCGGAGTCCAGGTCGAACTGCGGAACAAAGGTCCCGCTGGTGGCGAAGCTGAAGATCTCGTCGTAGCGGTCTTCGAAATAGTCGGCCAGCGTCTGGCTGCCGCCCTCGATGTCGGCGATCGCCTCGAGGTATTCGACGGCGCTGGTCAGATCGCGGTGGATGACGGCATTCATCATCGCGCGCAGCCGCTCGCTGGTGCGTTCGCCGTACATGCGCTCGAGGACGATCGAGCGGGCAAACTGCTCGGGCGTCACCAGCATGTTGACCACCGATTCGCGCGACGAATCGAACTCGCGCATGACCGCCAGCAGGTCCTTGGGCGGCATGTCGTCGAGGATGGCGACCAGCGCGTGATCGCCGTGCCGGTCAGCAATTTCGACCAGCGCGGTCTCGGCGCCTTCGATATCGCCGGCCAGAATCAACTGCGAGGATTTCAGAACAACCGGATGCATGCGATGTCTTTCTTGCAAAAATTCAGTATTAAACTGCTCACCACAACGAACACAACGGGCACAACGAAAAGATTTTATGGGTTCAAGCTCTTGATTCTCGTTGTGCCCGTTGTGCCCGTTGTGGTTAATCGAAGTTAACGCTCCAGCGGCTCGAAGCCCTGCTCGGAGAGCCAGTCGGCGCCGGCTTCGCCGAGGTCGTCGACGTCATCGTCGTTCCCTTCCTCGTCGCCTTCCTCACCTCGTTCGCCTCGTTCGTCCTCATCCTCCGCTTCGACTCGCGCTGCCGGCGCGGCGAAGGCGTCCTTGTTGCGCAGGTACTCGAGCGTCGCGGTGGTGACCAGAAAGGCGTCGCCGCCTTCGGTTTTCAGCGCCGCCTTGACCAGCGGTTCGGCCCACGGCGCAATCGTCAGTTGGCCTTGCAGCCCGGACCAGGGAAGGAAGCCGGGGCGGCCCGGCGAACTCAGGGCGATTTGCTGCATCATCGCCGGCACCTTGAAGCGGAAGGCGTCGTAGAAGGCCACGGCGACCATTTCCGGACTGAATTCGATCATCGGCAGGATCGCGTCGATCTCGCGGCGCTTGTCGTTCAGGCGCTTTTGCAGCGCTGATTTGCCTTCGGAATCGGTCAGTAGATCGTCGACTTCGTCGTTGTAGCTTCTGATCAGATCCGAAAAATAGTGCGATTTCTTCAATTGACGATTCCCTGAATGTATTTTTCCGCGATATCGCGCGCGACAGCGATCGGCTCTTCGATCAGGCTGCGCTGCCGGTTCTCGTCGTAAGCCTTGCGCCGGGCCGGGTCCGAAATCACCTCGTACGCCTCCTGCACCTCGCGAAAGCGCGCCGCAGCGTCGGGCGACGGATTCTTGTCCGGATGGTACTGCGCGGCCTTCTTGCGGTAGGCGGTCTTGATCAGGTCGGCGCTTGCTGCCGGCGAGACGCCCAGTTTCGAGTAGTGATCCTGCAGTAGAGTCATTTTTGCGCTTCTGGTTTCCAGCTTCGATTGGCAAGGCGCCATTATGAAGGAACACGCGGTCGCTGCGGGTCATCATCCGAACCGCGCCCAAGTCGATTGGGCGCGCAGCTTCCTCTGAACAGCGCGTATCGTCAATCCAAAAAAATTATTTTTCCGATGATGAGTCGCCCATCCCGGCGGCTTTGCTGGTCACGCGTGCGGCGAGTTCTTGTTCCAAAATAGCAGCTGCCTGAGCCAGGGCTTCTGCACTCGCCCATCATAACGGCGTAAGACCCAGCATGTTCATCCGGATATCATCATCCCAAGCGGCGCCTTTGCGCTTCAAACGCAAGCTGGCTTTGGTCTTGTCGGTGGTGTCCAGACGAATCAGATTGAGCACGATTTTCTTCAGGAGGGAGAGATTCTGCGGCGCGTTGTCCTTGCGTATGGTGCTGCCATCCTCGCCGAAGCTGACGTCGAGGATCCAGTGAAGCCGGTTTTCGATCCCCCAGTGGGCCCGCACGGCTGCCGCCAGTTGTTCTGCACTCAGCTCGCGGGAGCTGATGTAATAACGCCGCTCCCAGCCCGACTCCTCGTCGCCGACGAGGCGGACGGAGTCGACGAGACCGATCGTTTTGCACTTGGGCCAATCCGCCAGATTGACCACGCCTTGCGCGGGCAGCACCGAAGCGACTTGGCCGACGATTCGTCCATGGGATTTCTCAACCCGGCCTTGGCGATCTACCTCCTCGGATTCGTGCTGGGCAATGAAAGCGGTATCGACGGCGTTCAGCAGCGTCGGTTGATTGCCTTTGACCGCCAGCAGATAGTCGCCGCCTTTGTTTGTGATCTGATCGGCAATTTTTTTCTGGCAGCCCATGGCGTCGATGCTGACGAGGAAGCCCTTGATGTAGAGCGCCTCAAGCAGTTCCGGGATGGCGGTGATCTCATTGCTCTTGCGGGCGACTTTCTCCTGGCCGAGCACAATCCCCAGATCGGTCGCGAAGGCACTGACCATGTGAATGGCACTCTCACCGCCGGTACCCGATCCACGCACCGTCTTGCCATCGATGGCAATGCTTCCGCTCAAGGCACCGACTACGCCACTCACCCACCGACGAAACGTCACCTCAAACTGCTTTGGGTCGAGGACCCGAAAGATGCGCAAAAAAGTCGCCTCCGATGGGATTCCGTTCTTGAGCAACAGGAAGCGGCGCAGCCATGTCTCCTTTTTGCGCGCCCAGAACGCGATGTCTTCGACGGTATCCGAATCCGAAAGCATGGCCGCAATGGCGATCACGAGAATCTCCTGAAAATCATGCAGCGTCCCGTTGCTGGGTTTGCGCGGATCGTCTATTTCGGTCAAACAGCCCATCAGATTTACCCCGTTCGTCGCAGTCATTTCTGCCGCCCAAAAGACGAGAGTAGACGCGATTTCGAACGAGGTTACAAGATGACGGCATAACGCTATGAATGTTAACGACTATTTCTACCGGGTTATGCCAAAGACGATAATACTGTCCGAGTGCAGAGGCCCTGGGCGACAAGCCTACAAAAAGAAAACGCGCAGGGGGTCACAAGCCCCCGGCAATGGCAACTATAATCGCCCATTAATCAAAAGAGGGGGCTGCCCATGGATCGACTGATTCGTTACGCGCAAGGCATCTATGCCATCGACGCGGACTACGTTCGTCCGCGGATGGCGTCGATTCATCTGCTGGTCGAAAATGGGCGTATCGCCTTCGTTGATACCGGCAACAATGAATCTTTGGTTGCGGCACTGGCTGCGCTCGAGGCGCTTGAGCTTGATGTTCAAAGCGTAGACTACGTCATTCTGACGCATATTCACCTCGATCATGCCGGCGGTGCCGGTGCGATGATGCGTGCGTTTCCAAACGCGCGCCTTCTGGTTCATCCGCGTGGCGCACGTCACATGGCCGATCCGACAAAGTTGGTGGCTGGTGCCGTTGCCGTCTATGGTGCCGCGGAGGTTCGCCGTCTTTATGGCGATGTGCTGCCGATCGATGCAACGAGAATCATCGAAGCAACCCATGAACTGTCAGTCAATCTGGCCGGGCGGGAGCTCGTCTGCCTCGATACACCGGGCCATGCCCGCCACCACATCTGCATTCTTGATCGGAGGAGCGGCAATATATTTACCGGCGATACCTTCGGGCTTTCCTATCGGGAACTGGATACCGAAGGGCGTCAGTTCATTTTTCCGACGACAACTCCGGTGCAATTCGATCCGGATGCCCTGCATGCGTCGCTCGACCTGCTCGTCAGTTACCAGCCGCAGGCCATGTACCTGACGCATTTCAGCGAGGTTACGGATGTCGCTGCGAAAGCCGTCGAATTGCATCGGCTGATTGACGCCCATCTTGAAATTGCGCGGCGTGAGCAGAATTCCGGACAGGAAAGGCATTCTCGCATCCGTGCCGGCCTGGCCCACCTGCTGGTCGACGAGGCAAAACGCTTCGGGTGCCGCTTGCCGCCTGCAGAGATTCTGGCTGTCTATGCAACAGACCTTGATTTGAACGCCTTGGGACTTGTCGTCTGGCTCGATTCCCAGCGCTAGCAGCCTGTCGGACTTAACAGGTGCCCGGGCGGAGATGAGATAATGACGCATACGTTTATTTCCGAAGTGCTGCCATGACCCCCTTTCGCCCGATCGACCGTCAGACGGATTACTTG
>JBAQRB010000149.1:0-3728 GCA_049295655.1 Rhodocyclaceae bacterium
GATAGGGCTGCGCGAGGTCGGCGGCCAGCTCGGCGCCGACGCGCCGCTGCGCGGCGGTCAGTCCGAACGGCAGCGCGGCAAGCAGTTGCTGCGCAAGCCGGCCGGAGGCCTGGAGGCGCGGCGCGCCCTTTTGCCGCCGCGCGTTGTAGGCGCGGCGCAGCGAGAGTTGCTGCGCGAGCAGCTCGTCGAACTTGACGCGCTGCCAGGCCGGATGCGTGCGCAGCTGCAGTTGATCTTCGGCAACGCCCGGCGGCGGCGCGTGCAACAAGGATACGGCGGCATTGAACGGCAGCAGCCCCTGGCGCGCGCACCAGCCGGCGTCGAGCAGTTCCGACAGATCGGCCACGGCGAGCGCCTGCGCGATCAGCTTGCGCAAGGCATTCTGCGAAATGCCGGCGGTGGTCGGATAAACCGGCGTCAGCGACTTGGCCAGCGGCTCGTCGTCGGCCAGCACGCGGTAACGCGGATGGACCATCTCGGCACCCAGGAAACCGTGGCGGATCTCGCCGAAAATGCGCAGCCGGCGCCCGTTGTCGCGTGCGCCTTCGAGCTGCTTGGTCTGGCTGCCGTAAAAATTGAGAAAGCGCAGAACCAGTTCGCCGCTCGCATCGCGCACGGTCGCCAGCAGCTGGCGGCGCGGGCGGAACTGCACCGAGACGTCGAGCACCTCGGCCTCGACCTGCACCGGCGCACCGGGCGGCGCGGCGTCGATCGGCGTGACGCTGGTTTCGTCCTCGTAGCGCAGCGGCAGGTGCAGGAGAAGATCTTCGCGCCGCTCGAGGCCCAGCTTGGCGAGGCGGGAGAGGATCGCGGGCGGCGCCTTGATCCCGGCGACGGCAGACATCGGCGGCAAGGACCGGCGTTAGCCGCCGATCACCAGCACGCCATCGGCCTCGACCAGCGCGCCGCGCGGCAACGACGCGACGCCGACCGCCGCACGCGCCGGATAGGGCTCGGCGAAATACTGCGCCATCGTTTCATTGACCTTGGCAAAATGGCCCAGATCGGTCAGAAAGACGTTGAGCTTGACGACGTCGGCCAGCGAGCCGCCCGCCGCTTCGGCAACCGCCTTGAGATTTTCGAAGACGCGAACGATTTGTGCGTCGATCCCGTCCACCATCTGCATGCTCGCCGGGTCGAGCCCGATCTGCCCGGAAAGGTAGACGGTATGTCCCGCCTCGCCGACCTTGACGGCCTGCGAATAGGTGCCGATCGCAGCCGGTGCGTACGGCGTCGAGATGATTGTTTTGGCCACAGTGCTGTCCTCTAAAATGTACGACTGGAAAAACAGGGAATCTTAAATGACTGCCACGATCATCGCCAATCTCGAAAAACTGCTCGGCGGCCCGCGCGACAATGCCCTGCTGCGCTACTCGCTGGGCAACGAGCACCTGAAAGGCGGCGATCCGGCGCGGGCCGCCGCGCGTTTTCGCGAGGCCATTGCCCGCGATGCGAATTTTTCGGCCGCATGGAAGCTGCTTGGCAAGGCCCTCGCCGAATCCGGCCAGGCCGCCGAGGCGCTGGCCGCCTACGAGACGGGGATTGGCGTTGCCGAGGCCCGAGGCGACGTGCAAGCGGCCAAGGAAATGACGGTCTTCGCCACCCGCCTGAAAAAACAGCTGGCCGGCGGCTAGCCCGCTCCGGCCCGCGCGATGATCAGCGAACGGCGCCTTTGGGCGGCATCAGGAGAACCGCGTCGATGCCCAGTACCTTCATTTTTTCGCGAGCCAGCTCGGCCTCCTCGCGGGTCTTGAACGGGCCGACCTGGACGCGCGCTTCGAGCGTCGACGGGATGCCATTGAGCGTCAGTTTGGCGTGCAGTTCCTCGGCGCGGCGCACGTCGGAAAAAACCCCGGCCTGCAATGCGTAGCCCGAGAAAAGACGGCCGCCGATCGTGCTGCCGCCGGCCGGAGCGACTTGCGTACGCACCGCCGGTGCCTCGGCTTCGGCAGCGGGGCGTTCGATTGCCGGCCGCAACGGCGCCGGGCGGGGCGTCATGCCTGGCTGCGGCTGTGCCGGCGACTGGAGCTGGGATGAAGGCTGCGGACGGCTGAGCGGCAGGGTGCGCGTCTCGGCGCGCGGCTGGGCATGCGGCTGGGCACGCGGCAAGGCCGGCTGCGCCGTGACCTCGGGAGGCGCCGGCTGCCCGGTCGGTGCGGCGGTCGCTTCGGGCTCCGGCTCCTTCCTGACCTCGGCCGGGACTTCAGGCGGCGGCTCGGCGGGCTTGACCGGCTGCGTGACATCCTTCTTCTGCACCGGTACCGGCTCGCTAAAGCGCGGCGTGGCCGATTCGGGCTCTTCCGGCGCGCTGAGATAGTCAAAGAGCGCCAGCGTACCGAGCAGCATGACGATCATCAGCCCGGCAAAACCCATGCGCCAGACAAGCTTGCCCTTGAGGTCCGGCGCGGGTGGCGGTGGCGCTGCCGGCTTCGGTGCGGGCGGTTTGTTACCGCTGATCTGCTTGGCCATGTTTTCGCTCTAACTAGTTGCTGTCGTTACGGTTGCGCACCAGCGCCACCACCAGCTCGGCTTCGGCCCGGGCAATGCCGCAACGCTCGGAAACCGTTGCCGCGTCATGCCCCTGCATGGCCATCTGCATCGCATCGCTGTAGAGCGGCGAGACGCTTTGCATCGCACGCGACTGGGAAATCTCGCGCTGCATCTCTTCGCCGAGGAGGCGCAACTCGGTCCGCAATTCCTTGACCTCGCTGCGCAGCTGATAGACATGGCGCTCAAGCGCATCGATCAGCTGCTGGCCGGGGATTTCAGGCGGCGGCTCGTTCCAGGGAAAGCCCCGCTCCCGCTCGATGCGTTCAGCCGGTTTTTCCAGCGCCAGATCCTTCTCCGCGTCGGCTGGCGAGGCCGACACGAGCGGCGCCTGTTCTGCCGCATAGGCCGCGACGGCGGCCTGCGCCAGGTGCGGCTCGGCGATCTCGGCAACCGTCCTGGCGTGCTTCAGGCGCCACATGCGCAAGGACATCGCGACCACGTAGAGCAACAGCACCGCGACGAACCCGAGCAGTACTTCGCGCCAGCTCAAATTGGTCAGCACGTCAAAATCCATCGTCCGCCTGCGTAATTGAATCTGGCCGGTATTATGCCAGACCCAAGCCGGTCGCTAGGCGCCTTCTTGCGGCTGGCTCCGGGCGCTCGCCTTGGCACGGTAATGGTCCTTGCCGGCGACGTAGACGGTCTTCTCAATTTCGGCATGGACCAGCCCCTGCGCATCGCAGAAGTTCACGTGAAAGACCCGGTCGCACTGGCCTTCGCGTTCCACCGTCGCGCGCACCACGGCGAGGTCTTCGGTGCTGACCGAAAACTCGGCATGCAAGGCACCGCGTCCCGGCCGACGGTAGCGAATGCTCGCCGCCTTGTCCCAGACGACGTAATCGCGGCCGAGATTCATCGCCAGCAGCAGCGTGAAGATCGGATCGGTTGCCGCGTAAAGGCTGCCGCCGAACAAGGTGCCGGCGCCATTTTTCGTGCGCCGGTTGAGCGGCAGGCAAACCGTTGCCCGCTTCAAATCCGGCGAGATATGGACGATGCGCGCACCGGTCGCGCGGTAGGCGGGAAACCAGTTGAGGCCCAGGCGCGCCAGCGCCGGACGCCACGCCACGGGGATACGGTTCCAGAAACGGGGAAGCATCGAGGGTTCCTGAAAAAAAGAGGTCAGCCCCCGGCAAGCCGGGCGATGACCTCCAAAATGCACACAACACTCGGTGTGTCGG
>JBAQRB010000150.1:0-23458 GCA_049295655.1 Rhodocyclaceae bacterium
GCCGGTAGCGGCGAAGGGCAGCAGAAGGAGCAGGAGTCGAATTCGCATCGAGTGACCTTCGTGGTGAGGCATGGCCGGCAGCCAGAAAGCAAAAAGCCCAACCTTGTGGGCTGGGCTGAATGCTTGAATCGATGGTGCCGCTGACCGGAATCGAACTGGTGACCTTCGCATTACGAATGCGCTGCTCTACCAACTGAGCTACAGCGGCAACAAGGCGCGGATTATACATATCCCCGGCGTGCGGATCAATTCTTTCAGCAGTCTATTTTGGCGGGGGGGGATTCAGTATCTGCTGATCGACGATCGCAGGGCTTGCCGTTTCAGGCTTGAGCAAGGGGCGGTAGATCAATTCTATCGTCATGATAGCCCCCGTTGCGATTCCCTTCCTCTTCCCCGGTTCAAATTTTGCCGCCTTGAAAGACTGGATTGCGCTTTCCTTGAACACCTCGGGCAGAGAGGAATTTTCCACTCTGACTAGATCGACATCGCCATTCGCGCTGATCCAGAGTTTCAGGATCAATGCTCCTCCTGCGGGTTCGTTGCGCAGTTCCGGCGGGTCGATCGGGATGCTATCGACCAGAATCTTCGGACGGACTTCCAGTTCCTTTGCCTCACGGTAGCGCGAGAGACCAGCGTTTTCCTCTGCCTCCGGACTGCGCTGGGGGGGCGGGCTCGGTGCGAGCAGCGGGGAGGTTTTTGCAGCCTCTCCGGTTTGGTGCGTCGGGGTTTCTGGTGTGCTGGATCCTTCGGAACGGCTGGTCGATCCGAGTTCGACCAGCAACACCGGCCGCTCTGTTGGACCGGCGAGGCCGGCAAGCGGGCGGTCGAGGCTGGCCAGCATCGCCAGGTGCAGCAGTATTGAAAGCAGCAAGAGCCCGGGCAGGGAGAGGCGTTCGGGTTTCATTGGCTGGAATCGTAACGCCAACCCGCCTGATCCTTGCTGCCATTCGTGTGCCAGAAACTGCCGCTCGTCAGGATTGTTCGACAAGCGCCACCGGCCAATCTAGAGTGGGACACGGAAACAATCGAGAGGGGATGGGAAATGGAACGGGTTCGCGGCTTTTCTTTGATTGAACTGATGGTGGTCGTGGCGATTGTCGGGATTCTTGCCAGCATCGCCATTCCCAGCTATCAGGACTACGTGACGCGCGGCCGCATTCCCGAGGCGACCAGCGGGCTGGCCGAGATGCGGCTGCGCATCGAGCAGTATTATGCGGATAACCGGACTTACGTCGGCTACACCTGCACTGCGCCGGGGCAAACCGATGCCTTTGCCTTTACCTGTCCGACGCTGGCCGCCAACAGCTATCTTCTTCAGGCGGACGGCAATGCTTCCCGCAGCATGACGGGATTCTCTTACGCCATCAATCAGGCCAACGTCCGTACGTCGACCACGCCGTGGGGAAATAGCACCACCTGCTGGGTCAACGGCAGGGGCGGCACATGTTGACTCCCGGATCTCGCCAGCGCGGCGTGACGATGGCCGAAGTCATGATGGTGGTGGCCATCGTGGCGGTTCTGATGGCGATCGGCGTGCCCAGTCTGCAATCCTGGCTGGCCAAGTCGCGCCTTCAGCTGAAGACGGAAGCCGTTCTGAACGGAATGCAGTTCGCCCGCGGCGAGGCCTTGCGCCGGAATGCGCGGGTTTTCTATACGCTCGGTACGGATTCGTCCTGGTCCGTCGGCTGCGTGAACCTGGTGGCCGATAACGACGGCGACGGGGTTGCCGATTGCCCGGTGCTGATTCAGGCAAAACCGGCGGCGGAAGGGGGGGCGGGCGTTGTCGTCGCGATCACGCCAACTGCGGCGACGACCGCCACATTCAATGCGCTTGGCCTGATTGCCGCCAATGCCGATGCCTCCGCAGCGATTACCCAGGTCGATTTCTCGGTGACCGGCAGCACGCAGACTTATCGGGTCCTGCTGTCGTCCGGAGGGCAGTCGCGGCTTTGCGATCCGGCGGTGACTACGACAGGAGACCCCAGGCTATGCTGATTCGACCGCTGCAGCACCGATCTGGCGAGGGGGGCTTTTTGCTGATCGAGGCGCTCATTTCGATCCTGATTTTCTCGGTTGGCCTGATCGGCCTGCTCGGCTTGCAGGCCATGGCCATCAACAACACCCTGCACGGAAAATACCGTACGGACGCGAGTTACCTGGCGAACAGCATTGTCGGCCAGATGATGGTCGATCAGACCAATGTGGCTGCTTACGCCGATGGCGCCAGCGTCTCGGCGAATCGGACGGCGTGGGATGCCGAAGTCGCTGCCGCTCTGCCCAATGCCTCGACCTCGGTGACGATTGCCGGGGGCAGCGCGGTGACGGTGGTGGTGTCCTGGCGCAACGCCGACGAAAGCGTGGCCCAGCAGCATAACTACACGGCAATTGCCCAGGTGGTGTTCTGATGCGCACTCATTCAATTTCGACCGATCGTTGCAGCCGGGGGTTTACCCTCACCGAATTGATGGTCGGCGTGACGGTCGCCATGATCGGCCTGCTGGTGATCGCCGGCGTGCTGGAAAACGCCAACCGCCAGAAGCGGACAACCGCCAGCGGTGCCGATGCCCAGACGAGCGGTGCGATTGCCTCGCACATGATCGAAGCCGATGTCCGGATGGCGGGCTATGCAATGAATACGTCCGATCTGCTGGGCTGCGAGATCTATGCCTACGACGAGGGGGTATCGCCGGCGCGCAGTTTCGTCTTTACCGTCTCGCCGGCAGCCATCACGCCCGGAACGCCAAACGCTTATGGCACGCCGGATAACCTGACGATCACCTACGGTGCGTCCGATGTGGGGTTCAATGCGCCTCAACTGACCGACAACAACAACGGCACCAATGCCAACTACAAGGTCAACAACCGCTTCGGCTTCCACGAGGGGGATCTGATTGTCGCCGTCGAGGCGGTCGATCGCTACACGCCGGATGCGACCACCTTCGCGCCGACCAATGGCGCCAACGGATTCTGGGATTGCGTCCTCGGCCAGGTGACCGGGGTGCCCGGGACCCCGGGGCAGAGCGACAACATCATCCATAACAGCGGCAACTACAACAATGCGCTGGGGCAGACCGTACCGGCCCGCTACAACAAGCCGAGCGGCCTGGGAATCAGCCTGACGACTTCGGCCAAGATCTATAATCTCGGCGCCTTGCCGGTCAGCGTCACTTACGCCGTCAACACCGTCAATCAATTGACCCGTCTGAATACCGTCAGCGATACCGCTGCGCTCTCCATCGCAGAGAACGTCGTCATGCTGCGCGCCCGCTACGGGAAAGACACCGACGGCGATGGAAACATCGACACCTGGGATCAGACGACGCCGACTTCGGCCGCGCTGTGGCAGCAGGTCATTGCGCTTCACTTCGCGGTGGTCGCCCGCAGCCATGCACGGGATGCCGCGCTGGTGACCGGCGCTTCGCTGCCGCTGTGGCCTGCCGCGACGATGGCCAGCGGCACGGTGATTGCCGCGCCGGCGCTCGTGCTGAGCGAAGAGCAACGCCATTACCGCTACAAGGTATTTCACTCCCTCGTCCCGCTGCGCAACATGATCTGGGGGGCATCATGAAAAAGAGCGGCGCGCCCGAGCGTGGATTCATCCTGGTCGTTACGCTGGTCATCCTGGTGGCCATGACCTTGCTCGGCATCACGCTGGTGCGCAGCATCGATACGTCGACGCTGATCGCCACCAACCTCGGTTTCCGGAAATCCGCCGTCATGTCCGGTGACCGCGGCACGGAGGCCGCCATTGTCTGGCTGCAGAACAACAAGGCATCGCTGATCAACGATGTGCCGGCTTCGGGCTATTACGCGACCGAGCAGGCGGGAAGCGATTTTACCGGCAAGATAACGCCTGCCAGCAGCACGGACGATGTGAGCTGGATTGGCGCTTCCGGGTCGAGCCGCCGCGCCTTCGTGGTGGCGGGCGCCGACGTCGCCGGCAACCAGGTGGCGTACATCATCCAGCGCATGTGCGACCAGACCGGTTCCTACGTGGCGGGCGGAACGATCCAGTGCGCCACCAGTTCCTCATCGGTCAGCACCGGCGGTTCGCAAGGCAGTTCTTCCTACGGCAGCTACGCGATTACCGGGAAGACCATGATCTACTACCGCATCACGACCCGCACGCAAGGGCTGCGCAATACGGAAAGCTTCATCCAGACCCAGGTGCTGGTTGAATATTAGGAGGCTGTGATGGAGAAAACCTTGAACCAGGCCCGCTGGGCCGGCTTCCTTGGCGCGGCGTTGCTGCTCGTGACGCCCGGGGCTTTTCCCGCGTCCAGTTTGACCATCTCCACCACGCCGCTCGGCTCCGGTGCGGGGATCAGCGTCAAGCCCAACATGCTGTTCATTCTCGACGATTCGGGGAGCATGGCTTCGGATTACACCCCCGATTATGTCAATGATTCCGTTTGTCCATCCAATGTGGCCGCACCGGGCTCGACCTATTCCTGCGAACTGGGCGATGTGCTCTATAACGCGCCTGGATTCAACTCGCAATACTACAACCCGGCCATCCGCTATTTGCCGCCGAAGGACGCCAGCGGAACCGAGTGGACGAATGCGTCGACCAGCGCCACCAAGGTCAATCCCTTTCTCAGCTCAACGACCAAGGATCTGACCAGCACCTACCTCAATCGCTACTGGTGCCAGAACAGCTCGGACGATCCGACCGGCGCGACGGCGGCAAACTGCCGGCAGAACACCACCCTTCCCGCCACGGGGTATTCCTATCCGGACGGCACCTACACGAACGCAAAAACCAAGAGTAACGGCAATCCTTATTACTACACCCTGAGCGGCCAGCCGAGCTGGTGCTCGAACAAGGCATTGACCACTTGCCAGAGCAAGCGCACGTCGACCTTCAAGTATCCGAAACTGGCCGCTGCCGCGTCGACTACCGGTGTGGCGGCGTACCGGACTTTTTATGTTCTGCAGGCCGGGAATACCAGCGGCAGCAAAACGATCGACATTTCCTACAACGGTTCGGTGATCGCTTCTTTCTCGAAAAGCTATTCCACGAATTCGAAAAACAACCGCAACGATCTGGCGGATCAGGTGGTGGCATCGATCAATGGCGGCGGTACCTTTACGGCAACGCTTCTGGTCAGCGATACGAGCACCGGCGGCAGTGCCTGCGGCGACAGCAATACGGGGAAGTGCGCGCAGGTCAAGGTGACTGCGCCGGGCGGGGCGACCTCGACCAGCAACACCGATTACAACGGGAAGAATTTCAACCTGAGCCAGCCGACGGGCATCGATTTCAAGGATGGCACGGCGACGTTCGGAACAACCGGGGTTAACTATCTGGCGGCTGCGTCCGGCGTCGCCGTCGGGCGCGTCGACATCGTGCCGGCGACGACCTCCTATCCGAAGGGCAGCGCCCGTGCCGACTGCGCCGGGGCGACCTGCAACTATGCCGAGGAACTGCAGAATTTCGCCAACTGGTATTCGTTCTATCGAACCCGCATGCAGATGATGAAAACGGCGATCAGCCGTTCGTATGCCTCGCTGTCCGACACGGCGCCATCGAGTGGATACCGGGTCGGCTTGACCTTCATCAGTTCCGGCGCGAGCTCCGCCGAGATTTCCAGTTCGGGCGATAGCGCCTGCTGGACGACCAACAAAGCCTTGCAACTGCCGATCGCCGACTTCAATGTCGCCCAGAAGACGGCTTTCTATACCAATCTGTTTGCCGTCGCCACGTGCTCGTGGACGCCGCTACGCGGCGCCTTGTCGCGGGCCGGGCAGGTATATGCCGGCGTGAGCACGCTGACCGGAGCCAGCGACCCGGACCCGGTTCAATACTCCTGTCAGCAGAACTTCACCTTCCTGTCGACCGATGGCTACTGGAACAGCGACATCGAGGACAGCAGCTATGGCCCGAAGGATACGAGCGGAAACGATGTCGGCGATCAGGACGGCTCGGCCACCAGCTACCAGAAGGACGCGCAGGCCAAGAGCAATACCCTGGCTGACGTAGCGCTCTACTACTACAGCACCGACTTGCGCCCGGCAATGACCGACGACGTGCCGGTTTCCGCCAAGGATCAGATCAGCAAGCAGCATATGGTGACTTTCACGATGGGGCTCGGCGTCGATGGCGCGTTGACCTATTCCAGCGACTACGAGTCCGGCGGTTCAGCCGATTACACCGCGATTGGCCAGGGAACCAAGGACTGGGGGGATCCGATTGCCAATTCGACGGATGCCCGCATCGACGATCTCTGGCATGCGGCCGTGAATGGCCGCGGCAAGTATTTCTCCGCGGCCGATCCGGTTCAGGTCGTCAGCTCCCTCGAGGAGTCGCTGCTCGGCATGACGGCAATGACCGGCTCCTCGGCAGCGGCAGCGACGTCGAACCTGGAGCCGGTGGCCGGCGACAACTATGCCTATGTGGCGAGCTATGTCACCCAGACCTGGGAAGGCAATATCGAGGCGAGGGTCATCGATCTGGCGACCGGCGAGCTTGGCACGACGGCGGTCTGGTCGGCGCAAGCCCTGCTCGATGCGAAAGCGGCGCGCACGCTTTACGGATTTGACAGTGCCATTGCGGGGACGGACAAGAAGTTTTCCCTGACCTGGGCCAATGCGCAGGCCAAAGGCTGGGACGGCAGTGTGAGCGGCAAGGATTATTTCAACCCGGTGCAGGTGCCGCAGTGCGCAACGATCAGCAACTGCCCCGGCGCGACCAAGGCCAATCTTTTTTCCTACCTGATGGGGGGGGCGGACAGCACCTCGAACGGATCCTACCGGGCGAGAGCCCACGTGCTGGGCGATATCGTCAGCACGCAGCCGGTCTATGTGAAAAAGCCGTCGTTCGGCTATACGGACAGCGGTTACGATACTTTCAAGACTTCAACGCGCAAGGCGATGGTTTATGTCGGCGCCAACGACGGTTTCCTGCATGCGTTCGATGCCAATAGCGGCGAGGAGGACTGGGCATTCATGCCGAGTGCGGTACTCCCGAATCTCCATGATCTGGCCAGCACTTCCTATGCCCATCGCTATCTGGTCGACGGTGTGCTCACGGTCGGCGATGTCCTGGTCGGCTCGACCTGGAAGACCGTCCTCGTCGGGGGGCTCAATAGCGGCGGCAACGCCTACTATGCGCTCGACGTGACCGACCCGACAGCGCCGATAGCGTTGTGGGAGTTTAGCGATGGACGGATGGGCAACTCGTTCGGGAATCCGCTGATTACCAAGCTGCCCACGGGCGCAACGAGTTCAAGCGGAGCGAACATCGCCGGCAAATGGGTGGCCATCGTCACTTCCGGCTACAACAATGGCGGCACCGCGTTTGCCGACCATAACGGCGAGGGGATCGTCTATGTTCTCGACGCGTATACCGGCGTCGAATATTTCCGCATTTATACCTGCACGACCCAAGCCTCGGCCGCAACCTGTTCCGGCTCGTCAGCGTCGCCCGCCGGTCTGGCCAAAATCAACGGCTGGGTCGCAACGCCGACGACAGACAACACGACCCTGTACGTCTATGGCGGCGATCTGGATGGCAACCTGTGGCGCTTCGACATTGCCGGCAAGAGCGCATTCAAGGTCGCTGAAGTCGGTGAGCCGATCACGGTGAAGCCGGAACTCGCTTCGGTCGAGGATAACAAGGTGGTGTTTTTCGGCACCGGGCTATTCCTTCAGGGAACCGACAAGAACGATGCCAGCAGGCGTTCCGTCTATGCGATCAAGGATGACCTGGCCGCAGCGTCCGCGCTGACCAGCGTCAAGACTTCCGGCGCGCTGGTGCAGCAAACGCTCTCGCTGAAATCGGGCAGCACGACGCAACGAACGGTGGCAGCGCCCGCGACGGTCGATTGGGCCGTCAAGTCGGGCTGGTTCGTTGAACTTCTCGAAGACGGCGAGCGCGTCAATATCGACCCGAAGATCCAGTTGGGCACCTTGATCGTCGCTTCCAACGTCCCCGATACCGGCAGCTCGAATGCCTGCACTTCGGGCGGGCATGCCTGGATCAATCTTCTGGACATCAAGACCGGATCGTTCGTCGTCAATGAGCAGAGCAACGTCGGGCACACGGCCGGCTACAAGGTCAGCAATGCCCTGGTGGTCGGGGTGAATGTGATCAAGCTGCCGAACGGGAAACTGGTCGTGATCGCCACGACATCGGACAACAAGCACCCCATTCAGGAGGCGCCGGTCAGCTCGGCCAATCTCCCGATGAAGCGCGTTTCCTGGCGAGAGCTGATCAGCGAATGAGGCTCCCGATATGCCTCAGTCGGCTCTCGGACGGGTGCCGGTGACCGGTCGCCTTACCTTGCCGCCGGCAGTGCCAGTTCTTTGGGCAGCGGGAAGGTGACGTTCTCCTCGATGCCGCGCCATTCCTCGACCGATTGCGCGCCCGCCGCCTTCAGCGCGTCGATGACTTCGCGCACCAGAACTTCGGGCGCCGATGCGCCGGCGGTGACGCCGATCCGGCGCTTGCCGGCCACCCATTCGGGGCGCACTTCGGAAGCGCGGTCGACCATGTAGGCGTCAATGCCGCGCAGGCGCGCTACCTCGCGCAGGCGGTTGGAATTCGAGCTGTTCGGCGAACCGACCACGACCACCGTGTCGCAGGCATCGGCCAGCTGTTTCACGGCATCCTGGCGGTTTTGCGTGGCATAGCAGATGTCGTCCTTTTTCGGTCCGATGATGGCCGGGAAACGTTGGCGCAGGGCGCTGACGATGGCCTCGGCGTCATCGACCGAGAGCGTCGTCTGCGTGACGTAGGAAAGCCGGTTGGCATCGGCGACCGTGAGCCGGGCCACGTCGTCGACGGATTCGACGAGCAGCATGCCGCCCTCGCTCTGTCCCATGGTGCCTTCCACTTCGGGGTGTCCCTTGTGGCCGATCATCACGATTTCACGCCCTTCGCGGTGCATCTTGGCGACCTCGACATGCACCTTGGTGACCAGCGGACAGGTAGCGTCGAAGATCTTGAGCCCCCGCCGGTCGGCCTCTTCGCGAACGGCCAGCGAAACGCCGTGTGCGCTGAAAATGACCGTACCGTCGGCCGGCACCTCGGAAAGCTCCTCGATGAACACCGCGCCCTTGGCGCGCAGGTCGTCGCAAACGAACTTGTTATGCACGACCTCGTGCCGGACGTAGATCGGCGCGCCGAACTTTTCGAGCGCGCGCTCGACGATGGCGATCGCGCGTTCGACGCCGGCGCAGAAGCCGCGGGGATTGGCGAGGATGATTTCCATTTTTTACTGGCTCTTACATGATGCCGATGATTTCGACTTCGAAGCGCAGCGGCTTGCCGGCCAGCGGGTGGTTGAAGTCGAAGAGCGCGGTCGTTTCGGTGAGTTCGCGCAGATAGCCGGCGATCCCGCCGATTTCTCCGCTCAGTCCGGGAATGCTGCCTTCCGGTGCGGCAAATTCGACCAGCGAATTTTCCTTGAGTTCAAGATCCGGCGGCAGTGCGCTGCGCGCGATGCGCTCGACGAGGCGCGCGTTGTGCTTGCCGAAGGCATCGACTGCGTCGATCTGGAATACATGCCGCTCGCCGATGCCCAGTCCGAGCAGGCAGTGTTCGAGCGTGGCGACCAGTTGTCCGCCGCCCATCTGCAGCGTGGCGGGTGACATCTCGAAGGTGCTGACGTATTCGTTGCCGTCGAGGTCAGCCAGGCTGTAGTGCAGCGTCAGGTAGCTGTCGGGCTGGACGGTGTGGGTGTTTTCGGTCATGAGGCGCTTCCCTGCCCCGATCCGGCCGTGCCGGCCGCATCGGGTTTCGTTTTGAACTGGTCCCAGGCGAGCAGAACGGCGCCAATCGTGATTGCCGAGTCGGCCACGTTGAACGCCGGCCAGTAGTAGCCGGCGGCGTGCCACTGGACAAAGTCGACCACCGCACCGAAACGGATGCGGTCGATGACGTTGCCGAGCGCGCCGCCGAGGATCAGGGTGAGTGCCAGCGAGAGGCGGAATTCGCCGCTGTGCTGGCGCAGCATGCTGACGATCCAGGCCGAGACGCCCAACGCCAGCACGGTGAAAAACCAGCGCTGCCAGCCGCCGGCGTCCGACAGGAAGTTGAAGGCCGCACCGGCGTTGAAGGTCAGCACCCAGTTGAAAAATGGCGCGACGTAGCGCGATTCGCCCGGGCGCAGCGAAGCGAGCACGATCCATTTGCTGATCTGGTCGAGGAGGATGACGATGCCGGCCAGCCAGAGCCAGCGGTCGATCTTACGCAAAGGCACGTGGTTCGCCTTCGCCGTGCAGGTTGGCGACGCAGCGGCCGCAGAGCTCGGGATGCTCGGCGCTGAAGCCGACATCCGCGCGGACGTGCCAGCAGCGCTCGCACTTGGCGTGGGCGAGGGCGGTGGCGATCAGCTTTTCCTCCGTGGCGCGGACGAGGGACACCTTCGAGCAGATCAGGACGAAGCGCAGGTCGTCGCCGAGCGACGCGAGGAGGTCGTAGCGTTCGCCGGCGGCGTGGATCTCGACGTCGGCCTGCAGCGACGAGCCGATTTTCCCTTCGACGCGCAGGTCTTCGAGCGCCTTGGTCACTTCGGCGCGGTAGCCGCGGATCTTTCCCCATTTTTCGAGCAGTGCGGCTTCGTCGGCCGGCGCCGGCAGCGGTTGCCAGGTTTGCAGCATGATCGACTGTTCGCCCTGCTGTCCGCCAGTCAGCGTCTGCCAGACTTCTTCGGCGGTGAAGGCGAGAATCGGTGCCATCAGCTTGGTGAAGGACTGCAGGATATGCCACAGCGCGCTCTGCGCCGAACGGCGCGCCGGTGAGTTGGCGGCGGTGGTGTACAGGCGGTCCTTGAGGATGTCGAGATAGAAGCCGCCGAGATCCTCAGAGCAGAAGTTCTGCAGCGACTGCGCGACGCGGTGGAACTCGTACTTGCCGTAGTCGGCCTCGCACTGCGTCTGCAGCTGGCGCGTCATGGCCAGCGCGTAGCGGTCGATTTCCAGCCATTGCTCGGGCGGCAGCAGGTCTTTCGCCGCATCGAAGTCGGACGTGTTGGCGAGCAGGAAGCGCAGCGTGTTGCGGATGCGGCGGTACGATTCGACGACGCGCTTGAGGATTTCGTCCGAGATCGACAGTTCGCCCGAGTAATCGGTCGCCGCTGTCCATAGGCGCAGGATGTCGGCACCGAGCGTGTCGGAGACCTTCTGCGGGGCGACGACGTTGCCCTTCGATTTGGACATCTTCAGGCCCTTGCCGTCGACCACGAAGCCGTGCGTCAGCAGCGCCTTGTACGGCGCGCGGCCGTCGATCGCGCAGCCGGTCAGCAAGGATGACTGGAACCAGCCGCGATGCTGGTCGGAGCCTTCGAGGTAGAGGTCGGCCGGGTAAGCGAGCTGTTCGCGATGCGAGCCGCGCAACACGCTCGAATGCGTGGCGCCCGAGTCGAACCAGACGTCGAGCGTGTCGCTCATCTTGCGGTATTGATCGACGCCGTGCTCACCTTCGCCGAGCAGCTCCTTGGCGTCGAGCGAGAACCACGCCTCGATTCCCGACTGCTCGACGCGCAGCGCGACAGCTTCGATCAGTTCGGCCGTGCGTGGATGCAAGGCGCCGGTCTCCTTGTGCAGGAAGAAGGGGATCGGCACGCCCCAGTTGCGCTGGCGCGAAACGCACCAGTCGGGACGCGTCTTCATCATCGCTTCGAGGCGCGCGCGGCCCCAGGCCGGGAAGAACTGCGTCTCGTCGACGGCGCGCTCGGCGATCCAGCGCAACGTCGCTTCCTCTTCGCCGGTCTTGTGGCCCGTGCCGCCATGGATCGCCGCACGGTGATCCATTCCAATAAACCACTGCGTCGTCGCACGGAAGATGATCGGCGTTTTGTGGCGCCAGCAGTGCGGGTAGCTGTGCGAGATGCGCTCGGACTTGAGCAGGCGGCCCTGCGCTTCGAGTTCCTGCAGGACCAGCGGGTTGGCTTCCCAGACGGTCTTGCCGGCGAGTTCGCCGACCGAAAGCGCCGGCGTGTTGCCGAGGAATTTGCCGTCGTCGCCGACCGGGTTGTTCACCGGCAGGCCGTAGGCCTTGCCGACCAGATAGTCGTCGGTGCCGTGCGCCGGCGCGGTATGCACGAGGCCGGTACCAGCTTCGGTGGTGACGTGCGCGCCGCAGATGATGGCGACGTCGCGCGGCTGGAACGGGTGCCTGAGCAGAACGTGTTCGAGTGCGCGGCCCTTGGCCGAGCCGATTACCGTGCCTTCCAGGCCATAGCGCTTGAGGCAGGCTTCGGCCAGTTCGCGAACGAGGATCAGCGCGCCTTTCGGCGTGTCGATCAGGTCGTAGTCGAATTCCGGGTGGGCGCTGACCGCCTCGTTGGCCGGCAGCGTCCACGGGGTGGTCGTCCAGATCACGGCGAACGCCGGCGCGCGCAGGTGCGTCAGTCCGAAAGCCCTGGCGACCTTCTCGGCGTGATTGGGATGGACCTCGAAAGCGACGTCGATCGCCGGCGAATTCTTGTCTTCGTGCTCGACCTCGGCTTCGGCGAGCGCCGAACCGCAGTCGAGACACCAGTTGACCGGTTTCAGCCCCTGGTAGAGGTAGCCTTTTTCGAGAATCTTGCCGAGCGCACGGATTTCGTCGGCCTCGGTCTTGAAGTTCATCGTCAGGTACGGGTTATCCCACTCGCCGAGAACGCCGAGGCGGATGAAATCCTTCTTCTGCCGTTCAACCTGTTCGGCGGCGTAGGCGCGCGACAGTTCGCGCACCTTGTCGCCGGCGATGTGCTTGCCGTGCAGCTTCTCGATCTGGTGCTCGATCGGCAGACCGTGGCAGTCCCAGCCCGGCACGTAGGGGGCGTCGAAACCGGCCAGCGTCTTCGAGCGGACGATGATGTCCTTGAGGATCTTGTTGACCGCGTGGCCGATGTGGATGTCGCCGTTGGCGTAGGGCGGGCCATCGTGCAGGACGAAGCGCGGCCGTCCGGCGCAAGCCTGGCGAATCGTCTCGTACAGTTTCTTTTCCTGCCAGAGCGCGACCCACTGCGGTTCGCGCTTGGCGAGGTCGCCGCGCATCGGGAAGGGTGTGTCGGTCAGGTTCAGGGTGTGCTTGTAGTCGGCCATGGCGGTTGCTTAAACTTTGAAGTAGTTTTTTGCGGCTTCGACGTCGCCGGCGATTTGCGCCTTGAGCGCGTCGAAGTTGGGGAATTTCATTTCGTCGCGCAGCTTGTGCAGGAAGCGGACGTTGAGGTGGGCGCCGTAGATCTCGTCGTTGAAATCGAACAGGTGCACTTCGAGCAGCGGGCGAACGACCTGGTTGGCGCTCGGCCGGAAGCCGAGATTGGCGACCCCCGGGCGCGGTCCGCCGGGCAGTCCGTTGACTTCGACCGCGAAGACGCCGAGCAGCGGCGGTCGTTCGTGCTTCATGCGGATGTTGGCGGTGGCGAAACCGAGCTGGCGACCAATCTGGTCGCCATGGACGACACGGCCGTCGATCGAGTACGGGCGGCCGAGCAGGCGGGCTGCATGTTCGAGCCGGCCGCTGCGCAGGGCGTCGCGTACGGCAGAACTCGAAGCGCGTTCGCCTTCGAGCGTGACGCTGTCCATCGCTTCGACGCAAAAACCGAGGTCGGCTCCGGCCTGTCTGAGCAGGGCGAAGTCGCCGGCGCGTTTGGCCCCAAAACGGAAATCGTCGCCGATGATCAGGTGACGTACACGCAATGCGTCGACGAGGACGTGTTCGATGAATTCCTCGGCGGAAAGCGCGGCAAAGCGGGCGTTGAAATGGCAGACGCAGGTCTGTGCGACGCCGGCATCGGCGATCAGTTCGAGTTTCTCGCGCAGCGTCGACAGGCGGGCCGGCGCCGCCTCCGGTGCGAAGAATTCGCGCGGATGCGGTTCGAAGGTCAGCACGGTTGGCGGCAGCCCTTGGGTGGCGGCCGTCGCGGTCAGTCGGGCAAGCAGGGCGCGGTGGCCGAGATGGACGCCGTCGAAATTGCCGATGGTGAGCACGGTTGGGCTGGGTGCGCGCTGCGCATAGCCGCGGTAAACGAGCATTCAGGTGGCCGTGGTTTTAAAAGAGGCTGAATTATAACGGTTTTGTGGGCCTTGCGACGGCAAGCGCGGGGCTGTGCCATCACGCCATCGCGCCTTGCTCGGACATCTGTTTTTCCATACGCTACCGTCTGGAAATGATAATATTCCTGCGCTAATTCAAAGAGGAGTGTACGAGTGCAGATCGAAAATTCCGTTTTTGTCGTGACCGGTGGCGCCTCCGGACTGGGCGCCGGGACGGCGCGCATGATCGTTGCAGCCGGTGGCAAGGTCGTTCTGGCCGACGTGAACAAGGCCGCCGGCGAGGCGCTGGCCGCCGAACTGGGCGCCAACGCGCGTTTTGTCGAAACCGACGTGGCCAACGAGGACAGTGCGCGCAACGCCATCGATACGGCACGCAGCGCGTTTGGCGGCCTGCACGGGCTGGTCAATTGCGCCGGCATCGCGCCGGCCGAAAAGGTCGTCGGACGTGACGGCGTGCACAAGCTGGCGACGTTTTCCCGCACGATCACCGTCAACCTGATCGGCTCGTTCAACATGATCCGCCTGGCGGCCGAGGTCATGAGCCAGTCCGAGCCGAATGCGGCCGGCGAGCGCGGGGTGATTGTCAGCACCGCGTCGGTGGCGGCGTACGACGGACAGATCGGGCAGGTCGCCTACGCAGCTTCGAAGGGTGGCGTGGTGGCGATGACGCTGCCGATCGCGCGCGAACTGGCGCGCTCGGGAATCCGCGTGATGACCATCGCCCCCGGCATCTTCGAGACGCCGATGCTGCTCGGCATGCCGGCCGAAGTGCAGGATGCGCTGGGCAGGATGGTGCCCTTCCCCTCGCGCCTCGGCAAGCCCGCCGAATACGCCGCGCTGGTGCGCCACATCTGCGAGAACGTGATGCTCAACGGCGAAGTCATCCGCCTCGATGGCGCCATACGGATGGCGCCAAAATAATTTATACTCGCTGACCTCGAAAGGCGCAGGCTGTTGCCCGCGCCTTTTTTCTTTCCGCGAAGATAAACCAGGCAAACCAGACGGAATGGCGACGAGAGTGGAAATGAGGGAGGAAGCAAGAGTGGAAGCGAGCGCATGCGATTGTTACCACTGTGGCCAGCCGGTTCCTGCCGATGTCGATCTGGCGGTGGCGATCGACGGTCAGCCGTGCGCCATGTGCTGTATCGGTTGCCAGGCGGTGGCGCAGGCCATCGTCGATAACGGGCTGGCCGATTACTACCGCAACCGCGATGTGCTGCCCGACTCGCCGCGCGAAGCGATGCCGGCCATCCTCGACGGGCTGCGGCTCTACGACCACGCCGATTTCCAGAAGAGCTTTGTCCGGATGCTGGGCGGCGGCGAGCACGAACGCGAGGCCTCGCTGATCATCGAGGGCATCACCTGTGCCGCGTGCATCTGGCTCAACGAGCAGCACCTGTTCAAGCTGCCGGGGGTGATCGGCGTCGATCTGAACTATGCGACGCGGCGTGCCCGCGTGCGCTGGGACGAGCGCCGCATCAAGCTTTCGGAAATTCTCGGGGCGATTGCCGCGATCGGCTATCGCGCCTACCCCTACGATGCCGCGAGGAGTGAGGCGCTGGCCGGCAAGGAGCGGCGAAGCGCGCTGTGGCGCGTGTTCGTCGCGGGTTTTGGCATGATGCAGGTGATGATGTACGCCATCCCGGTTTATGTCGCCGAAAACGGCGACATGACGCAGGATGTCGAGCAGCTGATGCGCTGGGCGAGTCTCGTGCTGACGCTGCCTGTCGTTTTCTATTCGGCAGCGCCTTTTTTTCGCAGTGCCTGGCGCGACCTCGGGCTGCGCCGGGTCGGCATGGACGTGCCGGTGGCGCTCGGCGTCGGTGCCGCGTTTGCCGCCAGCGTCTGGGCGACGCTGACAGCATCGGGCGAGGTCTATTTCGACTCGGTGACGATGTTCGTCTTTTTCCTGCTCGGCGGCCGTTTCCTTGAAATGACCGCACGGCAGCGCGCGGTGAGCGTTACCGAGGCGCTGGCCAGGCTGATGCCGGCCTTCGCGGCGCGCGTCACGGCGTATCCGCATGATCGCGAACTGGTGCAGGTGATGGCCGCCGATCTGTTGCCCGGTGACGTCGTTCTCGTCAAGCCCGGGGAAACGATTCCCGCCGATGGACAGGTTGTCGAGGGGATCAGTTGCGCCGACGAGGCGCTGCTGACCGGCGAGAGCGCGCCGGTTGCCAAGCGGCCGGGCGTGGCGGTGACGGGCGGCGCGATCAATATTGAAAGCCCGCTGTTCGTCCGCGTCGAGCAGGTCGGCGAGGCGACGCGGCTTTCGGCCATTGTCCGTCTGATGGAGCGCGCGGCGATGGAGAAGCCGCGCATTGTCGAGCTGGCCGACCGCATCGCCAGCCGTTTCATCCTCGCCCTCCTGCTGCTCGCGGTGGCGGTGGCGCTCGCGTGGTGCCTGATCGATCCGTCGAAGGCCTTGTGGATCACCGTTTCCGTGCTGGTCGTGACCTGTCCCTGCGCGCTGTCGCTGGCGACGCCGGTCGCGCTGAGCGTGGCGAGCGGGGCGATGGCGCGCGTCGGCCTGCTGGTGACGCGCAGCCACGCGATCGAGACGCTGGCGCGCGCCACGCACTTTGTCTTTGACAAGACCGGAACGCTGACCCGCGGCCAGATGCAGCTGCTCGACGTACTGCCGCTCGCCGGACTCGGCCGCGAGCGCTGTGTGGCGCTGGCCGCATCGCTCGAACAGGCTTCCGAGCATCCGATCGGTGCTGCGCTGCGCGTTGCGGCCGTCGACGGCTTGCCGCACATCGAACGGCTGGCCAGTGAGCCGGGGAGCGGCGTCAGCGCGGCCTTTGCCGGAAAGATGCTGCGTCTCGGACGCCCGGCTTATGTCGCCGCCTTGCATGCTCAGCCCTTGCCGGATGCGGCGCAGCGCTTCGTCGAGAGCGGCGATACCGTCGTTGCACTGGGGGGTGAATCCGGCTGGCTGGCGCTGTTTCGCCTCGGCGACGAAATACGCCCCGAGGCCGCGCGCCTGATTGCCGATCTGCGTGCCGCGGGCAAGCACGTGACGCTCTTGACCGGCGATGCAGCACCGGTCGCCGGGCGGGTCGCCGCGTCGCTCGGCATCGACGAGGTGCGTGCAGGCATGTCGCCGCAGGGCAAGCACGATTACGTGAGCGGCCTGCAGGCGCTCGGTGCCGTGGTGGCGATGGTTGGCGATGGCGTCAATGATGCGCCGGTGCTCGCCCAGGCGCAGGTTTCGGTCGCCATGGGGGGCGGCTCGCAACTGGCGCGCACGCAGGCCGACCTTGTGCTGCTGTCGGAAAATCTCGACCATCTGCGACGTGGCGTGCTGGTGGCGCAGCGTTCGCTGCGGGTCATCCGGCAGAATCTGCTGTGGTCTTTCGTCTACAATTTTGTGGCCTTGCCGCTGGCCATGTTCGGTTTCGTTGCGCCGTGGATGGCGGGGATCGGCATGTCCGGCAGTTCCCTGCTCGTCGTATTGAATTCCCTGCGCCTGCAGAAAAAATCGGAGTCCTGACGCACGATGGAAACCCTCTATCTTCTGATTCCCGTTTCGGTCGTCCTGGTTTTCCTGATCGGTATCGCTTTCTGGTGGTCGCTGCGCAATGGCCAGTTCGACGACATGGAGGGGCCCGCTTATCGGGTTCTGATGGACGATGACAAGACGCATGCCGAGTCTTCGGCTGAAACGGAGCCGTCCGTGCAGCAGCGCGGGATTGCTGCGCAAGAGAAGAGCAAGTAGACCTCGTCACTCGCCGGTTTGGATTTTGATCGGAATCAAAAACAGTTTTTTTTGTATGCGAGGATAATCGGTTTTGGTTCCATTTGGTCGCGAGTGACGCGCCCGTTTGCCTGCGACAGGCGTGGATGTTTTTCTTTTGGGGTTGGGGTGCGTTTCGACGCACCCCTTTTTTTCTTTTATTTAAATTTGATTTTGTTGCACGGCCGCTTGATCTGTATCAAATCGTCTAGAGATTGGTTAAAATAACATCCGTTCATTCCAATGTTGCTTGTGTGGGTATTGAAGCGCAGAGGGAACCGGTTTTTTTCCTAAAATGAGGTGGGTCCATGTCGGAAACTCAGTCAGCATACAACTACAAGGTGGTCCGGCAATTTGCCGTGATGACCGTCATCTGGGGCATTGTCGGCATGCTGGTCGGCGTTATCATTGCCGCCCAACTGGTCTGGCCCGAGTTGAATCTCGGCTTCTTGCATTTCGGTCGCTTGCGGCCTTTGCATACCAACGCAGTCATTTTTGCGTTCGGTGGTTGTGCCCTGTTTGCCACGTCCTATTATGTGGTTCAGCGCACCTGTCATACGCGCATCTTTTCGGACGGCCTTGCCGCCTTCACGTTCTGGGGCTGGCAAGTGGTCATCGTTCTTGCCGCCATCACCCTGCCGCTTGGCTACACCCAGGGCAAGGAGTACGCCGAGCTCGAGTGGCCGATCGATATCCTGATCACCCTGGTCTGGGTTTCCTACGCCATCGTCTTCTTCGGGACCATCGTCAAGCGCAAGGTCAGCCATATCTATGTGGCCAACTGGTTTTTTGGCGCCTTCATCCTGGCGGTTGCCCTGCTGCACCTGGTCAACAGCGCAGCGATTCCGTTCTCGATGATGAAGTCCTACTCGGCCTATGCCGGCGTGCAGGATGCGATGATCCAGTGGTGGTACGGCCACAATGCGGTCGGTTTCTTCCTCACTGCAGGCTTCCTCGGCATCATGTACTACTTCGTGCCGAAGCAGGCCGGTCGTCCGGTTTATTCGTATCGCCTGTCGGTGGTGCACTTCTGGGCGCTGATCTTCACCTACATGTGGGCCGGTCCGCACCATCTGCACTACACCGCGCTGCCGGACTGGACGCAATCGGTCGGCATGATCTTCTCGCTGATCCTGCTGGCGCCGTCGTGGGGCGGCATGATCAACGGCATCATGACGCTTTCGGGCGCCTGGCATAAGCTGCGCGACGATCCGGTCCTGAAGTTCCTGATCACCTCGCTCTCGTTCTACGGCATGTCGACCTTCGAAGGTCCGATGATGGCGATCAAGACGGTCAATGCGCTGTCGCACTACACCGACTGGACCGTCGGTCACGTGCACTCGGGTGCGCTGGGCTGGGTGGCGATGGTTTCGATCGGTGCAATCTACTACCTGCTGCCACGCCTGTTCGGCAAGCCGGAGATGTACAGCGTCAAGCTGATCACCGTGCACTTCTGGGTAGCGACCATCGGCGTCGTGCTCTACATCGCTTCGATGTGGATTGCCGGCGTGATGCAGGGGCTGATGTGGCGTGCAGTCAACGCCGACGGTACGCTGACTTACAGCTTCGTCGAGGCGGTGAAGGGTTCCTACCCGTTCTGGGCGATCCGCTTCCTCGGTGGCGTTCTCTTCCTGTCCGGCATGCTGATCATGGCTTACAACATGTTCAAGACAATGGCCAGTGGCAAAGCCGTTGATGCGCCCGTACTGGTTCCGGCCGGTCACCACGCCTAACAGGGAGAATAAGCATGAAATTACTTACGCATGACCAGATTGAACGCAACGTAGGCCTGATGATTGTCCTGACCCTGCTGGTGATCAGCGTCGGCGGCCTGCTGGAGATTGTTCCTTTGTTCTTCCAGCAATCGACGACGACGCCGGTCGCGGGCCTCAAGCCTTACGATCCCGTACGTCTGACCGGTCGCGATATCTATATCCGCGAAGGCTGCTATAACTGCCATTCGCAGATGATTCGTCCGTTCCGCGCCGAAACCGAGCGCTATGGCCATTACTCGGTGGCGGGTGAGTTCGTTTATGACCACCCGTTCCAGTGGGGTTCCAAGCGCACCGGTCCGGATCTGCATCGGGTTGGCGGGCGTTACTCCGACGAGTGGCAGCGTGCCCACCTGATCAATCCGCGCGACGTCGTTCCCGAGTCCAACATGCCTGCTTTCGCTTTCCTCGAGAAGGCGCCGGCCGATGCCGATGGCGTTGAAGCCAAGATGCGTGCGCTGCGCAAGGTTGGCGTGCCTTACACCGATGCGGAAATTGCCGGTGCCAAGGCGCAGGTTGAAGGAAAGACCGAGCTTGACGTTCTGATCGCCTACCTGCAGGGGATGGGCCTCGAACTGAAAGGCGCGAAGTAAGGTCATGGATATCAACGATCTGCGCTCCATCATGACGGTGATTTCCTTGTTAACCTTTCTCGGGATTGTCTGGTGGGCTTTCGGCGTGAAAGGCAACAAGGAACGTTTCGAGACGGCGGCGAATCTGCCGTTCTCGGATGATGAAGCGGATCGGGTCGAGCTCGGCCTGAGCCGCAACGAACAAAGGAAAGCATCATGAGCGATTTTGTGAATGGGTTCTGGAACTGGTACGTAATTGTCATCACGCTGGTCAGTATTCTGGCTTGCGGCGTCTTCCTGTGGTCGCAAAGTATTCACAAGCCGGCTGCCGGCAAAGTGGACACCACCGGCCACGTGTGGGACGAGTCGCTTGAGGAGTACAACAATGCGCTGCCCAAGTGGTGGAGCTGGCTGTTTTACCTGACGGTGGTCTTCTCGCTGGTCTATGCCGTTCTGTACCCGACGCTGGGTAACTTCCAGGGCGTGTTGGGCTGGTCTTCGGCTGGTCAGCACAAGGCCGAAGTCGAGAAGGTCGAAGCGCAGGTCAAGCCGCTGTTCGACAAGTTCCTGAAGATGGATCTGGCCGCCGTGGCTGCCGACAAGGAAGCGGTTGAAATCGGCAAGCGCCTGTATCTGACCTACTGCATGCAGTGTCACGGTGCCGACGCCCGCGGTTCCAAGGGCTTCCCGAACCTCGCCGACCACGATTGGCTGTATGGCGGCGAACCGGCGCAGATCGAGGAAACGATCACCAACGGCCGGATGGGGATGATGCCGGCGTACGGCGGCAATCCTGAGGCGGTGGGCGGCGAAGCTGGCGCCAAGGAACTGGCCAACTACGTCCGTTCGCTGTCGGGCCTGACCAGCAACGGCGACCTGGCGGCAAAGGGCAAAGCCCGCTACGAGCAGGTTTGCAGCGCCTGTCACGGTGAAGACGGCAAGGGCATGCAGGCGCTCGGCGCGCCGAACCTGACCGACAAGGTCTGGCTCTACGGCAGCTCCGAGGCAACCATCGTCGAAACCATCACCCAGGGCCGCAAGAACCAGATGCCGGCCTGGAAGGAATTCCTCGGTGAGTCGAAGGTGCATCTGCTGTCGGCTTATGTGCTCAGCCTGAGCGCCGGCGCAGAAAAGAAATAATCGTTTTTGTGACGGGGCGGCGCCAGCCGCTCCGTTTTTCCCTTGCCAGAATTGCAGTTGATCGACGCTGATCCATGTCGAAATCGTACGTACTCGGCCATTCAAGTCGGGTGTTTCGTGCGATTCCGAAATAGATTAGGACGAATACCATGAGCAACCCTGCCGAGAAGGCCGGCAAAGCAATCCCGATCAATACCTCGGGCTTGTACGAGAAGCACAGGACCATCTACGCGCGCAGCGTCCAAGGCGTGTTCAACAACTGGCGCTGGGGCATGGTGTTGCTGACCCAGGCGCTGTTTTACAGTCTCTGCTGGATCGACTGGAATGGCCGGCAGGCGGTTCTTTTCCATTTGCTTGAGCGCAAGTTCTATATCTTCGGCATGGTCTTCTGGCCGCAGGATGTGATCTACCTGGCGATCCTGCTGGTCATTTCGGCTTACGGCCTGTTCTTGGTCACGGCGGTCGGCGGCCGGCTGTTCTGCGGCTACGCGTGTCCGCAAACGGTCTATACGGAAATCCTGATGTGGATCGAGCGCAAGGTGGAGGGCGAGCGTCCTGCACGCATGAAGCTCGATGCCCAGCCGATGAATCCGCGCAAGCTGCGACTCAAGGCCATCAAGCATACTCTCTGGCTGTTCGTGGCCTTGTGGACCGGCTTTACCTTTGTTGGCTACTTCACGCCGATCAAGGAACTGGTCGGTCTGGCCTGGTCCGCCTCGCTCGGTGCATGGGAGTTTTTCTGGGTTTTCTTCTACGCCTTTTTCCTCTACATGATGGCCGGCTTCATGCGCGAGCAGGTCTGCAAGTACATGTGCCCTTACGCCCGCTTCCAGGGGGTGATGTTCGATCCCGATACGCTGATCATCACCTATGATCCGCAGCGCGGCGAGCCGCGGGGGGCGCGCAGAAAAACCGCCGATCCGAAAGCGCCGCGGCTCGGGGACTGCATCGACTGCGCGATCTGCGTTCAGGTTTGCCCGACCGGAATCGACATCCGCAATGGTCTGCAGATGGAATGCATTGCCTGCGCTGCCTGCATCGATGCCTGCGATCAGGTCATGGACAAGGTCGGTTCGCCGCGCGGCCTGATCCGCTATTCGACCGAAAATGCGATGGCCAGGCACTATGCGCCGCGCGATATCCTGGGCCATCTGCTGCGTCCGCGGACCATCCTTTATACCTCGATCCTGATCGCCATCATCGTTGCCGCGGCCTGGAGTCTCGCCGTCCGCATTCCGCTCAAGGTCGACATCATCCGCGACCGCTCATCGCTGGCGCGCGAGGTGGACGACGGTCGGATCGAGAACGTCTATAACCTGCATATCTCGAATACCGACGAGTCCGCGCACCGTTACGCGATTTCCGTCAGCGGAATCGATGGCATCGATATCGTCGGCGAGCGCATTGTCGAAGTCCCTGCCGCATCGGCCAAGACCATTTTGCTTTCCGCCCGAGCCGAGGCGGATACCGGCAAAAAGGGGTCGAACCCGATATTTTTTGAAGTCAAAGCGCAGAACCACGAAAAAATCATGGTTCGCGAGAAAGCATCGTTCTTCCTGCCATGATCCAGAAAACCAACCCCGCTAAACGCTGGTATCGCGAACCCTGGCCGTGGATCCTGATGGCCGGTCCGGCAACGGTCGTTGTGGCCGGCGTGATCACGGCCTATCTCGCGGTGATCAGCAATGATGGACTGGTCGAGGACGACTATTACAAGCAGGGACTGGCCGTCAATCAGAGCATGGCACGCGACCAGAAGGCCGGTGCGCTCGGGATGCAGGCCGAAGTGGTTCGTGGCGGTGACGGTACGCTATTGCGCATCTTCTTGCGCGCCAGTGAAGGCGTCGCACTGCCCGCGTCACTCCACCTGAAACTGACCCACCCGACACGCAGCGGTATCGATCAGAAACTCGTCCTGCTGCCCGATGGCGCCGGATTTTATGCGGGCAAGCTGGACGCTCCGCTTAGCGGGCGATGGCATGTGGCCCTCGAGGATGGCCCGCGCGAATGGCGTCTGCTCGGTGACTGGCGTATCGAAAAGCAGTCGACGCTGAAGCTCGGCGCTGCGCTGCCGGCAAATGGGATTTCCGATCTTCGTTCTGATAAAAAAGGGGGGTAAAGCCCATAGGGTTACACACAACTCATTTTGCATTAACAAGTGCCTGCATGTGCTCGATTCCCTCGACGAAATCCCTGACGCGCTGGAAGCCGAGCCAAAGGGTTTTCACGCCAGGTTCGCCGTCGCT
>JBAQRB010000151.1:0-32193 GCA_049295655.1 Rhodocyclaceae bacterium
ATCACATCCTGGGGCTGTAGCCGGTCCCAAGGGTATGGCTGTTCGCCATTTAAAGTGGTACGTGAGCTGGGTTTAAAACGTCGTGAGACAGTTTGGTCCCTATCTGCCGTGGGCGCTGGAAATTTGAAGGGACCTGCTCCTAGTACGAGAGGACCGGAGTGGACTAACCTCTGGTGTACCGGTTATGACGCCAGTCGTATTGCCGGGTAGCTAAGTTGGGAAGAGATAAACGCTGAAAGCATCTAAGCGTGAAACTCGCCTTGAGATGAGATTTCCCTGGGGACTTGATCCCCCTGAAGGGTCGTGGAAGACCACCACGTTGATAGGCCGGGTGTGGAAGCGCAGTAATGCGTTAAGCTAACCGGTACTAATTGCCCGTGAGGCTTGATCCTATAACCTTAAGCAGCAACTCAGTGCTTAATGCAGTCACAACCAATAACATCCTTCTTCCCATTTTGCGCACGACGCCTCAAGGCGGCGTGCATACAAGTTACGCTTGGCGGCAATAGCGCTTTGGACCCACCCCTTCCCATCTCGAACAGGACCGTGAAACGAAGTTGCGCCGATGATAGTGCATACTACGTGTGCGAAAGTAGGTCACCGCCAGGCTCCCCATTCAAAGCCCTCTCCGCATCCGCGGCAGAGGGCTTTGTCCTTTGCACGGTCAGAATTCATCCCCCAATAATCAGCAATATCGAGGCAATTTGCCAACATGCCGAACGGGCGCTGCAGCATTTCCTGATTTCAAGCTGATCACAGAGCCGTAACCGTCCGGCCGATGCCGTCTTGACGGTCGATGAGATAAATCGGTGGCGTTGATCTCGTCGGTGAAGTAATCCTCGTTCCAGGCGCGCTCGCCGCCCGCATCCGAACCGGCAAACAAGAAGTTTTTTCGACCCAGCGCCACGGTTCGCAGAGAACGTTCCGCCGCATTGTTGTCGATCTCGATTCGGCCATCGCTCGTATAGCGCACGAGTGCCGCCCAAAGCTTCAAGGCATAGCGAATGGCTTCCGCCAAGGCTGATTTCTGCGACAGGCTGCGCAGCGTTTCCTGCAACCAATCGTGCAGGCTGAGCAGCAAGGGTGTGGCTTGGGCGTCGCGTACCGCCTGGCGCTCCTGTGGTGGCATGCCTCGAATCGTTGTCTCAATCGCATATAAAGCGCCGATGCACTTGAGGGCTTCAGCGGCGACCGGCGAGCCGTGCGCCTTGTGCAGATCGAAGAACTTGCGCCGCACATGCGCCCAGCACGCGGCTTCCTGAATCGTGTCGTCGGCATACAGCGCATCGAAACCACCATAGGCATCGGCCTGCAAGACGCCTTTGAATGACTTCAGATGCGTCTGCGGGTGTTCTCCCCGTCTTCGTCTTCCCTTCGCCCGGTGCGAGCACCGGCACCGGTGTATCGTCGGCGTGCAGCTTCGGTCCGCAGAGGGCATGTTTCTGAAGTGCCGCGACCAGTGGCCGAAGCAGCGCGTTGCACTGTCCCACCCAGCCGGACAGCGTCGAGCTATCCAGTTCGACGCCCTCGCGGGCGTAAATGCCGCTCTGCCGATAGAGCGGCAGATGGTCGCAGTACCTCGCCACCAGGATATGGGCGAGCAGATCGGGACCGGCTAGACCTTTGGCAATGGGGCGGCTCGGCGCGCACGCATTCCAGCTCTTCGAGGGAGAGTTCGAACTGCGTGATCGTATCGTCCATTTGTTTGGAGCGACGACCAAACTGCATGCGACGGAACTTGGCGATGATGAACTTGAGATGTTCGATTTCAGCCTGCTGAGCACTGACCATCGCCTTGAGTAAAGCGGGATTATGGCCCAAGGCCATGCTTCGCGATCGGGCAATGCGTCAGTCGCAAACATGCCGAAAGTTTACGCGATTAAAGGCGCTGTGAACAGCCTCCGAGGCCACTATTTATGCGGATTTACGCGGTTGCCAGGTGCGTTCCGGACGACGCCAGTCGATGCCTTCGAGCAACATGGAAAGCTGAGCGGTCGTCAGGTGAACGGAGCCTTCGGTGGCCTGCGGCCAGATGAAGTGGCCGCGTTCCAGGCGCTTGGCAAAGAGGCACAGCCCGTCACCATCCCACCAGAGCAGTTTGACGAGATCGCCACGGCGACCACGGAAGACAAAGACATGGCCACCGAAGGGATCAGTGCCAAGCTTCTCCTGAGCGATGCTCGCCAGACCATGGCCCGAGGCCATGCTTCGCGATCGAAATCCCGCCGCATATCGGTCTGTCCGGCGGCAAGCCAGATCCGGGTGCCGGACGGCAGGCCGATCATTGCGGCCGGAGCGTCGTGAGGACCGTGTGAAGCACATCGAGATCGACACGGCCGCATAGCGATATTCGGGTGCGGCCCAGTTCGATGTCGATTCTGCCGGGAGACGGGTCGTCGGCCGATGGTCTCGTCGGAATATCGGGAGCGATGGTGACGGAATCAGCGCTGACGACGTGCCGGCAGATTGTGAGCCCGTACCGAGAATCGCACGTCGCCATTTGTGCAATTGGTTGGCATTGATCCCGTGTGCTTGTGCGAGACCGGCGATGGAGGCTCTTGGTTGGCAGGTTTGCTTGACCAGATCGCGTTTGAATTCGGTAGTGAAGCTGCGTCGTTTGAGCATGGAGGCGTCCGCTTGTGATATAGGCGGATACCTCTTGGTGTCCCCTATGCAAGACTCGCCGATCCTTGCCATCGGCTCACGACGGTATTGCTTGGACGGTTACAAACTTTCCTGCCGTGGTCTATTTCTTCTGATAGCGCGCCGGAATGAACAGTTCCGGATCGACCGTTGCTCCATTCAGGATGACGCTCCAGTGCAGATGCGGGCCGCTGGCACGGCCGGACTTTCCTGAGAGCCCCAGGCGCTGCCCTTTGGATACCGGGTCACCGGCTTGTACTTCGGGACGTTCGAGGTGGCAGTACATGGTGATCAGACCATTGCCGTGATCAACAAAAACGGTTTTGCCGTTGAAAAAATAATCATCGACTGCCAATACCCTGCCGCTCGCACTGGCCTTGATCGGCGTCCCGCTGGGCACCGCCACGTCAAGTCCCGAGTGCGGCGAGCGCGGTTCTCCGTTGAATATGCGTCGGCTGCCAAAACGACCGGCCAGCCGGCCTTCCGCCGGCAGCAGAAATTCGGCGTCGGTCTCCTGCGTATTGCGCCAGTGGCGCTTCAGTTTCTGGATAGTGGCAATTTCCCGCAGCGCGCGTTCCTCGTCGGCCGGCGAGAGTTGTACCTTGCTCGTATCCTTCAACGTGACGTGCTGCTCGGGGTAGCGTTTGGCGCGGACCGTGAACGTGTGCACCTTGCTCTCGCCGCCGTCATTGACCCGCAGCTCATGCGCGCCGGTTGCGCTATCGAGCGCCAGTCCGACGACCGCATACCAGCGATTGCCGTCGGCTGCGACGAGGACCGGCTGTTCACCGAGCCACGCCTGTGGACGGGGGCCGTCAAGCGTCCCGAGGGCGATCAGCGCAACGCCGCCAGGGACGTTCGATGGCCGCGGCAAGCCGGCATGCGTGACTTGCGGCAGCATCAGTGCGAGGAGCGTGCTGGTCTGGAGGATGGTGAATAAATTGGGCATTCCGGAGTTTCTACAGCGCTGAAGTCTTGAATGTGTCGCACTGGCGCATGTCGCCGCTCGCCATGCCGCGCTTGAACCAGCGCACGCGCTGCTCGGACGTGCCGTGCGTGAACGACTCGGGAACCGCGTAGCCGCGCGCCAGCTTCTGCAGCCGGTCGTCGCCGATCGCCGACGCGGCGTTCAGCGCCTGCTCGATCTCGCCCGGCTCGATGATGTGCTTCATGCTGTCGGCACGATGGCCCCAGACGCCGGCAAAACAATCCGCCTGCAATTCGAGCCGGACCGACAGCGCATTCGCCTTGGCCGGATCGCCGGTGCGTTGCTGTGCGGCATGCACCTTGGCGGAAATGCCCAGCAGGTTCTGTACGTGATGACCGACTTCGTGGGCGATCACATAGGCTTCGGCGAATTCGCCCGGTGCGTGAAAGCGCTCCTTCAGATCACGGTAAAAAGCGAGGTCGATATAGACTTTCTGATCCGATGGGCAGTAAAAAGGCCCCATTGCCGTTTGCCCCGTCCCGCAGGCGGTCGGTGTCGATCCGGTGAACAGCACCAGCCTGGGTTCCTTGTAGTTGCCGCCAGCCTCGCGGAACACCGCTTGCCAGGTCGTTTCGGTACTGCCCAGCACCTTGGCGACGAATTTCGCCATTTCATCGTTGGCCGGCGGCTTGTGCGCGGCGCTGCTTGCTGGCGCATGGCTCGGGGTGTTCGAGAGCAGGCCGAGAAGCAGCGAAGGGTCGACGCCAAAAAAGTAGCTCGCTGCCAAGGCCAGCAGCAGCGAGCCGATGCCGAGGCCACCGCGCCCGATCCCCCCGCTGCTTTCGCCGCGTCGATCTTCCACGTTGCTGCTGATGTTTTCGTCGTCGAGCCGCATGATCCGTTCCGCCGCCAAGGTGATGCGGGGATGTTAACAGAAGTACGCTCCCACTTCGTGAACGGCGGTGGATGAGCGCGCCGAGAGAAAGGGCGTAATGCCTGGCTTGAATTTTGGTTTGCTTCGGCCTAGAGTGGTCTCTGCCGATATCGGCTGCAACGAGGAGAAGCGTATGGGGAAAATTACCGCCGGCCTGACGGCCTTGGCGCTGGCGCTTGTGAGTGTGTCTGCTCTAGCCTGTCCGGGCGATAAAGCCAAGGATGGCAAGGGTGAAATGAGCACCCCGGCAAAACCCAAGACCTGAAACCGGTGCTTGCAGCAGACGCGGCGCGTGCCTACGGCATTGCGCCGCGTTTCATTTTCGAGGGCTGTCCGTCGCGCTCGGGTCTTCTGCCTGGTCCGGGGTTTTCTGGCGCGCGAGCTTCTGGCGCAGTCGCTCGTTTTTATCCTCGTTGAAAAATGCGTAGCGCCCGTGCAGTTCACAGCCTTTCATTCCCGGGTCGCAGGGCAGGTTGTTGACCTTGCTGCATTTTCCGCCCACTTCGTGTGGGCAACTCCATCCGCCGCTGCTCATCTTTAAATCCTTTTCCTTTTTCAAGTCGATCAGCGCCACAGACTCAGTGGCGGGTCGGTAATCACCGCGCGCAGCACATCGCTGCGCGAAATGAAGCCGACCAGCGCCGCGCTCTCGTTGACAATCGGCACGCCGGCAACACCGTGCGTCAGCATCACGTGGGCGATGCGTCGGATATCGGTGAACGGAGCGGCACTGACCACCGGCGTGCTCATGACGTCGCCGACATTTCTGGCCAGCACGTCGCGCAGGCGGCCGTGTTCGACGTTGAACGTCGTCAGCAGGTCGCGCTCGCTGACAATGCCGACAAGACGGCGTCCCGCATCGAGCACCGGCGCCTGATGGATGCCATGTTCGAGCAGCACGTGCCAGGCATGTTCCACCGGGTCGTCGATGCCGACAACAATCACCTCGCGGCGCATGATCTGTTGTGCATGATAGAGCGGGCCGCGTTCCAGGTCGACCTGCCGCATTTCCTGATAGGCCTCGATGGCCACCTCTTCCGGTCCCGCTGCGTGGGCTGCCTGCGTGCTCGCCACCTTGAGCCGCGTGTCAAACTCCTCGATCCGGTTGACGGCGGAGACCGGTGGACGGCGCGTCACCTGGGGTATCCGCTCGAGTTCCTTCATCGAGCCGTGAAAGACCGGCCCGCTGATCCCGTAGATTGAAAACATGCGCGTGTGTTCCTTCTCGTCACTACCTGCATTGCAAGGTGCCCTGTAAATACGGGGTGTGCTACAGTTTAAACGCTATGCTCTCGGGCTTGGTTTTCCGGAGAAGCCCATAATGCTGAACAGCTACCGACGCCTTCCCATCGCCCAGCAGATCATCCTGACTGCCGTTGCTCTCCTGTTGCTCGTATTTTCGCTGATGACGCTGATCGTCGATCGGATGGCCGGGCAGACGGCAGTTGCCGACGCCGGGCATTCGCTGGAGCAGCAGACGAAGATCATGGTGGGAACTCTCGACACCTTTTTCGACAATGTAAAAGCTCGCGGCGAACGGCAGTCGAAGTTCTTCTTCCAGACGATCGGCAGCACGATCACGTCAGGTCAGGGCACGATGATGACCGGTGACGTCGATTTGCCGGTGCTCAAGGTCGGCAGCGAAACCGGAAACGCCAATCACAAGCTGCTGCAGGACTTCAAGACGCTGACCGGCGACGAGGCAGCCATTCTCATCCTGAAGGATGGCAAGGTCTATCGTGCAGCCACGCTGCTCAAGCGCGATGGCAAGTCGATGGATGGTTCGGTGCTGCCGCCGGGCGATCCGGTCAGCGAAGCCTTGCTCAAGGGGCTGGACTATTCCGGCATGACGGTGCGCAACGGCAGCTACAACTTCAGCACGGTCAAGCTGGTCCGCGATGCGGAAGGCAAGCCCTTCGCCGCCTATTCCGTGCGCATCAACCTTGAGCCCGAACTCAAGCAGATCCGTGAACTCTTCGGCAAAGTGGTCACCGGCAAGACGGGCTATGTTTATGTCATGCGTCCGACCGATGAAAAAACGATTGGCGAATTCGTTCTGCACCCGAAATTCCAGGGGAAACTCATGGGTGATATGGATGCCAGCGACGAGACCAAAAACCGGTTGCGCCAGATGCTGGTGAACAAAAATGGACAAAGCCGGTACTTCATGCTCGATGCCGACAAGCGCGAACGCGAGAAGCTGACGCAATACGCCACCTCGGCGGCGTGGAACTGGACGCTGGTTTCCGGCAGCTGGCTTGACGAATATCTGGAAGAAAGCATCAAGCTGCGCAACACGCTGATTGTCGTTTCGCTGGCCTCGGCCGCACTGCTTTGCGTCTTCCTCTTCATCGCGGTCAATCGGCGCCTGAGAGGCCTGGTCGCCTTGCTCGGCGATGTCTCGAAACTCGGCGATGGCGATCTGCGCGTCGATCTTGGCGTCAGCGCCTCAGACGCAAGCAGCCGCAACGAAGTGCATGTCTTGCGCAATGCGGTGAGTGCGATGGCCGGTAACATGCGCACGCTGCTCAGCGACATTTCGAACACGGCCAAACGCGTCAGTGCGGCGGCAGATCATCTGCAAGGCGTGGCCGAGGTCACCATGGCCGGTTCGGAAAAGCAGTCGCAGTCGGCGTCGGGAATCGCCGCGTCGGTCGAGGAAATGTCGGTCAGCATTTCCCATGTCGCCGACAGCGCGCGTGACGCGAGCCAGACGACTACAGAGGCGAAGCGTTCCGCCGAGCAGGGGCGCACGGTGGTCGGGCAGACCATGGTGGAACTGGAGCGCGTCGCGGGCGACATTCGCCAGTCGGCTGAGTTGATCGATTCCTTGGGCGAGCGCTCGAACCAGATTTCGACGATCGTCAATGTGATCAAGGAAATCGCCGACCAGACCAATCTGCTGGCGCTCAACGCCGCCATCGAAGCCGCGCGGGCGGGGGAATCGGGGCGCGGCTTTGCCGTGGTGGCCGACGAAGTGCGCAAGCTGGCCGAACGCACGGCGCTCTCGACGCAGGAGATTTCCGGAACGATCCAGGCCATCGTCGGCGAAACCGGCAGCGCGGTCGAGCGCATGCAGTCGGTCAGCCGGCAGATGGCCGGCAGCGTCGATCTGGCACGCGGCGCGAGCGAGTCGCTGGCGGCCATCGACGCGCAGGCCGGGCGCACGGTGCAGACCGTCCAGGGGATCGCCGAGAGCATGCGCGAGCAGAGTTCGGCCAGCCAGGAAATTTCCCGTCTGATCGAAGGCATCGCCAGCATGTCCGACGAGAACGCGGCAACGGCGGGGCGCAATCGCGACGAGGCCGCCGGCCTGCAGCGCATGTCGACCGAGTTGCAGGGAATGCTCGCGCGCTTCCGGGTGTGAACCGAGGGCTGCCCGCTGCCCGGAGAGGCAGCAAATACGCCACTCTCCGGGCAACGCCAGAACCTGTCTAAACTACCCGTCTGAACTACTCTGCGCGCAACGCATCGACCGCGTCGAGCCTCGCCGCGCGTCGTGCCGGCAGGACGCCGGCGAGCAGGCCGATGGCGATGGCGATGCTTTCGGCAAGAATGACGAAGGCGAGCGGCGTGTGTACCGGCAGGGCCGGAATCGCCAGGTGGATCAGTTGCGCGAGGCCGATGCCGAGCAGCAGGCCGAGCAATCCGCCCAGCGCCGAAAGGGCGATCGCCTCGCCGAGAAAGAGCGCGAGGATCGTCCGGCGCGGCGCACCGAGGGCGACGAGCAGGCCGATTTCGCCGGTCCGCTCGGTCACCGCGATGGTCATGATGGTGACGATGCCGACCCCGCCGACGAGCAGCGAAATGCTGCCCAGCGCGCCGACCGCCATGGTCAGGATGCCGAGGATTTTCGACAGCGTCTTGAGCATGTCTTCCTGCGTCGTGATCGTGAAGTCCTCGCGTCCGTGGCGCGCCATCAGCGTGCTTTTGATCGCCGCGCTGACCTGCGCTGCCGGCGTGCCGGCGGCATAGACCAGGTCGATTTTCATCATCCCGTCGCGATTGTAGAGTTCGAGCGCACGGCCGGTCGGAATGTAGGCCGTGTCGTCGAGGTCGATGCCGAGGAATTCCCCTTTCGCTTCGAGTACGCCGATCACGCGAAACTGCAGATTGCCGACGCGCACGCGGGCGCCGAGCGGATTGCCGGCGCCGAACAGCTCGCTCTTCAGCTTGGCGCCGAGCACGACGAAGGCGCGCGCATTTTCCGCATCTTCCGCCGGCAGGAACTGGCCGCTGCGCAGCTTCATGCCGTAAACCTTTAGCATGTCGGCGCCGACGCCATACACCGTCGTGCGGCGCAGGCGGCCGTTGACGTTGATTTCGGTGTTGCCCCAGACGGTGGCCGACATGGCGCTGATCTGCGGAAGGTGCTCGAGGGCGCGCGCGTCGTCCAGCGAGAGCGGTCGCACCGAGCTCGGAATGCCGGTCGGCGCCGGGCCGGAGGTTTTCACCTTGCCCGGTGAAATGCTGATCACGTTGGTGCCGAACTGTGTGAACTCGGCGAGCACGAAGCGATGGATGCCTTCGCCGATCGAGGTGAGGAGGATCACCGCCGCGATGCCGACCGCGATGCCGAGCAGCGTCAGAAAGCTGCGCAGCCGGTGCGCGGTGATCGCGCGCAGCGCGAGCTGCAGGGTGTCTTGAAAACGCATCATCGCTTCGACAGTGCCTGCACCGGGTCGAGCTGTGCCGCACGGCGCGCCGGCAGGACGCCGAACACGACGCCGGTGAGCAATGCGGTGCCCAGCCCGGCCAACACCGCCCAGTCCGGGGCGAAGGCCGGCAAGGTCGGGAAAAGCTGGCGGATCAGCGCCGCACCGGCCTCGCCGAGCAGGAAACCGAGCAGCGCGCCGGCCAGCGAAAGTATCGCCGCCTCGGTGAGAAAAGCCAGGCGGATGGTCTTCTCGGTTGCGCCGAGCGCCTTGAGCAGGCCGATTTCGGCGGTGCGCTGCGCGACCGAAACGAGCATCACGTTCATCACGAGGATGCCGGCCACCGCCAGGCTGATCGCCGCGATGCCGGCAACGCCAAGCGTCAGCGTGCCGAGCAGGCGGTCGAAGGTGGCGAGCACCGCATCCTGGGTAATCACCGTCACGTCCTCCTCGCCCTCGTGGCGCAGCTTGAGGATTTCGCCGACCTGCGCCTTGGCCGGTTCGATGCCTTCGCGGTTGTGCGCCTCGATCATGATGCGGAACAGCGTGTTGCTGTTGAACATCGCCTGCGCCAGCGAAACCGGAACGATGACCAGCTCGTCGGTATTCATGCCGAGGCCCTGCCCGCCGGAGGCCAGCACCCCGACGATGCGGAAGCGCCGGTCGCCGATGCGCACCCGCTGACCGAGCGCGCTTTGTGCACCGAACATCTCGTCGCGGATTTTCGCGCCGATCACCGCTTCGGCGGCACCGCGCCGCCAGTCGCCTTCGGGCAGGAAATGCCCCTGCGCGAGCTTGAGATTGCGCACCTCGAGAAACTGCGCCGTCGTTCCGGCGACCATCACTTCGCGCAGTTTCCCGGCAAAGCTCAGTTCCGACGTGCCGATCGCCAGCGGCGCAACGCGGCGCACGGCGCTGCCGCGCAGCAGCGCCTGTGCATCGTCGATGGTCAGGTCGCGGATCGTGCTGGTGATCGCGTTGGCCGGGCTGAACCCGCCGGTCTGCGAGCGGCCGGGCAGGACGATGACGAGGTTGCTGCCGAGCGACGAGAATTCGTTCATCACGTAGCGCCGCGCCCCGTCGCCGAGCGCCGTCAGCATGACGACTGCGGCGACGCCGATCGACATGGCAAGAACCAGCAGCGCGGTGCGCAGCGGACTGCCAGTCGCCGCATCGCGGGCAAAGCGGATCAGGTCGGGGGCGCGCATGTTTAAAGGCGATTAACCACAACGGGCACGACGGGTAGCGCGCAGCCTCCCTGAAGAGGGACAACGAGAAGCAAAAACGCGTAAAACCGGAACTCGTCCATTTGAGTCCTTGTCGTTTCTGTTTTCTTGTTTTCGTTGTGCCCGTCGTGCCCGTTGTGGTTCATGTTTTTTCTTGCCCTGCCGAATCGTGCCGCAGTGCGCCGTCTTCCATCAGCAACTGCCGCCGGGCGCGGGCACCTAAAGCGGTGTCGTGGGTGACGACGATCAGCGTGACGCCGCGCGCGTTGAGTTCTTCGAGCAGGCGCATGACTTCCTCGCCGGTTGCCCGGTCGAGGTTGCCGGTCGGCTCGTCGGCGAGGATCACCGCCGGCTGCATGATCGTCGCGCGGGCGATCGCGACGCGCTGGCGCTGGCCGCCGGAGAGCTGGTCCGGACGGTGCTCGGCGCGGTTGGCCAGGCCGTAGTCCTTGAGCGCCTGCGCGACGCGCTCGGCACGCTGCGCCGGCGCGATGCCGGCCAGCGTCATCGGCAGCGCGATGTTCTCGGCGGCGGTCAGGCGCGGCACCAGATGAAAGCTCTGGAAGACGAAACCGATGCGTTCGCTGCGGATGCGCGCCTGCTGCTCGGCGCTCAGCGTCGTCACGTCGGTGCCTTCGAGACGGTAGGTGCCGGCGTTCGGCCGGTCGAGCAGGCCGAGCAGGTTGAGCAGCGTCGATTTGCCTGAGCCCGAAGGCCCCATCACCGCGACGTATTCGCCGGCGGCAATGGCCATGTCGAGGCGGCGCAGCGCGTGCACCGTACTGTCGCCGAGCTGGAAAACGCGCTCGATGGCGGACAGTTCGATCAGGGCATCGCTCATCATTTGCCCGCGACGGCGGCTTCCGAGAAGGCGGCGCCGGCCTTGACGCCCTCGCGCTCGAGCGAGGTCACGACGCGCTCGCCGGCGGCCAGCCCTTCGAGCACCTCGGTGTATTCCCAGTTGGCCAGCCCCGTCTTGAGCTTGCGTTCAGCCAGCTTGCCGTCGTTGCCGGCCAGCAGCACGCGACCGCCTTCGAGCAGCGCCGCCGTGGGAACCCGGACGACTTTCTCGCGCACGGCCAGAATCACCTCGACGTCGGCGCTGTAGCCGACCAGCAGCTTGCCGGGGGCGTCGGGATTGTCGAGCGTCGCTTCGATGTCGACGGTGCGCGCCTGCTTCTCGACGGCCGAAACGTAGGGCGCGACACGCTTTACCCGGCCCGCAAAGGATTGTTTCGGCAGCGCGTCGAAGCTGATGCGCACGGCCTGTCCGGCGCGGATCTTCGGCGCGTCGACTTCGTCCATCGGCGCCTTGATGTAAAGGCACGAGTCGTCGATCAGGTCGATCGCCGGCGGCGTCGGCACGCCGGGCGGCGAAGGCGTCGAGTACTCGCCGACCTCGCCGACGATCTTGGCGATGGTCCCGGCGAACGGCGCGTAGAGCACCGTTCGCCCCTGCTCGATGCGCGTTGCGCTGACCTTGGCCTGCGTCTGCGCAATATCGGCGCGGGCCGCGGCGCAGCCGGCATTTTTCGCCCGTGCCTCGCTGCGCGCGGCGTCTTCCTTCGAGGTCGAAACGAAACCCCGGGCTCGCAGCGATGCCTGCCGTTCGGCTTCGCGCTCGGCGTTGGCGGCCACCGTGCACGCCTCGTCGGCGCGACGCCTGGCGGTTTCGACCTGGGTCAGCGCGAGCGTGCTTTGCGCCTGCTGGTCGTCGTTCCAGAGCTTGATCAGGAGCTGGCCCTTGCGCACGCGCTCGCCTTCCTTTACCGCGAGCAGCTCGATGCGGCCGCCGAGAATGGTCGATAGCCGGGTGCGCTGGCAGGCTTCGACGGTACCGGCACGCGTGTTGGCAATTGACGCTTCGACACGGCCAAGATCGATTTCCTTGAGAACGACGGCAACCGGCTTCGGCCGGCCGACCCACCACAGGCCCGCGGCGAGCAGCACGATGATGACGAATGCGATCGGCAGGCGATAGGTGAGGCGGGGATTGAGCAGTGACGACATGGGTGGATTCGTGCCCGCGCGGGGCTTCCTGATAGATACGCCGTCATGTTCCGATGAAAGTGGCGTACTGGCAAGGGCGATGCGTCATTGGCTGCTGTCCGCCGGCGGGCAGTGAACGGAAAAAGGCGCCGCGCAGCGCTGCGCGGCGCCCTTTTTCAGGCCGTGCTCAGAACTTGATGTTCAGGCCGGTGTAGAACGAACGGCCCATGCCGGGAACGGCAAGACCCCAGACAACGCCGGTTGCGCCCATCGTGCTCCCCTGGCCGGTATACGCGCCACCGAGCGGGGCTGCGTAGTATTTGTTCAGCGCATTATCGATGCCGACATCGAGCCGCAGCTGTTTCCACTCGTAGCTGCTGCGCAGGTTCAGCAGGCTATAGCCGCTGGTTTTCAGCTCGTTCCTGACCTGCGATACCTTGCTCTTGGCATCGACGAATTGCCCTTCGATGGTGTTGGTCCAGCTACCCATGCGATGTACCACGGCCAATCTGGCATTGAGCGGCATGATGTTGTACAGGTTGTCGCCGGTCGTCTGGTTCTTGCCTTTGACGAAGTTCAGCAGGCCGGTTGCCGTGAAGGTGCCGAAACTGCCGGTTTTCGCCAGCGGCATGTAGCCGGAAACATCCGTCCCGTAGAGTCGGGCCGATTGATTGACGAACTTGAGGTAGACAAAGCCGGTCTGCGCCGTCTGGTTTGCGGCGTTGCAGTTGGCGTTGCTCGAGCTGCAACGCGCCGCATCGACGTAGTCCTCGACATAGGTGTAGTAAGGCGTCACCTTCAACCCCCATTTTTCCTGTGCGGCATCGTGCCAGTCGGCGGTTACGCTCACGGTATGGGCGACTTCCGGCTTCAGATCGAGATTGCCGACATAGCCGTTGCCGTCGCCGGCAAAGTTGACCATGCGCATCGCCATGCCGCCGGTCGACCACGTGTAGCGCTCGTAGAGGTTGGGCGAGCGGCTTTTCTGCGCATAGCCGGCTTCGAAGGTCTGCGTGGCATCCGGCGTGTAGCGGGCCAGTGCGCTCAGGTCCAGATTGTTGTCCGTGCGCTGGCGGTCGCGGGCATTGAAGGCGGCCACGTCCGCGGCATAGGTGGCCGACGTGTTATAGCCGCGCACGGTGCCGCTGTTCATCTTGACGGTGCCGCTACGCAGCCCGATCTGGGTGAGCCATTGCGGGTTCCAGCGCGCTTCCCATTCGCCGAAAACGTCGAAACGGTCGCGTTGTCCGTCGTTGATGTTGAGCAGGGTATTCGGCGACATGCCGCCGGTGCCCGACGGCGCCCACCAGTCGTTCAGGCGGTAGCGCTGAAATTCGCTGCCAACCCTGAGCGTGTCGCGCTGCGAAAGAACGATATCCGCCTTGAGCAGCGCGCCGGTATTCTTGCCTTCGGTATCCATCGGCATGCCGGGGGTCGTCGGCGAGTACCAGAACAGCTTGTCATCGCCGAAGTTCATCTTGTGCCGCGTATGTTCGTTATAGACGCGCGCTTCGAGGCTGCCCCACTGGTATTGGCCGCTATAGCGCAGATTGACCTGTTCGCTCCGGTTGTCGGTCATGTCCATGCGCTGGTTCGCCCATCCCTGATAAGGAATGTGCTGGAAACCAAGATTGAGCTGCAACAGATGGTTTTCATTGCGCAGGGCGATGGCGATGGCCTGATTCTCGGCCTTGTAGTTCGATCCGCCGACGACATCCGCCGGGAGATAGCTTTTCCCGGAAAAGGCTGCCGCCTTGAAGTCCGCTGCGGCCTTGTAGTTGCCGGCCTCCGCCGTCGAGCCGGAATAGCGCACGCTCAGGTTTTCGTTGGCCAGCGTCGCCGAGATATTGCCGCCCGACGCATTGCCGTTGCTGCGATAAAAAGCGCCGGCCTGGCCCTTGACCAGCGTTCCGGCGCCGGCCCTGGCGAACTCGGGGGCCGCCGAGTCGACCTGGATCGTTCCGGCAATGCTGTCGCCGCCGGCGCTGACCGGCGTGATGCCGGCGAATGCCTTGATGCTGCCGACGTTGCTCGGGTCGATATAGGAGAGCGGCGAATTCATGTGGTTGGCGCAGGCCGAAATCAGGTCCATGCCATCGACCTTGATCCGGATGCGGTCATCGGCCAAGCCGTGAATGACCGGCAGGCTCGAGACGCCGCCGGCACCGTAAAGGCTGACACCGGGAATGTCCTTCAGCAGGCTCGCGCTATCGCTCGTCGCGGCGCGCAGCGGCGAGAGGTCGGCGTTGCCCAGCTGGGAAGCGTTGAGTACCTGCGGTGTCCTGATCTTCGAGGCGCTGATCGTGACTTCGTCCATCACCTGCGCATTCTGTGCATTCTGCGCCAAAGCGCTTTGCCAGAAGGCCGGCAAGGCAAGGGCGACCGCGAGGGCGATGGGGTTTCTGGCGAACTGCATTGGATCTCCCGGATTCTCTGTTTTTATGAAGCGCGAATCTTAGAGAATGCCGATCAATCCGGGAATGTGGCAGATTGCCGCAGGCCGTCGTCCGGGAGACGCTCAGCCGACCCACGGCACGGCCGGCGAGCCGATCCAGCGCGTGCCGGGCGGGATGTCCTCGCCCTTGAGGATCAGCGTCAGCGGTCCGAGCGACGCGCCGTCGCCGATGCTGGCGCTGTACAGGATGATGGCGCGTGCGCCGACCGTGACGCCGCGCCCGATGCGCACTTCACCGACTTTCATGATGCGGTCTTCGAAGAGGTGGGTCTGCGGGCCGCACCAGCCGTTCAGCGCGGCATAGTCGCCGATGCTGACGCAGTCGAATTCGGTGAGCTGCGTGGTATCCATGTAGATGCCCTTGCCGGTCTTGCAGCCGAGCAGGCGCAGGCAGGGCGGCAGCATCGGCGTGCCGCGCAGGAAGTCGACAAAGTTGGGAACGGCGATCGATTCGTAGAGGTTGGTGATCGCCTCGCTGACCCACACGAAGGGCGTCCACATCGGCACCGAGCGCGCCCGGTAGCGCCCGACGGTCAGCCATTTGACGAGCACGACGAAGAGGAAGGAGCCGAGGCCGTAGAGGAAGCCGGCCAGCGCGAGCGCCAGTGCCGCATCGGAAAAACGCCCGGCGGCGGCGAGCGGCATCACCAGGTCGACCGTGACATAGCCGACGGCAATCACCACCGACATCGGCATCACGATACGCAGCCCCTCGACGAAGCCGCGCGCCAGGCGCCGCGACAGGCTGGGGTGGAAGGTCAGTGCCGGGTCGAAGCCGGCGAACTGTTCGCGCGCCGGCAGGATGATCGGCGGGTTGCCGACCCAGGTGTCGCCGGCATGCATTCGCGCGTTGTCCGGGACTTTCGACTGGACGCCGATCAGCACGTCGTCGGGCAACACGGTGCCGTCCGGAACGAAGGCGCCGTTGCCGAGGAAGCTGCGGTTGCCGATCATCGTCGGGCGCAGCGTCATCCAGCCGCCCTCCATGCGCTCGTCGCCGAGCATGACGCCGTCGGCGACGAAGCTGTCGGTACCGATCGTCAGCATGTCCGGCACGACGCCGAGCGCCGTCGAAATCTCGGTGCCGCGCCCGACGCGGGCGCCGAGCAGGCGGTACCACCACGGCGCATAGACCGTCGCATAGAGGCCGTGCAGAACGGCGAGGCTGGCCTCCTGGATCTGGTTGCCGAGCCACTTGCAGTAATAGACCCGGCTGTGGATCGACCAGGTTCCCGGCTTCAGACGCGGCAGGACGCTCCAGCGGAAGGCCGCCGAGGCGAGTACGGTGGCGAGGACCAGCACGGCGCTGGCCGGAATGGCGATCAGCAGGTAGTACAAGCCGCTCATCAGCGCCGAGAGGCGGGAGTTGAAAAGATCGAGCCAGCGCGCATCGATCCAGTCGATCAGGATGAAGCTCGGGAAAACCGGCAGGAAGAAAACGATCGATACGAGGTTGGCGCCGAGGAAAAAGAACAGCAGTTCGCGCGCCGCGATCGCCCTCGACAACGGGAGTCGCGCCTTGCGCCCCGCGATATCGACGCGCTGCACGAAGCGTGACGGCGAGCCTTCCCAGAGCTGGGCGGCGGGTACCCGCTGGCCGCTGGTCAGCGATGAGAGTCCGCCGAGCTGCGCGAAGTCCTCGAGTACCGTATGACCTTCGACGAGCGCGTAGGAGTCAACGGTCGCCTCGTCGCCGATATGGATCGGGCCGAGGATCAATTGGCCGCGCTCGACGCGGGCGTTCTCGAAATTGACCGACGAGCCGATCGAGACGCCGTCGCCGATCGTCAGGAGGTCGGGAGCGCGGATCGACAGCGCGCCGATCACCACGTCCTTGCCGATTCTTGCGCCGAGCGCGCGCAGGTAGAGCACGTTGAGCGACGAACCGGAGAGCAGGTGGCGCGGCGGGATTTCGGAAATCCGGTCGGCCAGCCACCAGCGGAAATACATGAGGCCCCACAGTGGATAGCGTCCGGGGCGGGCACGCCCGAGGACCAGCCACTTGGCGGCAATGACGAAGAGAAAGCTGCTGAAGTTGCCGAGCAGGTAGACGAGGATGGCGGCGGCGACGCCGAGCCAGATGCTGTCGCCCTCGTCGCCGGTGAAGTAATGGTAGGTGAAGAACGGCGACAGCCATTGCGCCATTTTCAGGCAGACCATCGGCGGCAGCGTGGCGGCCTGCGCGAGGCTGCACAGCACGCGGCGCAGGCGGGGGGTCTCGACGATCACCGGCGTCGCATCGCTGCCGGCGGCCACTTCCTTTTCGACCAGCGTGCGGGCGATTGCGCCAAGGCTGCGCTCGCGGTAGATGTCGTGCACGGTGATGCCGGCAAAGCGCGAATCGCTACGCAGCAGCGAGACGAGGCGTGCGGCAAGCAGCGAGTGGCCGCCCAGATCGGTGAAGAAATCGGCCGGACGGTGCAGCGGCTGGCCGGGGAACAGGCGGCGTAGGGCGGCAAACAGGGCTTCCTCGGCGGCGCCTGCGGGAACGTCCGATGCGTCGTCGGTCGCCGCATCGCTCTCGGCGACCGGCAGCGCACGCAAGGCCTTGCGGTCGATCTTGCCGGACAGCAGGCGCGGCAGTATCTGAACACTTTCAAAGCGTGCCGGCACCATGTAGGGCGGCAGTTGCGCGGCAAGGTGCTGGCGCAGTTCGGCGGCCTGCGGCGCGGCGCTCGATTGATCGGCGCCATTGGCGCCATTGGACTCGGCGACAAAATAGGCGACCAGCTGTTCGATGCCGCCGACCTCCTTGACCACCACCGCGGTCGTCCCGACGCCCGGCGCCTGCGCGAGAACGGCTTCGATCTCGCCGAGTTCGACACGGAAACCGCGGATCTTCACCTGGTCGTCGACGCGGCCGAGGCACTGGATGTTGCCGGACTCGTCGATGCGCGCGAGGTCGCCGGTGTGATAGAGCCGCGCTTCGTGCTCGCCGGCGGCGTAGGGATTGGCGACGAATTTTTCGGCGGTCAGCTCGGGGCGGCCGAGATAGCCCGCGGCGACGCCGGGGCCGATGATGCACAGCTCGCCGGTTTTGCCCGGCGGCAGCAGTTTCATTTCAGCGTCGACGACCAGCAGGCCGTAGTTGGGCAGCGGCTTGCCGATCGTCACCGGCTCGCCGCGCTGCAGCCGCGCGAGACTGGCCGAGACGGTCGCTTCGGTCGGCCCGTAGGTGTTGAAAAGCTGGCGCCCGGGATTCAGGGCAGACTCGGCCCAGCGCTCGACCAGCGCCTGCGGGCACATTTCGCCGCCGAGGTTGATCAGGCGCAGGCTGACTACATCGCGCGGAAACAGCGCGAGCAGCGTCGGTACCGCGTGCAGCACGCTGATCCGGTGTTCGTCGAGGGCCTGCGGCAAGGCGTCGGGGTCGCCGACGATTTCGCGCGGGGCGAGCCACAGCGTTGCCCCGACCAGATAGGAAATCCAGATTTCCTCGAACGACATGTCGAAGGCGACCGAGAAGCCCTGGTAGACGCGGTCGTCCGCGCGAACGCCGAGCACTTCGTTTTCGCTGCGCAGGAAATGGGTGATGCTGCGCTGGGTGACCGCAATGCCTTTCGGCTTGCCGGTGGAGCCCGAGGTATAGATCACGTAGGCCGGACAGTCCGGCGTGAAGTCCTCGCCCCGGCGCCGCAGCGCGCTCGTCGGCGGCAGCGCGGCGAGCGCTTCGAGCAGGTCTTCAAGGACCCACAGCGGTCGCGACAGGCCGGCGAGCAGCGGCACTTGCGAACGGCAGGTGAGCAGGCCGGGGCTTTGCGCATCCTCAAGGCAGACGTCGATGCGCGCCATCGGCGTGTCGGCGTCGAACGGCAGCCAGGCGGCGCCGGCCTTGGCGATGGCGGCTTGGGCGACGAGCAGTTCGAGGCCGCGCGGCAGCCACAGGCCGACCATCTGCCCGCTGCGCACGCCTGCGCCGAGCAGGCAGCTGGCCAGCCGGTCGGCCGCGCCGTTCAGTTCGCCGTAGCTGAGCGTGCGTTCGCCGAAGATCAGCGCGGTCTTTTCCGGCGTACGCGCCACCGTCGCCTCGAGCAGATCGGCGAGGGTTTCTTCTTTCAGCAGATCGGGACGGTGCGGGCCGCGCAGGACCATGGGGGCATTCAAGAGAGCTGGGATAAAGGGAGGGACAAAACCAGCCGGCGATTCTACTACCGAACGGCGATTACGATTCCTCGGGCGAGTCCTCTAACGATTCCTTGCGTTGCGCGCCGATTCCTAGCCGCCACAGCGAGGTCACTTCGGCGGCGCGCGCGGCGTGCAGCGGGTCGCTCTCGTCGCTCGTGCGCGGGTGCGTCGGGCGGGTGTCGATGCGGCCGAGCACTTGCAGGCCGGCGGCGTCGATCAGCGCCAGCAGTTCGGCGCGCGAGCGCAGCCCGAGATGTTCGGCGAGGTCGGAGAGGATCAGCCAGCCTTCGCCCTGCGCCGCGAGGTGCGCCGCGAGGCCGCCGAGGAAGCCGCGCAGCATGCGGCTGTCGGGGTCGAACACGGCGTATTCGAGCGGCGAACTGGGGCGCGCCGGAACCCACGGCGGGTTGCAGACGATCAGCGGCGCTTGCCCGGCGGGGAACAGGTCGGCCTGTTCGACGGCGACCTGCGCGCTCAATCCGAGCCGGTCGAGGTTGTCGCGCGCGCAGGCCAGCGCGCGGGCGTCCTGGTCGGTGGCGACGATGCGGGCGATACCGCGCCGGGCGAGGACGGCGGCGAGCACGCCGGTGCCGGTGCCGATGTCGAAGGCCCGGCTATCCACCGCCATGGCGGCTGGCAGGGGCGCTTGCGCGACGAGATCGACGTATTCGCCGCGGATCGGCGCGAAAACGCCGTAATGCGGGTGAATGCGGTCGCCGAGTGCCGCCACCGCGACGCCTTTCTTGCGCCACTCGTGCGCGCCGATCAGGCCGAGCAGCTCGCGCAGCGAGGCGACGAAGGGTCCGTTCTCAGCGGCCTGCGCCGGCCCGTAGGCTTCGGCGCAGGCGTCCTGGACTGCGGGCGCGCGGCGCAGCGGGATGCGGTAGTCGGCGTCGAACGGGATGAGCAGCATGCCGAGCGTGCGCGCCCGTTGCGCTTGCGCCTGCCGATGCAGGTTGAAGGCATCGACCGGCGTTGCCGCCTGCTTGCGCGGCTTGCGCTCGAGGCGGCGGGCCATCGCCTGCAAGAGCTGGCGCGCGTTCTGGAAGTCGCCGCGCCAGAGCAGCGCCGTCCCTTCGCAGGCCAGCCGGTAGGCGGCATCGGCCGTTATCCGGTCGTCGGCGACGACGACGTGCCTGGGCGGCGGCACGGCGCTTTCCGATTGCCAGCGGGCGCTGTGCTCGGCACCGTCGTCGTTCCAGCACAGGGTTTGCGGCAAATGGGTGGCGTCGTGCATCAGCGGCAGCGGTTGATCGCGTCGCGGGTTTGCAGCGCGACGGCGCGCGCCGCTGCGGCGTAGTCTTCGCCCGCGTTTTCGTTGACTCCGGCGTAGAGGATGGCGCGCGACGAATTGATCATCAGTCCGGCGCCGTTGCTGGTGCGTCCGGCGTGGACGGTGGCCTCGATGTCGCCGCCCTGCGCGCCGATGCCGGGAACGAGCAGCGGCATGTCGCCGGTCAGCTGGCGGACGCGGGCGATCTCGTTCGGGAAGGTCGCGCCGACGACCAGCGCGCACTGGCCGCTGCGGTTCCATTCGGCAGCGACGAGACGCGCGACGCGTTCATAAAGTTTCACGCCGCCGACGTCGAGAAACTGCAGGTCGCTGCCGCCTGGGTTCGACGTGCGGCAGAGCAGGATGACGCCCTTGTCGGGGTAGGCGAGGTAGGGATCGATCGAGTCGCGTCCCATGTAGGGGTTCACCGTGATCGCGTCGGCCCGGTAGCGCTCGAAAGCCTCGATCGCGTACTGCTCGGCGGTGCTGCCGATGTCGCCGCGCTTGGCGTCGAGGATCACCGGTACATCGGGGTGTTTTTCGTGAATGTGCGCGATCAGCGCTTCGAGCTGGTCTTCGGCACGCCGCGCCGCGAAGTAGGCGATCTGCGGCTTGAAGCAGCAGACGAGGTCGGCGGTCGCATCGACGATACCCTTGCAGAATTCGAAGATCGCGTCTGGCTTGCCCTGCAGATGCGCGGGGAACTTCGCCGGATCGGGGTCGAGGCCGACGCAGAGCAGGCTGTTGCGGTCGCGCCAGGCGGCGTTGAGGGCGTGCATGAAATTCATGGAAGGGCGCGCTATCTTGCGTTGTCGATTGGGGAGCCGCGATTTTAACGGGTTAGCGGGGTTTTCGCTTGAAGCGGCTTTCTGGTGACACTGAACGACGCTGTTCCGCGATTGACTGCGTCAGCGGGTAACAGAAATGCTTTTCATGGCGTTGCCGGGGCGATCACACGATACATGGCATCGTTACCGATCGCGACCGGTAACGAGTTGAAGACCAGCGGCTCCGCAGCCGTATGCCCTTGCCGCATGAAGCCCTGTCCGGTCTACCAGATCGGCTGGGCGACGATTATCGCCTCGGCCGCTGCCGCGCCGAGCGGTTCGGCGAAGAAGTAACCCTGTCCGTATTCCACTTGCAGTGCCCGTAACTGTGCCAGCTGTCCGGCATTCTCGACGCCTTCGGCGATGATTTCCATGTTCAGCGTGTGCGCCAGTGTGACGATGGTCTGGATAATATCGGCATTCTTGCGGTCGACGTCCATGCGGCGCACAAACGAGGCGTCGATTTTCAGCGTGTCGAGCGGAAAACGGTACAGATACGAGAGCGAAGAATAGCCGGTGCCAAAATCGTCCATCAGCAGCTTGATTCCGAGGCCGCGCAATTTTTCCAGGACGACCGCCGCTGCTTCGGCATGCTCCATGATCACCGTCTCGGTCACTTCGAGCTTGAGGCTGCTGGTGGCGAGGCCGGTTTCCGCCAGCACTGCTTCGATCTGCTGCATCAGGTTGGCCTCGGCGAACTGCCGTCCGGCGAGGTTGACACTCATCTGCATCGGCGGGTGATCCGGGTAGCGCTGCTGCCAGTCGCGCATCTGGCGACAGGCTTCGGTCAGCACCCAGCGACCGATCGAAACGATGAGTCCAGTTTCCTCGGTGAGCGGGATGAATTCGCTCGGTGGCACCAGGCTGCCATTCGGGCGACGCATGCGAATAAGCGCCTCGAAACCAGCCAGTCGTCCCGTCTGTAGCGAGACAACCGGCTGGTAATAAACGAGGAACTCCTTGCCGCGCATCACCGCCTGGCGCAGTTCGGTCTCCATTCTTAACCGCGCGACGACGCGCTCGCGTAGTTCGGCGGCGAACACCTCATGGCATGCCCCTCCGCACCGCATGGCCTTGTGGGCTGCAGTCTCGGCGTCACGCAGGAGGTCTGCGGGGGCAACGTACGCTGGCCGGTTGATGGCGATGCCGATGCTGGCGGTGGTGAACAGTTCGTGCCCATCCAGATTGAAGCCGGCCGCCAGCGCAACCTGTATTTGGTCGGCAAAGCGCGCCGCTTCGTCTGCATCCTTCGCTTCGTCGAGAAGGATGGCAAAACTCTCGCCGGCGATGTGGGCCATCGTGTCGCCGGGGCGCAGGCATGCGCCGAGGCGTTGCGCAACAGCGATCAGCAGTTGGTCGCCCACGGCAGCGCCGAGGCTGTCGGTGATTGCCCGGAAGCGGTCGAGCGTGAGGAAGATGAGCGCAAAGCCGTACCTGGATTCGATCCGTAGCCGGCCCAGCGCATCGCCGATCCGCGTCAGCAGCAGCGCGCGGTTGGGCAGGCCGGTCAGACTGTCGCGCAGCAACTCTTCTTCGAGCACCGAAGCGAGCATGATTCGCGCCGATGCGGCGCCGATGACGCCGGCCAGTTGCGCCTCACAGTAGCGGGACAGCTCGGCGTCAATCTCATGCGGCCAGTCCTCGCCGTGCTGCCTGGAATAGGTGGAAAAAACCTTTCGGGCATTGTCGGTGCCAAGAAAACGCGTCAGCAGTGCATAGAGATCCGGTAGCGAGCCGCTTGCCCGCCAGGCCCGTTCGGCGCCGCGCTCATGCTTGAAGACGTCGACAAAAAGCGTCGCCTGCGTCTGCTCGATAGCGCTCTGCTCGCTCATGATCGATACCGCCAGGTAGGCGCCGATGTTGGCGAGCATGCTCCAGAGCATGGCGTGGGTAATTTCGTCCAGCCCCTCCAGGCCAAAGAGGGCGAGCGGGCGGAGCAGCGTGATGGCAAACGGACCCTGTTCGATCAGCGCCATCGGCAGCCAGCCGGAACGGGCGAAAGCCGGCAGCATCAGGGTATAGGCCCAGAGCAGGAAGCCGGCGCCGAGTCCGGCCAGCGCCCCGCGGCAGGTGCCGCCCTTCCAGTAGATGCCGCCGAGCAGCGCCGGCCCGAACTGGGCGACGGCGGCAAAGGAAATGAGACCGATCGAAACCAGTGCGTAAGCCTCGCCGGCCAGCCGGTAATAGGCGTAGCCGAGCAGCAGACCGAGGACGATGGTGATGCGGCGGATGGCGAGCAATAGAGCGGAGAGATCGGCGCGCTCGGCCAGGCGCAGTGCCTTGATGCGCAGAAGGACGGGCATCACCAGGTCGTTGCAGACCATTGTCGACAGCGCGATGGTCTCGATGATCACCATGCCGGTGGCGGCCGAGAAGCCGCCGACGAAGACGAGCAACGCCAGTGCCTGCTGCTGCCCGGCCATGGGTAGGGTGAGGACGAAGGTGTCGGGATTGACGCTCGCGCCAAAATGCAACAGGCCGCCAAAGGCAATCGGCAGGACAAAGAGGTTGAACAGGAAGAGGTAGAGCGGAAAGAGCCAGATTGCCTTGTTCAGATGCGCCTCGTCGACGTTCTCGACCACTGCGATCTGGAACTGGCGCGGCAGGAACATGATCGCCAGCATGCTGACGAAGGCCAGCGAGAAGAGCGAGGCCCAGCTGCGATAAACGTCGGTCGAACCACCGCCGATGGTGAACACTTCGGCGATGCGCGGTACCTGCGCCGCGCGGGCGAAGATGTCGGTGATGCCGTCGTACATGCCCCAGGTGACGAAGATCCCTACCGCCAGAAAGGCCAGTAGCTTGACCAGCGACTCGAAAGCGATCGCTGCGACCAGACCTTCGTGGCGCTCCGCTACGTCCAGCTTGCGCGTGCCGAAAGCGATGGTGAATGCTGCGAGGATCAGCGCCACGTAAAATGCCGTGTCGTGCCAGAAACTCTCCGGCGTCGGCGGCGCCAGCGCCAGGATATCGGGGTAGCCGCGCAGGACGCCGAAGCTGACGGAGATCGCTTTCAGTTGCAGCGAAATGTAGGGCGTGACGCCGACCACGGCGATCACCGTCACCAGCCCGGCCAGCGCCGTGCTCTTGCCGTAGCGTGAGGAAATGAAGTCGGCCAGCGACGTGATTCGGTTGTCCTTGGCGATGCGGATGATCTTGCGCATTACCATCCACCACAGGGCGACCATCACCGTCGGGCCGAGATAGACGGGCAGGAAGCCGATACCGCTGGCGGCGGCACGCCCGACGCTGCCGTAGAAGGTCCAGGCGGTGTTGTAGACGCCGAGTGAGAGGGCATAGACGTAGGGGCTGGCGATCAGGCTGCGCCCGGCGTCGGCGGTTTTGTCGCCGCGGTGGGCGATGAAAAAAAGTAGCCCTAAATAGGCCGCGGCGGTGAAGGCAATGATCCAAGCCGGCACGATTCAGTCCTTACGCTCGGTTGGGCAGGCAGAGCAGCGGCGTGTGCTGCATGTCCGCTATTTCTTCTCGATCACCAAGCTCAGCAGCACGATCAGCAACGCCCACGCGGCATAAACATAGACGTACAGCAAGGGGATCCCGAAGAACCAGCCGGGGCGGTTGAACAGGGCCAGCAGGGGGTAGTTGAATAATAGGCCACCCAGCATGAACAACACTGCCAGACGTTGTGTCTTGATGTTCGGTTTTTCCATGGTTTTTTACCTTGAAAAAATCAGCGTCCCCTTTTGTTGCCTGCTTCAAGCATAGACAGCTGGCGCTGCCGTCGCAATATTTGGCGAGGCATTTTTCCGCTGTCGAGCACGCGTTAGATCATTGGCGCCGCGTTTCTGTCGATCGGATTATCAAGCGGCTGGGCAAGGTCGGCCTCGACGCGATGGTGTCGCAGTCCTGAATGAATCTTCAGCACCCTGCGTTGGGTTCTGGCCGGCGCCGCCATAGCGGGCGCAGGCCGATCAGCCCGAGCAGCGGGCCGGGCAGCAGCAGCCAGGCGATTTCCAGCCCCCAGCTGTCGATGCGCGCGGTGGTAAAGGCGATGGCGGCCATCGTGATGGCAAAGCCGATCGCGTTCTGGATCGCCAGCGCGCTGCCGACGATTTCGGGCGGGCAGGCCCTGGCCGAGAGCGCCGAGAACTGCGGCGAGTCGGCGACGACGCTCATCCCCCAGAGCAGCAGCAGCGCGAGGACGGCGCCGGCCGGTGCGGCGGCAAAAAACGGGAAGCTCAGGCAGCAGGCCGCCGAGAGCGCCAAAGCGAGCGCGGCGACGCGGGCGCTGCCGATGCGCCGGCTGAAGCGGCCGCCGACGATGCAGCCGAGCGAACCGATGCCGATGACGGCAAAGGCCAGAGCGGCGACGCTTAAGTCCAGCGTCCGGTCGAGTCCGGCGCGTACGATGAGCATCGGCACCAGCGTCCAGAACGCGTAGAGCTCCCACATGTGGCCGAAGTAGCCGAAAGCGGCGGCGCGGAAATCGGCGTGGGCGAAAGCCTGGAAGACGCCGCCGAGCGAGAGCGGCGGCGCGTCGTGCCGGCGTTTCAGGTGCGGTCCGTCGCCGAGGCGGTGGACCAGCGCCGCGGCGATCATCGCCAGCAGCGAGGCGGTGAAGACGGCGCCCTGCCACGGCCAGTGCGCGCCGAGCATGCGGATGCCCTGCGGCAGCGCAGTGCCGAGCGTCAGCATGCCGACCAGCCAGGCCAGCGCCGATCCGGCGCGCTCGGGCGCCCAGCTGACCACCAGCTTCATGCCCAGCGGGTAGACGCCGGCGAGGCTCAGGCCGACCGCGAAACGGTAGACCAGCGCCGTCGACACGTCGCCGGCCAGCCAGGCGAATGCCGCGTTGGCGAGGCCGCCGACGATCGCGCAGAGCGCAAAGATGCGGCTCGCGGCGAAGCGGTCGGCCAGCCCGCTGAGCGCGAAGGAAAGCGTACCGAGGATGAAGCCGAGCTGCGTCGCGTTGGTCAGCCGCCCGATGTCGGCCGGTGTCGCGCCCCAGACGCGCATCAGGTCGTCGGCGGCGCTGTTGGTGCTGAACCACAGCGATGTGCCGAACAGCTGGGCGATGACGATGACGGCGATCGGGTAGTTGCGCATTCGGGGCGTTGCCGGACTAAACGATGGTTTCGCCGCGACGCAGTCTTTCGTGCCGTTCGCGCGTCGCTGGCGTCTGTCCGAGAAGGGTGAATTGCCGCGCTGCTTCCACCCATTCCAGCCGTTGCAAAGGGGTGAGTTGCGCGAAGGCGGCGAGTTGTTCGTCGCTCACGTGGTAGCCGAAACCACCTTTGGCGGGGGGCTTATCGCGGCCCACGCAAGCGCTCCAGATTCTCCTCGTCCATGGCCAGAACCAGATCGATGTCCATTGTCATGCGGGGTACACCGTGCAGGTTCATGGCCAGCCCGCCGACCAGCAGGTAGCGAACCTGATGGTCGTTGAGGGTGCGGAAGAGGTCGAGGTAAAACATGTGGCCCGCTTATTTGCCCGGTTTCGCCGTCCACGAATCCTTCAGCGTCACGGTGCGGTTGAACACCGGCGTGCCGTCCTGCGAATCGATGCGGTCGGCGACAAAGTAGCCGTGACGCTCGAACTGGAAGCGGTCTTCGGCCTTGGCGTTCTTCAGCGACGGCTCGAGCCAGGCGCGAATGACTTGCACGCTGTTCGGGTTGATGTCGTCGAGGAAGTCGCGTTCCAGCCCTTCGGCGTCGCCTTCGCGCCGGCTGCCCGGTGCGGGGCAGGCAAACAGGCGGTCGTAGAGGCGAACTTCGGCATCAAAGCCGTGCGCGACCGACACCCAGTGCAGGTTGCCCTTGACCTTGACGCTGTCGGCGCCCGGCGTGCCCGATTTGGTCTCCGGCAGGTATTCGCAATGCACGGCGGTGACGCGGCCCGACGCGTCCTTGTTGCAGCCGGTACATTTGACGATATAGCCGTACTTGAGGCGCGCCATGTTGCCCGGGTAGAGGCGGTGGTAGCCCTTGCCCGGCTCCTCCATGAAGTCCTCGCGCTCTATCCACAGCTCGCGGGAAAACGGCATGGCGCGCTTGCCGAGTTCGGGTTTGAGCGGATGGTTCGGTGCGAAGCACTCCTCGCTCTGGCCCTCGGGATAGTTGTCGATGATCAGTTTCAGCGGGTCGAGCACGGCGACGCGGCGTTCGGCGGCTTCGTTCATCACTTCGCGCATCGCTTCTTCGAGCAGCGTGTATTCGATCAGCGAATCGGACTTGGAAACGCCGATGCGCTCGGCGAACAGGCGGAAGCCTTCCGGCGTGTAGCCGCGCCGGCGCGCGCCGACGAGCGTCGGCAGGCGCGGGTCGTCCCAGCCGGAAACGTGCTTTTCCTCGACCAGCTGGATGAGTTTGCGCTTCGAGAGGACGACGTAGGTCAGGTTCAGGCGCGAGAACTCGATCTGCTGCGGCAGCGGGCGCTGCAGCAGGCCGCCTTCGGCGAGGCGCTCGAGCAGCCAGTCGTAGAACGGGCGCTGGTCGGCGAACTCGAGCGTGCAGATCGAATGCGTGATGTTCTCGAGCGCGTCCTCGATCGGGTGCGCGAAGGTGTACATCGGGTAGACGCACCACTTGTCGCCGGTGTTGTGGTGCGTCGCGTGGCGGATGCGGTAGATCGCCGGGTCGCGCAGGTTGATGTTCGGCGCCGCCATGTCGATCTTCGCCCGCACGATGTGCGCGCCATCAGGGAATTCGCCGGCCTGCATGCGCTTGAAGAGGTCGATGTTCTCCTCGACGCTGCGGCTGCGGAACGGCGAATCCTTGCCGGCCTCGGTCAGCGTGCCGCGCGCCGTGCGCATCTGCTCGGCGCTCTGGCTGTCGACGTAGGCGTGGCCGGCCGAGATCAGATGCTCGGCAAACTGGACCATCCAGCCGAAGTAGTTCGACGCGTAGTAAAGGTTGGTCTCGCCCTTGCCCTCCCACGAGAAACCGAGCCATTTGACCGCGTCGACGATCGAATCGACGTACTCCTGCTCTTCCTTCTCCGGGTTGGTGTCGTCGAAGCGCAGATGGCACTGGCCGCCGTAGTCGCGCGCCAGACCGAAGTTCAGGCAGATCGACTTGGCATGGCCGAAATGCAGATAGCCGTTCGGCTCGGGCGGAAAGCGCGTGCGTATCTTCGCCGGATCGGGCGCGCCGGCCAGTTGCTGGGCGGCCGGGCCGGGCTGGCCCGACCAGCGGCGCGCGGCGTGCTTGCCGGCGGCCAGGTCGGCGTCGATGAGGTTGCGCAGGAAGTTGGTTGCAGGCGCTGCGGCTTGATCCTTGGGTGCGTTGCTCACGGCATGATCCTTGATTCCAGAAGCCCTGTATTTTAGCGGCCAACGCCGCAAAGCCGTTAAAATTAACAGTCAATCAACAGTTCGCTTTGCCTCGGACCCGAAGGAGTTTGCATGCTCACGATGGAGATACTGCAATCGGCTGCACGCCGCTTGGCTGATTGTGCCGCGCAGCCGGCGCGGGTCATCCTGTTCGGTTCCTACGCCCGGGGCGATGCCGATACCGCTTCCGATGTCGACCTGATGGTGATCGAGCCGGCGTTCGACGACAAGGCAGGCGAGTATCTGCGGTTGAAAGAGGCCATCGGTCGCCTGGGTGTCGGCGTCGACCTGTTGCTGTGCACCGAGTCTGAATTCCAGCGCCGCAGCCAGGTGCCGGGCACCGTACCCTACTGGGCCAAAAAGGAAGGCAAGGTGCTCCATGACGCCGCAGCGTGAGGAGGCCGAGCGCTACCTGCGTCTTGCCCGGCGCGACGAAGCGGCTTTTCTGGCACTGCTCGAAATTCCATCCGTAGACTTTTCGGTCGCGTGTTTTCATGCCCAGCAGGCCTGCGAAAAAGCGCTCAAGGCGGCAATGTGTCTTCTGGGCGTCGAGTTCCGGCGCACCCATGATCTGGAGGCGTTGGCCGGGCAATTGAGCGACGCTGGTTGTCCGCCCGTGATAGCGCTCGACGACCTGCGGCGACTGACTCCCTACGCCGTCGAGTTTCGTTACGACGACGAAGCGATTGCCTTGCTTGATGCAAAAGGTGCGCGCCGGATCGTTGGCGAAGTGCTGGCTTGGTCAGCCGCCCTGCTGGAGAGCCAGGAATGAATCTAACGGCTTTTTTCGCGATTGGCACCGGTGCCGCGCTGGGCGCCTGGTCGCGCTGGGGGCTCGGTCTGCTGCTCAATCCGCTGCTCGTCGCCGTGCCGCTCGGCACGCTGGCGGCCAATCTGCTTGGCGGCTATCTGGTCGGCGTCGCGCTTGGCGTCTTCCACCAATACACGCACCTCGCGCCGGAACTCAAGCTCTTCGTCATCACGGGTTTTCTCGGCGGGCTGACGACTTTCTCGAGCTTTTCCGGCGAGGTCATGGAGCGCTTTCTCGCGCAGCAGTACGCCTGGGCCTTTTCGGCGATGGGCCTGCATCTCTTCGGTTCGCTGGCGATGACCTGGCTCGGCTTGCTGACCGTCGGCGTGCACAAGGTCTGGCCTTGATTCTCAAGTGTTTCGCTCTGTTTTTTCCTGTTGTTTGCCGGATTCGCGCAGGCCGCTGACACTCGACCGCCCGCCGGGCGCTATCGCTGTTATCAACCGCCGGATTACGCGGTGCTCTCGTGGTTCGATTTTCTGCCGACGGCAGCTACAGCGTGCAGGGTGGCGCCGTCGCCCGCTATGTCTGGGAGGCAAACCGGAAAGTGGTGCGCTGGCTCGATGGTGGGCGCGCGCAGCAGGGTCTGGTCGGCATCTACGAGCCGCCGCCGGATGCCAGTCAATGGCCGCGCCGGCACACCATCGTGCTGGCCAGGCGTGCCGATACGAAGCCCGGCAGTCGCGAGTGGGCGAAACTGCCGCAGTGCTACTTGACCGAGCACTGAATCGCCAGCAACGGCCGTTTGACGGTCGCGACGGAAGGCGGTCGAAGCCAAAGAGGGGCGCCCGAACTGCTCGCTCGCGACGCCTGCCGATGGCCGGAGAGCAAGCAAATACGGGCATCTCCGGGCATGTTCCGGCGTCGATGATCCCAAAAGTTGGTCTGCGGGAACGCGGCGCAAGTGCTGGGTCGACTTCCTCGCATCCAACGGTATGAATCGCTATACTCTTACCGGGTCATCATCAATCAGATAAAGGTAAGAAAATGGCCTCTACTGCGACGCTTTCCAGCAAGTACCAGATTTCAGTTCCGAAGATCATCCGTGACGAATTGCACTGGGAAGCCGGCCAGGAATTCGTTTTCATCCCCAAAGGCAAGGGGGTTTTGCTGATGCCGGTGCCCGAGCTCGAGCAACTCGCCGGCCTGGTCAAAGGCGCCCAGCCCGGCGATTACCGCGACCGGCAGGATCGCTTCTGATGCGCGTCGTCGATACGTCGGCGTGGATCGAGTGGCTTACCGGCAGTCCCCTGCAGGCAAGGCTGGCAAAGGAAATTCCCGAGCGGGATCAATGCGTCGTCCCCACCATCGTGCAGCTGGAACTGGCGAAATGGCTGATCAGGGAAAGCTGTGAGGAGCAGGCGGATCAGATGATCGCCTACACGCAGAAATGCGTCGTCGCGCCGCTCGATACGCGTATCGCGCTACGCGCCGCCGATCTGCATCGGCAATACAAGCTGGCAACCGCCGATGCCGTGGTCTATGCCACGGCCCAGGAATTTGGCGCCGAACTGCTGACCTGCGACGCACATTTCGAGAACCTGCCGGGCGTGGCCTTTATTAAAAAGTAGCACCGGCCCTGTTGCAGGTCTGCAACTGGCAATTCGAGCCACCGGGGAGAGAGCATGGTTTCCCGTCTTCAATCATCCTGAAAACCGTGGTCTGTCCCCTGTTTTTTGCTGTTTTTTTTCATCAAGTGCCGTGGTGTCCAATATCCCAAGCTCTACAAAGCCAGCCGCTTTGGCGCAGCCGCAATGGCTCGAATTGGCTTGCGCGTGGCGGCGCAGCCGGCAACCCAGCACGCGGCGGTTTATGTCCATCGGGTATGCGGCCCACGGGTTCAAGGAGGCGGCGTTGATTCGCTTTTCATGGGCGGCTTCCGTCATCCTAAACCCCGAGGCTGACCAGGGTTCCCACGCACGGTCCACATTTTTGTGCCGCGCAGGAAGATCGTCTCCCTGTTCTTTTTTTGGCTAAACTAACTAGACTTAGTTCTAAAGAGGTGTGCCATGCAGACAGTCAATATCCACGAAGCAAAAACTCAGCTGTCGCGCTTGATCGAGAAGGCGGTGGCGGGCGAGTCCTTTATCATCGCCAAGGCCGGAAAACCGCTGGTCAAAGTGACTCGGCTTGAGCCGGTGGCGGACAGGCAAGTCGGCCGCTTGGGTTTTCTGGCCGGGCAGCTTGGCGTTCCTGATGATTTTGATCGCATGGGGAGCGGGGAAATTGAATTGCTGTTCGGTGGTGACGCATGAAGTTGCTGCTGGATACCCACCTGTTACTTTGGGCTGCAGGATTACCTGAGCGTTTGTCCGCAACGGCGCGCACTCTGCTGGAGGATCCGAAAAACGAGCTGCTGTTCAGCGCGGCCAGCCTTTGGGAAATCGTCATCAAACGCGGCCTTGGGCGTTCCGATTTTCAGGTGGATGCACGAGTCTTGCGGCGAGGCTTGCTGGATAACGGCTATCAGGAGTTGCCGATTACCAGCGAGCACACCGTTTCTGTCGACAGTTTGCCGCTCATTCATAAAGACCCGTTCGACCGCATTCTTGTCGCTCAGGCGACCGTTGAGGGCATTATCTTGCTGACTGCCGATGCGCTGGTCGCAAAATATCCCGGGCCGGTGCGGCAGGTTTGACCCGGGTGACACGCAAAACCTGGTTCGGCTGCATCCGTAGGGCTTCCGCCTGCGATGATTTAAACTGCCGCATCTCCGTTGCCCGAATGCCTTCCGATGAGCCGTACCCCCGCCCGTCCTGCCGGCGTCTATGCCGATTGCCTTTCCGTTGACCAGCGCCGCCTGCGCTCGCTCTCTCGCGACATGCGCCACGCTTTCGGCGCCAAGCGCGACGCGCTGCAGGCCGAGCACGACAGGCTGGCGGAAACGTCGCGGGCGGTGGTCGCCGGTCGCCGTGCGCGCCTGCCCAAACCCGAATTCGCCGACGACCTGCCGGTCAACGCGCGGCGTGCCGAGATCGCGGAACTGATCGCCAAGCACCAGGTGGTGATCGTCTGCGGCGAGACCGGGTCGGGCA
>JBAQRB010000152.1:0-23212 GCA_049295655.1 Rhodocyclaceae bacterium
CCATAGGCCAGATAGTTTCCGTGGTCGAGAAAGCGATTCGCGGGATCCGTCCCCGATCCTTTTTTACCTCGCAAGAAATCGCCATAATCCACCGCATTCGCCGCGAGCTTGTACAGTTTCTTGGTAAGACGCGCCTCCTCAGTCAGCAGAGTAGTGCCGTCGGTCGCATTGGCCAGCATCTGCTTTGAACTGTCGAGAGCGGATAGCAACAGCTCTTGAGATAGCTGAAAACCATTGTCCGAAAAATACCGATTGTTGCACCAGTACTGCGCAATGCGCTCAAGCCGAGCTGCCTGAAAGGCCTTGGCCGCCTCTAGCCGAAGCGCATCATCAAACCAGAAGCGAACCCAAGCCTGAAGATATTCCGTCGGCCGGTACTCGCTTTGCGGTGCGAACCAGGCAACTTCCACATCCATTTCGTTGACGCTGAAGAGTGGTGTGCCGCCCCCGCCGCAAAACCCGACCATCACCCCCGCCTTGGCCAGTTCGCGCATGGCAGCCTGGGTAATTGAGGTACCGGTGCCGAGCAGTAGCGTAACGGTGTTGGCGATTGGAATGTTCCAGTAGAGCGAGCTTTTTCCTTCATCCGTCACGAACTCGACTCGCCCACCATTGACGAGTACCCGACAGTGCTCAAGGTAATAGAGATTCGCTCTTTTGGAATGAAGGATTGTTTTCAGATCGGAGGGGGATAGGTTGCTCATTGACTTTGGGTGCAGACGAACAGTGAAATTCTTCGTGCCAGGAGGCTCAACTGGGGAGATGAGGGCCATTGTCGTAGTTGTTTGACATGGACGCAGTGTATTGCCTTAACATCGGTAGTGGTTGTTTTTTCCCTACCCGGTTCAGCAAGCTATCCGCCATAACAGCTATCGTTGCACGAGTCAGATTCATGGATCCCAAAAAACGCGCCAGTCATTTTTTGCGCCCTTTTATGATGCGTAAAAACCTTCTCCGGAGAAAAACGATGCTGAATTTTGCAGGTTCGCTGGCCCTGGCCGTCGCTCTTTTCATGGCCCCCTCGATTGCCAGCGCGCAGGCCGCGCAGGCTTATCCCACGCAGGAGCTGTTATCCACCGGAACGACGGTCATGGGCGAGGCGCTGCGTTATCCGACCAGCGGGCCGGCCAAGGTGACGGTGAGTATCGTGACGATTCAGCCGGGTGCGGATACGGTGTTGCACCGGCATCCGGCGCCGCTGGTGGCCTACATTCTTGAAGGTGAATTGACTGTCGATTACGGTGCGCAGGGCAAAAAAATATTCCACAAGGGCGACGCGCTGCTCGAGGCGATGGACGTGCCGCACCGCGGGATGAATCACGGCAGCAGCCCGGTGAGTCTTCTGGCCGTTTATCTGGGCGCCGAAGGCACCGCCAACGTTGCGCTGGAAAAGTGAGTCTGTTTTCTGCCGTGAGGCAAGCGGGCATTGAAAATGAAGGGGAATGAGCGATGCCAAGTCCTGAACTGACCATCCGTTCGATGTCTTCTGGCGAAATCGAGCTGGCGCTCGACTGGGCTGCCGCCGAGGGCTGGAATCCCGGCCTGTTCGATGCCGCGCCGTTCCATGCAGCCGATCCCGGCGGCTTTCTAATCGGCTATGTGGGCGACGAACCGGTGGCGGTGGTCTCGGCCGTCAGGTACGGCGCTGGCTTCGGCTTCATTGGCTTTTACCTCGTCAAGCCTGACCGTCGCGGTCAGGGCTATGGCTGGGCGATCTGGCAGGCGGCGATGGCGCGTCTGGCCGGGCGCAGCATCGGGCTCGACGGCGTCAGGATAACTATCGCCGCTGCGGGTTTCGCCTGGCGCACCGCAATGTGCGTTACCAGGGCGTCGGCGCCGCTGGGGCAAGCGATGCCGCCTTGCCTGATGGCGTGCGTCTGGTTCCGCTGTCGTCGTTGCCCGATGGCGCGTTGGAGAGCTACGACGCACCGTTCTTTCCGGCCGGACGCAGCGCATTCCTGCGCAGCTGGATCGCGCAGCCGCAGACCGTGGCGCTTGGCCTGTTGCGCGGCGACCGGCTGATCGCTTATGGCGTGCTGCGCGCCTGCCGGGAGGGCTGCAAGATCGGCCCGCTTTTCGCCGATACGCCGGAAGCTGCCGAAGCCCTGTTCGGTACCTTGCAGGCCGCCGCGCCGGAAGGTGCGCCGCTTTTCCTCGATGTGCCCGAAGGCAACCCCGCTGCCGTTGCTCTGGCTGAACGCCACGGCATGACGGCCATCTTCGAGACAGCACGCATGTACGCCGGGCCGGCGCCGGAAATGGGCATCGAGCGTACCTACGGGGTTACCAGTTTCGAACTGGGCTGACGTGCGTCATCGACGTCAGGAGGAAAACGTGGGGCAGAGATCGTGCGCCAATTGCTGTCGAACGATGCCATTGCTGCACAGTTATGGCATTTCAGTCGACGTTCTGCAGGTGGTCGATCATCAGTTGCGGCGTCTGCACGCCGTTGTAGTCGTTGATCGCCAGGCGGTAGGCGGCGCGTACGGTGTTGCCGGGGGCCTGGCTGAAGTTGAACTGGATCGCTTCGAGGCGTTGCGCGCCCTTGCGCAGGCGCAGCTTCAGGTGCTTTTCCTTGAGGATGCGCTGGCTTTCGACGACGAATTCGTCCTCGAAGAGCGGCGCCGGGAAGCCCTGGCCCCATACTTCGGCTTCGAGCAGGCGGGCGGTGTCAATCGAGAAATAGCCTGATTCGAGCCCGCCGTCGGTTTCCAGCGTTCGCGTCAGGTCGGCCGGTGCGAGCAGTTCGTCGGCGATCTGCGCGAAGAGTTCGCGAAAGCGTACAAAATCGACCTCCCGCATCGTCACGCCGGCGGCCATTGCGTGGCCGCCAAAGCGCAGCAAGAGACCCGGTGCGCGCTTCGAGACGAGGTCGAGCGCGTCGCGCAGGTGCAGGCCGGGGATCGAGCGGCCGGAGCCCTTGATTTCGCCATTTTCACCACGTGCAAAGGCGAACACCGGCCGGTGCAGCTTTTCCTTGATGCGCGAGGCGAGGATGCCGACGACGCCCTGATGCCAGTCTTCGTCGAACAGCGCGATACCGGCCAGATCGCCGGTTTCCAGCGTTTCGAGGTGGATCAAGGCCTGTTCCTGCATTCCCGATTCGATGTCGCGCCGCTCGCGGTTCAGCGCGTCGAGCTGCTGCGCGATGTTCAGCGCGCGCGCATCGTCGTCGGTGATCAGGCATTCGATGCCCAGCGACATGTCGGCGAGGCGGCCGGCGGCATTGAGGCGCGGGCCGATCATGAAGCCCATGTCGACGCTGGAGGCCTGCGCCGGGTTGCGCCCGGCGGCGCGGAAAATGGCCTTGAGGCCCGCCGTCAGCTTGCCTTCGCGCATGCGTTTGAGGCCCTGGCTGACCAGGATGCGATTGTTGCGGTCGAGCTTGACGACGTCGGCGACCGTGCCGAGCGCGACGAGGTCGAGCAGCGCGGCGAGGTTGGGTTCCTTGCGCCCGCCGTTGGCTTCGTCGAAGGCGCCGCGTTCGCGCAGTTCGGCGCGCAGCGCGAGCATCACGTAGAACATGACGCCGACGCCGGCCATGCACTTGCTCGGAAAATCGCAGCCCGGCTGGTTCGGGTTGACGATGCAGTCGGCAGCCGGCAGCGTTTCGGCCGGCAGGTGGTGGTCGGTGATCAGCGTCGCGATGCCGAGCTCGTTGGCGCGCGCGACGCCCTCGATGCTGGCGATGCCGTTGTCGACGGTGACGATCAGGTCGGGATTCATCGTCGCGGCGAGGTCGACGATTTCCGGCGACAGGCCATAGCCGTAGGTGAAACGGTTCGGCACCAGGTAGTCGACGGTCGCGCCGAAGGCACGAAGCGCGCGCACGCCGACCGCGCACGCGGTGGCGCCGTCGCAGTCGTAGTCGGCGACGATCAGGATTCTGGCGTCGGCCTCGATCGCGTCGGCGAGCAGGATGGCGGCCTGTGCGGTGTTGGTGAGCAGCGCCGGGGCAAGCAGCGATTTGAGTTCGTAGTCGAGCTCGCTCTTCGTCTGGATGCCGCGCGAAGCGTAGATGCGCGCGAGCAGCGGGTGCAGGCCCTGCTGCTCGAGCTGCCATTGCACGCGCGGCGGAACCGGGCGGGTGAGGATTTTGGTCATGCGGCGCCTTGTGCGAGGTTTTGTGCCAGCGTGGCGAGCGGCTGGGCGCGGCGCCACAGTTTCCACTGGTCGGCGCGCCGGCTTTCCCAAGCGAGTGCGCCGTAGGCGGTCGACGCTTCGAGGCGCAGCCGGGAGAGCTTGCCGCTGGCGAGCGACTTGCGCAGCGGCGCGAACCAGCGTGTTTCGAGGGCGAGCAGCGCGGCGCGGTAGGCGTCGCCGTCCTGATATTGAACCGGGCCGAGCAGGTCGTCGAGAACGACCAGGTGGTGGCTGTCGGCGGCGGCAGCGGCGAACAGGGTGGCGGCGTCGCGCGCCACGGCGTGCGTCGGCATGCCGGCGGCGCGGCCCAGTCCCGATGCCAGCGGGTTGTCGCTCCACACTTCGTCGAAGGTGCGCGGCATGGCCGGCGGCAGGGCGCCAGCACCCCACAGCCACAGGCTGTTGATCGGCAGGCGGCCGCTCGCCTCGCGTGCCGCATTGGCCGGATGCGCGTGCAGGACCATCTGCGCTTCGTTGAGCAGCTGGCGCAGCCACGCGGTTTGCGGCGTTGGCGGCAGCTGCCGGTCGACGCGCCGGCCGGCGACCGCCGAGAGCGGCGGCACGTCGAACTGGCCGGGATCGCCAAGGTTTGCCGTGCTGTGAAGCTGCAGATACCAGCGCTCGGGTGCGGCGACGTGGAAGCGGCCAAGGTCGGGAAAGTGGCGATTGAGTTCGCCGGCAATCGCCTGCGCTTCGTCGAGCGTGATGGCGAAGCTGCCGCTGTCGGCGAGAATCAGCTGGTTCTGCTGGAAGCGCAGATGCACCGGGTCGGCACAGATCCAGCCCGCAGCGTCGATTGTTCCGTCGAGCGCCGCTTCTTCCACCGTTTCGCCGAGCCGGCGGAAGGCGGCGTAGGGCGCGCCGGCGGGCAGGCCGAAGGCGTCGGTCAGGGTCGCTTCGAGCGATTGCGCCGCGCGCCGCGTCAGATGGCTGCGCGCCAGCAGCGTGTTGAGTGCCGGGCAGGGCAGGGCGTCGAGCGTGTCGCGGTCATCGGGTTCGGGCCAGACGAGTTCGGGGATGATGAGGGTGAGCTGCATGGGGCCTTGGTCGGTGGGGCGTAGCGGTGGTAAGTAAATACGGTCGGTTTTTTTGTGCTTGCCGGTTCGGCAAAAAGACGCTGTTGAGGTCTATGCCGACGCTGTGCGTGCTATGGGAGGGCAATAACGCCAACACCGGCAGCCATCGCTGCCTCGCGCAGTGCGTCGTCCCTTGTGGCGATCGGGATACTCAGGCGCAAGGCGAGTTCGAGATAGGCTGCGTCATAGCTGCTGAGTCCGTAGTGCTGCGCCAGGCGGAAATTGTCGGCAATCGACGTTGCTTCGTCATGCACGCAGATCGGCAGGGCTTCCTGCGTATCGAGAATCTGCCATGCGCGGGTTTCCGTGATTTTCTTCAGCGCCAGCATCTTGCGGACGATGTTGGAAAACTCCAGGCGCCACAGTGCAGGGGCATGCGCCGTATCTTCGGCCAGCAAGTCGAAAACGGCTTCGGTGTAGGCCGTTTTCTGTCCGCTCAGGTGCCAACCCGCGACGACCGAATTGTCGATGACGAAAGGCATCAGTCGCGCCCGTCCTCAATGGCGGTTTGCAAGTCGAAATCCTCAACCGGTGTGCTGTCGCGGTTTGCCCTGATGCGGGCGATCAGGGCACGACGCTTGGCCGCCTCTTCCGCTTGAGATTCGGGAAGGCGTGCGGCGACCAGCCGTGCGATCGGATTGCCACGCCGCGTGATGGTCACTTCTTCGCCAAGTTCGACCGCCGCCAGCAGCTCGGAGAGGTGGGTCTTCGCTTCGTAGACGGCAACTGTTTTCACTGGGTGTCTTTGGGGGAGTTGGTTGGTCAGATTATAGCTGGATTGCACGAATGCTGTTTTCTTGAAGGCGGTTGGTCAGATAATTCTTTATTTTTCATATTGTTAATGTCATTTTACGCGGTGCGTGTACCATAGCGCCCTGACTCTCCCGGCGCTTCATCCGCCCCACTTTTCTATGAGTTCCTGCTGCTGATGGCTCTGCCTTACGAACTGCTGATCGGTCTGCGCTACACGCGCGCCAAGCGGCGCAATCATTTCATTTCGTTCATTTCGCTGATTTCGATGCTCGGCATTTCGCTCGGCGTGGCGGCGCTGATTGTCGTCCTGTCGGTGATGAACGGCTTCCAGACCGAGCTGCGCGGCCGCATTCTGGCGGTCGTCTCGCACGTGCAGATCAGCGGCGCGAACGGCGAGATGGCGAGCTGGGAGCGCGTCGCCGAGCAGGCGGCGACGCATCCGCAGGTGATCGCCACGGCGCCCTACGTACAGGCGCAGGGCATGCTCTCTTTCGGCCAGTCGGTGCGCGGTGCGCTGGTGCGCGGCATCCTGCCCGATCAGGAGGACAAGGTCGCCGATTTCCGCCCGCACATGAAGAGCGGCAGTCTGGATGCCTTGACGCCGGATTCGTTCAACATGGTCCTCGGTAGCGAGCTCGCGCGCGCGCTGGGGGTTTTCGTTGGCGACAAGGTGACGCTGATCGCGCCGCAGGGCGTCGTGACGCCGGCCGGCGTCGTGCCGCGCCTGAAAACCTTTACCGTCGTCGGCCTCTTCGAGGTCGGCATGTTCGAGTACGACAGCGGGCTGGCGCTGATCCGCATGGAGGATGCGCAGCGGCTCTATCGCATGGAAGACCGCGTCTCCGGCGTGCGTCTGAAACTCGACGACCTGTTCAAGGCGCCGCGCGTCACGCGCGAGCTGGCCGGGCGGATCGATGCCGAGGCTTTCATCAGCGACTGGACGCGCAGCCATGCCAATTTTTTCCGTGCTGTGCAGATCGAGAAGAACATGATGTTCATCATCCTGTCGCTGATCGTTGCGGTGGCGGCGTTCAACATCGTGTCGACGCTGGTCATGGCGGTGACCGACAAGCAGGCCGACATCGCCATCCTGCGCACGCTCGGCGCGAGTCCGCGCAGCATCATGGCGATCTTCATGGTGCAGGGGGCTCTGATCGGTTTTGTCGGCCTCGGCCTCGGGATCGTCGGCGGCGTGACGCTGGCGCTCAATGTCGATGTGGTGGTGCCGTTCATCGAGCGCTTGCTCGGCACGCAGTTCATGTCGAAGGAGGTCTATTACATCTCCAACCTGCCGTCCGAGTTGCAGTGGAGCGACGTGACGACGATTACCGGCGTGGCTTTCGTGCTTGCGCTGCTGGCGACGATTTACCCGAGCTGGCGCGCCTCACGCACCAACCCCGCGGAGGCGCTGCGTTATGAATGAAAATAATGAACTGGTGCTGGCCTGTCAGGGGCTGAGCAAAACTTACCGGCAGGGCGAGGGTGAAGGCAGCGAAGTGCGCGTGCTGCAAGGCGTCGATCTGGCGATCCGGGCTGGCGAACGCGTGTCGATCGTCGGCGCTTCGGGGTCCGGCAAGAGCACGCTGCTGCACCTGCTCGGCGGTCTCGATGCGGCGACCAGCGGCAATGTCCAGTTGATGGGCAGCGATTTGAGCAGGATCAACGATGCCGAGCGTGGCGTTCTGCGTAACCGGCACTTGGGTTTCGTCTACCAGTTCCACCATCTGCTGCCCGAATTCACCGCGCTGGAAAACGTCGCGATGCCGCTTTACATCCGGCGCCTGCCAAAAGCCGAGGCAGAAGCGCGGGCGGCGGCGGTGCTGGCCGATGTCGGCCTCGGCCATCGCCTGCAGCACACGCCGTCCGAGCTTTCTGGCGGTGAGCGGCAGCGCGCGGCGATTGCCCGTGCGCTGGTCACCGAGCCGGCCTGCGTGCTGGCTGACGAACCGACCGGCAATCTCGACCGGCAAACGGCCGAAGGGGTGTTCGAGTTGATGCTGGCGCTGAACCGCTCGCGGCAAACGAGTTTTGTGATCGTGACACACGATCTGGCACTCGCCGGGCAGGCCGAGCGGGTGTTGACGCTGCGGGATGGGGTTCTGGTTTAAAAACTGCGATTAACCACAACGGGCACAACGAACACAACGAAAAGACAAAAACATGAGCAGTTTTTTGCTATTGAATTTCGTTGTGCCCGTTGTGTCCGTTGTGGTTAACTACTTTTTCTCGGTTCAAGCACTTCCGATGCGGTATTGGCCGCAGCGGATTTTCTCGGTCAGTTCGGCGCCGGGCATCGGTTTTCCGTAGAAATATCCCTGGAATATCTCGCAGCCTTCACCGGCCAGGAAATCGGCTTGTGCCTGCGTTTCGACGCCTTCGGCAAGAACGTGCATGCCGAGGTTGCGGCCAAGCGCGATGATGGCGCGTGAGATGGCCTTGTCGTCGTTGTTTTCGGGCAGGTCCTTGACGAAAGCGCGGTCGATCTTCAGGCAGTCGATCGGGAAGTGCTTCAGATAGGCCAGCGACGAATAGCCGGTGCCGAAGTCGTCGAGCGCGATGCGTACGCCCATCGCCCGGAAGTTTTTGAGAATGCTCTTGCTGCCCGATGGATCGTTCATCAGCAGGCCTTCGGTGATTTCGAGTTCGAGCAGGTGGCTTGGCAGTCCGCTGGTTTTAAGGGCGTTCTCGACGACGCTCGAGAGATCGCCGTTGCTGAACTGGCGCGCCGAGAGGTTGACCGCCACCGGCAAGTCGGCGGCGAAGGTTTCGCGCCATGCCTTGGCCTGCCGGCATGCTTCGCGCAGCACCCACTCGCCGATCGGCAAAATCGAACCGGTCTCTTCGGCGATCGGGATGAATTGCACCGGCGACACCATGCCCAGTTCCGGGTTGTTCCAGCGCAGCAGCGCTTCAACGCCGACCAGGCGGCCGTCGGCAGCCAGAATCTGCGGCTGGTAGAAGATCGATAGCTCGTTCTGCTCGAGTGCCTGGCGCAGCATGCGTTCGAGGGTGAGCATCTGCGCGCCGTGCGCGTTCATGTCGGCCGAGTAGAAGCGGTAACTGCCCGGCCTTTCTTCCTTGGCGCTGTACATTGCCGATTCGACATTCTTGCGCAGCGTTTCGTCGTCGTCGCCGTCGCCGGGATAAAAAGCCACGCCGATGCTGACCGAAACGTGCAAGGTATGTTCGCCGATGGTGACGGGCCGCGCGAAGCTGCTGAGCAGCTGCTCGCAGAACAGGCTGGTGGCCTGTGCATCGGCTGCGTCGGGCAGCACGATGGAGAAGCGGTCGCCGCCCAGCCGGGCCAGCGTATCGTGGCGGGCCAGGTTGTCTTTGAGTCGATGGGCCGTTTCGATCAGCACCTGATCGCCCACGGCGTGGCTGAGCGAGTCGTTGATCAGCTTGAAGCGATCGACGCCAATTTTCAGCAGCGCGAAAGTGCGTTTTTTCAGGCGGGCATCGTCAATCTCGCGGTCGAGTGCCGAGATCCAGGCGCTGTGGTTCGGCAGGCCGGTCAGCGGGTCGTGGGTGCGCAATTGATCGAGCAGGGCTTCGGTTTCCTTGTGCTTGCCGAGATCGGCAATCATCGCAATGAAGTTTTCCGTCCTGCCCTTGCTGTTCTTGACATCGACGATCGACAGCAAGGCCGGGTAAATCGAGCCATCCTTGTGGCGGTTCCAGATTTCGCCTTCCCAGCGGCCGGTGCGCAGCAATTGCTCCCACATTCTTTCGTAGAAACGGGCGTCGTGGCGCCCCGATTTGAGTCGGCGAGGATGCTGCCCCAGCACTTCTTCGCGTTCGTAGCCGCAGACTTCGGTGAATGCCTGATTGACCTCGATGATTTCCAGGTCGGCGTCGGTGATGACGATGGCCTCGACGCTGTTTTTGAAGACGGTGGCGGCAAGGTGCAGGCTTTTCTCGGCGGTTTCCTTGCTGCGCCGCATTTGCAGGAGCAGAACGACTGCCAGAATGAAGGAGACCAGAATCGTCAGCGCGTTGGCGATCAGCTCGTTTCGTGCCGTTTTTTCGAGGGCGCGGGCACTGTTGAGCAGCATGCGGGTCAGCGTGTCTTCAAAATGGTTCATCGCGTCAATTTTTTTCGACGAGACGGCAAACCAGCTTTCAGCGCTGGGCAGGGCGATTTGCGGCGCGCTTTGATTGCTTCCGACGGCAATCACCAGATGGCGAATTCGATTGGTTTCGTGTACGCCCGGCTGGCTGACGATTTCCTTATAGCCGGCCTGCACGGCGCTGTCGGAAAGCTGGATGAATTTTTCGATACGCGCATCTTCGGTCGAGCGGATTCGGTGAAACGCGGCCATGCGAACCGGGCTGAAATCGCTGGTCGAGAGGATCGCCGTGATCAGTGCGCGTTCCTGTCCAGCCATTTCCTTGGCCTGCAGGAAGAAGATGAAGGCCATTTGCTGCCGGTAGATCCAGCCGATCCGACCGACGCTCATGGCGCCGAGCAGTTGTTCGAATACGCCGCCAATGTGCGCCGTATAGCGATCGACGGCGGCATCGCGTGACAGCCTGAGGTCGCTGATGGCGTTGCGCAGACTGGCCAGTTCTTCAGGCTTGGGCAGTACCTGCTCCATCGCGATCATCAGCGGGCTGGAAAGCCGCTGGCTATTCGCGGCGGCAATTACGCGCTGGATGGCCTGATCGGTGAGTGCTCTTTGTGCAGTCAGCGGTTCGCTGAAGCGATTACTTCGGCTGGTGAGCCATCCGCTCGACAGGCCGCGTTCCTTTTGCAGTTCGTGCACCAGCTGGTTAAGAATGATGCCGGTTTCTGTCCAAGCAAGAATCAGGCGTGCGTCGTTGCGCTCCTGGATCTTTTGCATCAGATTGCTGGTCGCAAAATACGATAACGCTATAAAAAATCCGACAAGGAGCCACCGCGTGTAGCGCTTCGTAATGCGAAAGGCGGTCAGTTGGTTCATTGACAGGAGGCGGGCACGCGGGAACGTGCGTTGGTGAAGTATGCGGACTATAGGCGATCTGTAGTTTTGTGACAATTTGTTTGCGTTTCAAACATGTTATCCGGGACAATGGAAGGTAGTTCTTGAAAAAGGTAGGTAATGCGCCTGATATGGACGTCGGATCTTGAAACCGGCATTCGCCAGATCGATTTGCAGCATCAGGAGTTGATCGAAATCATCAATGAATTCGAGACGGCATTTGAGGCCGGCGATGAGGGGCGGGCGATGGATGATTTGCTGCCGCGCCTTGCTGCTTATGTCGCTTTCCATTTTGCAACCGAGGAAGCCATGATTCCCGGCGTTCCGGGAGGAGCCGCTCACAAGGCGCTGCATACCGAGCAACACAACGACTTTTCCGAGCGCCTGATGAAACTGAAAAGCATGCCCGGTCACGAATTGCGGCGTGAGATGATGGTCATTCTCGAATACCTCAAGCAGTGGCTGGTCGATCACATCATGAAGACCGATAAGCAGCTCGCGCGTCTCATTGTTGTCCGAATTCCAGTTGCTGATTGAATTGTGCCCGTTTTCTATTTCCTGAAGCAGAATGACTGGCGTCGCGATTTTCCCGCCATATTTACGAATTGAATGGATTGACCATGCAAGCCATCTTCTCCCCAGCGATCGCCCTGATGAACCGCATGGGGTATACGAAAAAATTCGGCGTGATGGGTTTTCTTGCCCTGCTGGTCATCCTGGTGCTCGTTTTCAGTCTGTATAGCAATCTCGACAAGGTGGTTCAGGCTTCACAGAAGGAAATCGCCGGTATCGAGGTGATCAAACCGATGGCGCGCCTGGTGCAGTATCTGCAGCAGCATCGCGGAATGTCCGCGGGCCTGCTGAACGGCAATGAGGCGATGAGGGAAAAGCGCGCTGCCAAGGAGACTGAGGTGGTTGCTGCGTTCAAGGCGGTCGATGTCAAGCTCCTGCCTTCACTGCTTGCCAACGAGGCCTGGAAAAAAATTCAGACCGACTGGGCGAGGCTCGGCAAGGACGGCTTAAGCATGGCGAGTCCGGATAATTTTTCGGCACATACGCTCCTGATCCGGGACGTGCTGATCTTTCAGGCGGTGGTCGGCGACGAATACTCCCTGACCAACGATCCCGATATCGATTCGATGTATCTGGCCGATACGGCGATGAACAAGCTGCCGCTGGCGCTGGAGCGTCTCGGGCAACTCAGGGCTCTGGGTACCGGTGTGCTGACCAAAAAGGCCCTCTCGCCCCAGTTGCAGACGACGATGACCAGTCTGCTGGGCGACCTGAATGCAGCGGTGGATGGCCTGCGCATCAATCTGAGCAAGACCGCGCGCTATAACCCCGGAATGCAGCAGGTGCTGGATCAGGCGGCTCAGGAAATGGCCGGTGCCGCACAACGGGTTTCGAAGGAAGTGGCCGAGGATATCTTTTCCGCTACCTATGCGATGCCACCCGCCGAATACTTTGCAATGACTACGGGCGTCATCGACAAGGGCTACAAGCAGATGTTCGATAACCTGCTGCCGTCGCTCGAGCAGCTTGTCCAGCGCCGCCTCGAGAACGCACGGCGCGAACTGCAGATCAATGTCGGCCTGACCCTGCTGATGCTGCTCGTCGTCGGTTATTTTTCGATCGGCACCTATTTTGCGACGATCAGCAGCATCAACGAGTTGTCCCGCAATGCGCGGACCCTGGCAACCGGCGATCTGAGCGTGCATATCGATCTTGGCACCCAGGATGAGCTGAAACTGGTCGGCGACAGTTTCAATGAAATGGCCTCGGCGTTTCGCAACCTGATTCAGAACGTGCAGAACAGCGCCCATCAGGTTTTGCTGGCAACCCATCAGTTGTCGGTATCGTCCTCGCAGATATTGCAGAGCACCGGGCAGCAGAGTGATTCGGCCACCACCATGGCTGCCGCGGTCGAGGCGACGACGGTCGGGATTGATCGTATCGAGCAAAATTCAATCAATGCGAACACCCTTTCGCGGCGTGCCGGTGAATTGTCTGCCGAAGGCGGGGAGATCGTCGGTTCGGTCATCCGTGAAATCGAGTTGATTGCCGAATCGGTCAATCAGTCGGCCGGAATCATCGACGACCTGGGGCGCGAGTCGGAAAAAATCTCGGCGATCGTCAATGTGATCAAGGAAATTGCCGATCAGACCAACCTTCTGGCGCTGAATGCGGCGATCGAGGCGGCACGTGCCGGCGAGTCGGGGCGTGGTTTTGCCGTTGTCGCCGACGAGGTACGCAAGCTCGCGGAACGCACGGCCAAGTCAACGCAGGAAATTTCCGGGATGATCGGCGCCATCCAGAGCGGTACGCAGAATGCGGTAGCGAGCATGAACAGCGGCGTTGCCCGCGTCAATAACGGCGTCATGATGGCAACGCGTGCCGGGGAATCGATCCGCGAGATCGAACTGAATGCGCGCCAGGTCGTCGATACCGTTTCCAACATATCGTCTTCGTTGCATGAGCAGAGTATTGCCAGCACCGCGATTGCAAGAAATGTCGAGCAGATTGCACAGATGGCCGAGGAAAACTGTGCGGCGGTCGGCGAGAATGCGACGACGGCAAATCAGCTGGAGCGCCTCTCCGAAGGACTCGAAGCGGAAGTCCGTCGTTTCAAGCTGAGTTGAGATGCTTGCCTGATTCCGGCAGCAGGAATCAGGCAAGGAAAGGAAAAAGGCCTGCGACGCAACTCGCAGGCCTTTTTGTTGGTGTTTCATCTTTTCTGGTCCGTTTCACGGGGGCTCGGCGGCAGGGCAGGAAATCTGCTCTAATAACGCCATGCGCATTAAAATTATTGCCTTCGTCATTGGTGTGGCTCTGCTGCAGATCCAGGGCAGCGTGCCAGTGGTGCAGGATATTGCGCTGCTCGTCGCTAGTGCCGCGTTGCTGATTCTGGTGTTTTCGTATTTCCAGCAGCGTGCGGCTCGGCTCGTGCTTCTGCTGGCCTGCGCCACGCTCGGCTTTGGCTGGGCCGCATGGTTCGCGCAGCAACGTCTGGCCGACCGTTTGCCGGAAGCGCTGGAGGGGCGCGATTTGCAGCTGGTCGGTGTGGTCGCCGCGCTGCCGCAGCATTTCGAGCGCGGTGAGCGCTTCGAGTTTGTCGTCGAATCGGCTAATTGGGCCGAGTGGGCTGGCGATGTGCCTGGTTCGGCGCCGCTCTCCGGGGGCGCTGTACCGCAACGCGTCATGCTGTCCTGGTATCGCGGTCTGCATGAGGAGGCGTGGCATGCCGGTCAGGGTGTCCACCCCGGCGAGCGCTGGCGCTTCACGGTTCGTCTGAAGCGCCCGCACGGTAATGCCAATCCGCATGGCTTTGACTACGAAGCCTGGCTTTTCGAGCGCGGCATCCGCGCTACCGGCTATATCCGCCCACGTACTGAAGCGCTGCGTCTCGATTCTTTCGTGGCGCATCCCGCCTATGCCGTCGAGCGCTTGCGCGACGTGATCCGCAGCCGTTTTTTCGCCGTGCTGCCCGATGCCCCCTATGTCGGGGTGTTGGTGGCCCTGGCCGTCGGTGACCAGCGGGTGATTCCGAATGCGCAGTGGAAGATCTTCAACCGGACCGGGATTACGCATCTGGTCAGTATTTCAGGACTGCACGTCACGATGGTGGCCGCCTTGTTTGCGGCGCTGGTCGGCGGATGGTGGCGGCGCAGCGAAGTGCTGGCGCTGCGCCTGCCGGCACAGAAGGCCGCAGTCGTTGCCGGCTGGCTGGCCGCCCTGGCTTATACGCTGCTTGCCGGATCGGCGGTGCCGGCTCAGCGAACGTTATGCATGCTGAGTGTCGTTGCCCTTACGTTGTGGTCGGCGCGCAATGCCGGTGCCAGCCGCACGCTGCTCCTCGCCCTGCTTGCCGTCCTCTTGCTTGACCCGTGGGCGGTGCTGTCGGCCGGGTTCTGGTTGTCGTTCGGTGCCGTTGGGCTGCTTTTTTTCGTCGGTACGGCACGTATCGGCAATGTCCGTGGCTGGCGCGCGCAGCTTGCGCAGTGGGGGGCGACGCAATGGGCGGTGACGGTGGGCAGCCTGCCGCTCCTGCTGCTTCTGTTTCAGCAGTTCTCGCTCGTTTCGCCGTTGGCCAACGCGCTGGCGATCCCGTTCGTCAGCTTTGTCGTTACGCCGCTCACCTTGCTCTTCGCCGTGCTGCCCTGGCCGCCGCTGCTCCATTTCGATCACTGGCTGCTGGCGCAGCTGATGCTGCTGCTCGAATGGCTGGCCGACTGGCCGGTCTGGCAGCAGGCAGCACCGCCGTGGTGGGCGTCGCTGCTCGCCGGGCTGGGTGTGCTCTGGCTGCTCTTGCCGCGCGGCTTTCCGGCGCGCTGGCCGGGTTTGTGCCTGCTCCTGCCTGCGCTCTTCTGGCCGGTACCCCGTCCGGCAGCGGGTGAAGCGTGGATCGAGGTGCTCGATGTCGGGCAGGGGCTGGCGGTCGTCGTGCGCACGGCGCAGCATGCGCTGCTCTACGATACCGGCCCGCTCTACAGTGCCGAATCGGATGCCGGGCAGCGCATCGTTGTTCCCTTTCTGCGGGCCAGCGGTGTCGAGCGGCTCGATGCGCTGGTCGTGACGCATCGCGATGCGGACCATTCGGGCGGTCTTGCGGCCGTGCAGGATGCCGTGCCGATCGCCCGGACGCTCACTTCGATGCCCGGGCTGCCGGGGGAGCGCTGCGCGAACGGTCAATCCTGGGTTTGGGATGGCGTGCGGTTCACGATGCTGTATCCGGAAACGAGTGACTACCGGAGACCGGTGCGCAAAACGAACAACATGAGTTGCGTGCTGCGCGTCGAGAATGTGGCCGGCAGCGTGCTGCTCACCTCGGATATCGAGGCTGTCGACGAACAGGCCTTGCTTGGTCGTTCGCCGGCGCTGCTGCGCAGCGATGTGCTGCTGGTGCCGCATCATGGCAGCAGAACTTCGTCGACGCCGGAATTCGTCGCTGCCGTCGGTGCGCGCGAGGTGATTTTCCCGGTCGGTTATCGCAATCGTTTCAATCATCCGCGTCCGGATGTCGTCGAGCGTTACAGCGGCAGCCGGCTGTGGCGCACCGATCGCGACGGTGCGGTGCGCGTCACGCTGGGCAGTGCGCCCAGTCTCGTGGCGTACCGGCAGCTGTATCAGCGTTACTGGCATGGGCAGTAAATGGCGCGCCAGGGTCTGTTTCCACGGTGCCGGTGCCAGCCTTTGTTTCTATGGTGCCAGTGCCAGCAGTTGTTTCTATGGTGCTAGACTTCTTGCGAATCTCCGGAGATCGATACCATGAGTTTTCTTTCCGCCCTGTCCCGCTGGTTCTCGACCGGCAGCGCCGATACTTTTGTCGAGCGTGACGTACGTTGTGTGTCGGCGAGCGGTCAGCATCGCATGGCCTACACGGAGTGGGGCGAGTGTGACAATCCGAACGTGCTGGTCTGTGTGCATGGCCTGACGCGTAATGGGCGGGACTTCGACGATCTGGCGCGCGCCATGGCCGCCGACTATCGCGTCATCTGCCCCGATGTCGTCGGGCGCGGGCGCAGCGACTGGTTGCGCAATCCGTTGGGTTACGGTTTTCCGCAATACGTTGCCGACATGATGGTCCTGCTGGCGCGGCTCGACGTCGAGTCGGTGCACTGGTTGGGCACGTCGATGGGCGGGCTGATTGGCATGTTCATTGCGAGCCAGGAGGATTCGCCGATTTCGCGCCTCGTGCTCAACGACGTTGGCCCGGTGATTGCCGGCGAGTCGCTCAAGCGCATTGGCGAATACGTCGGTCGCGCACCGGCCTTCGACACCTTTGAAGCGGCCGAGAACTACGTCCGTCTGACCAGTGCGCCGTTCGGCAAGCTGAGCGATGCCCAGTGGCGCCATCTCACCCAGTTCAGCCTGCGGCAGGCGAGCGATGGGCGGCTGGAAATGCGTTATGACCCAGGGATCGGCGATCCCTTCCGGAGCGAGGCGGCTTTGCCGGATATCAACCTGTGGCCAATCTACGATGCCATCCGCTGCCCGACTCTGGTCGTTCGCGGTGCCGATTCCGATCTGTTGACGCCTGAGACGCTGCAGGCCATGGCCGCATGCGGGCCTCGGCCGCAGACGGTCGAGATTCCGGACGTCGGTCATGCGCCGATGTTTCTTGAGGCTGCGCAGATCCGCGTCGTCAGTGAATTCCTGCTCGCGGTGTAACTGCGGCTTTGCGTCAGTTGCCGTTCAGCCCGTCGAGCAGTCCGCCGAAACGCTCGTAGAAGCAAGGGGTGGCCGGAGGCAGGGGGCCGCTTGCCGTTTCGCAGACGGAAAGCAGATGTTGCCGGGCCAGCGGCCAGCTGATGCGGTAAATCTCTCGGCACAACTGGCGGGCGATGCCGCCGCTCCAGTTGGCGGGCAGCAGCTGTGACGGCAGTTGCGGGTCGTGCAGCAGGACGCGCCGGAAATCATGCATGAGCAGCGTCTGCACCAGGAAGCACTGTTCCGGATCGAGCGTATCGGTGGTGCGCATGGTGTCCAGGAGTGGCCGGAAGCGTTCGACGAAACTGTTGTACTCGCCGGCCAGTGCGTCGATATTCCAGCACTCGTGCGCCAGTTCCTGCAGCGGCCTGCTCGACAACGAACGGATGTTTTCTCCCTTCATGAGCACGATTTTGTCCTCCGTCGCGGTTTCCTGAAGGATTTCGTGCAGGCGTTCGGCATCGCTCGACGGATGGATCAGGACGCCAGACGCCATCACCCCGTAACCGGCCCAGATCAGCTCCTTGCGTAGCGTGTCGCGCTGCGTACCGTTCAGCGTGCCGGGGAGCATGACCAGCAGCCACTCGCCGTGCCAGTCGTTGGCCGGGTCGAAGTAGATGCGCCGATACGCCTGCTCGAAGCGGCGCTGGCCCGATGCGGTCAGGCGGTAGAAACTCTTTCGCCCCTGTTGTTCGGCAATCAGCCATTTTTCCTGCGCCAGGCGATAGACGCTGGTGCGCACCATTCGCTCGTTGAGGCCGAGCGGCTTGACCAGGCGGATGAAGCTGCCGAGCCATACGGTGCCGCCATGCGGGGCGATGAAATCGCCGTAGATCGTGATGATCAGGGAATTGGCCCGCGTCGGGCGTTGCCCAAGGAAGTCTTCGACCCACTGGCTGATAAATCGGCTCTTCACATGCTTCCTGACAAGAAATTCAGCCCGCTTCCCGAGCGGGCTGGAGGATGGGCTGCAATCTGACCACGGATGATCCGTCGCCGCAAGGCTTGCCTCCTATGCCGTGCATATGGCACTTTGCACGGCCTGCGGACGGGTGCATCATCTACGCCGGATCGGCCGGCAGCGTTGCCCGCCGTTGACTGACGACAGCGAGAGAATCATGAGAAAAACATCCCGTTTCCACTGGCAAGACCCGTTGCTGCTCGATCGGCAACTGAGCGAGGAAGAGCGCATGGTGCGCGACGCGGCGGCAACTTACGCCCAGGAGAAGCTGGCGCCACGGGTGCTCGACGCCTTCCGCAACGAGCACACCGATCCGGCGATTTTCCGCGAGATGGGCGAACGGGGCCTGCTCGGTTCGATGATCTCCGAGGAGTACGGTGGCGCCGGCTTGAATTACGTCTGCTACGGCCTTGCTGCGCGCGAGATCGAGCGCGTCGATTCTGGCTACCGTTCGATGATGAGCGTGCAATCGTCGCTCGTCATGCTGCCGATTTTCGAGTTCGGCAACGAAGCGACCAAACGCCGCTATCTGCCGAAGCTGGCAAGCGGCGAACTGATCGGCTGTTTCGGCCTGACCGAGCCGGACCACGGATCCGATCCCGGCAGCATGGTTACCCGCGCGCGCAAGGTCGACGGCGGCTACAGCCTGTCCGGCGCCAAGATGTGGATCACCAACAGCCCGATTGCCGACGTCTTTGTCGTCTGGGCCAAGGATGATGCGGATCAGATCCGTGGTTTCGTTCTCGACAAGGGTGCCAGGGGACTCAGTGCGCCGGCCATTCGCGGCAAGGTCGGCCTGCGGGCTTCGATTACCGGCGAGATCGTCATGGATGGGGTGTTTTGCCCGGAAGAGAATGCCTTTCCGACCGTACGCGGCCTGAAAGGCCCGTTCACCTGCCTTGATTCGGCACGTTTCGGCATCGCCTGGGGCGCACTCGGCGCGGCCGAGTATTGCTGGCATGCCGCGCGGCAATACACGCTCGATCGCCAGCAGTTCGGCCGGCCGCTCGCTGCCAATCAGCTGGTCCAGAAAAAGCTCGCCGACATGCAGACCGAGATCGTGCTGGGCCTGCAGGGCTGCCTGCGGCTCGGGCGGATGAAGGACGAAGGCAGCGCCAGCGTTGAAATCACTTCGATCATGAAACGCAACTCCTGCGGCAAGTCGCTCGACATTGCCCGCATGGCGCGCGACATGCTCGGCGGCAACGGGATTTCCGACGAGTTCGGCGTTATCCGCCATATGGTCAATCTGGAAGTGGTCAATACCTACGAAGGAACGCACGACGTTCACGCGCTGATTCTCGGTCGCGCGCAGACCGGTATCCAGGCTTTCTGTTAGCTTCGCTTGATCCCCCGTTTTTTCAGCAGTTGCCAGGAGTTCGAATGCCAGTGCTTGAAGTGGCCGGCAGGCCGATCGAATATCAGCTGATCCGTAGCGGAGCGCAGCCGGGGTGCAGCATCGTCATGCTGCACGAAGGCCTCGGTTCGCTCGCCATGTGGCGGGATTTTCCGGGTCTTGTGGCGCACGCGACGCAGTGCGACGTGCTGGTTTACTCACGCTTCGGTTACGGCCAGTCGGCGCCGCTTGATGCCCCGTATGCGGTCGATTACCTGCATCGCGAAGCCTTGCAGGTACTGCCGGAACTGCTCGATCTGCTGCACATCGTGCAGCCTGTTCTGCTCGGGCACAGCGATGGCGCGTCGATTGCGCTGATTCATGCCGGTGGAGCCGGTCGTCCGCTGGCCGGGGTGATTGCGATGGCGCCGCACGTGCTGGTCGAGGACATGACCATCCTCGGCGTTGCGGCGGCCAAAGAGGCTTACCGGTACACCGACCTGCCGCGCAGGCTGGCGCCTTATCACGCCAATGGCGACGCGGCATTCCGGGCCTGGAATCGGATCTGGCTCGACCCCGGGTTCCGCGACTGGAATATCGAGGAATATCTGCCGGCGATCACTTGCCCGATTCTGGCCATCCAGGGCGAGGATGACGAATATGCCAGCATGAATCAGATCGAGCGCATTGCGCGGCAGGCCGTGCGTGCTGGCGACGTCGATCTGCTCCGGCTCGAGGACTGCCGCCATTCGCCGCATCGGGATCAGCCGCAGGCGGTGATCGCGGCCATCACGCGCTTCATCGATCGTCTGGCTGCTCCAGCGCCTGATCGGGAAAGCCGATGAGTGGCCCAGATACCCAGCGCGTTTTTGTTTCAACCTATCTGGGACATCGCTTCTATCCGCTCGAGCCGTGCATCGACGATATCGATATAGAAGACATCGCGCATGGCCTCGCCTATCAATGTCGCTTCAACGGGCAAACCTCTGCTTTTTACTCGGTAGCGCAGCACAGCCTGCTGGTGGCGAGCATTGTTCCGGCACAACTGCGCCTTTCGGCGCTCCTGCACGACGCGGCCGAAGCCTATCTTGGCGATATCGTCAAACCGCTCAAGCTGCTGGTGCCCCAGTTCTCGGTCATCGAGCAGCAGGTTGCAGCGATCATCAGTCAGCGCTTCGGCGCATTCGAACTCGATCACCCGCTGATCAAGGCGGCCGATCTCGTGCTGCTGGCCACCGAAAAACGCGACTTGATGCCCAACTCGGTCGAAGCGTGGTCTTCAATTCAAGGGCTGGTGCCACTCGAGGTGGCCATTAAGGCGCAGCCGCCGGAACTGGCCAAGGCGGCTTTTCTAGCCGCGTGGCAGGAGTGGCGCAGCGATTAATGGCCGGCGCAGGAGGCGTGATTTTTTTTTGCGAATCCTGCCGGGAACGTTCGATTGCCGCCATCGCCCGCAGAAAAATCACTCGACATTTTCCTTTTGGCATTTTATTGGTCGCCTGTCGCGTAATATGCGCCTACAAAATTACTGATGGTTTTTTTCATGGGGAGTCTTGCGTGATGCTTCGACGGACGCGGTGGGTGCGCGTGGCTTGCGTGGCCGTTCTGGTCATGCTTGGCACATCTTTTCCGGCTGCTGCCGAAAGCGCAGCGGAGGACAGTCAGGATGCGCTCACCGTGCGTGGATTTGGAACGCTTGGTCTGGCCAGGTCGTCTTCCGATCAGGCCGAGTTCGTGCGTGATCTGTCGCAACCCAGCGGCGCCTCGACGCGCTGGACCGGCAAGCTCGATAGCGTCCTTGGCTTGCAACTGAACGCCCGCGCGACGGAGCGGCTTGAGGGTGTCGTTCAGGTGGTGAGCCGTTATCGATACGACGGCAATTTTCGTCCGGAGCTGACCTGGGCCTTTGCCCGATTTGACGCCAATGCCTATCTGAGTCTCCGGGCGGGGCGTCTCGGCACCGAGTTTTACATGCTGGCGGACTCGCGTCTGGTTGGCTATTCCTATCTGACGGTGCGCCCGCCGAGTGACTATTTTGGCGCCTTGCCCTTCACTTATGTTGATGGGGCTGACGCCACCGAGACCATTCCCCTCGGCAGCGGATTGCTGCGCGGCAAGCTGTTTAGCGGTGTGACACGGGAGAAGCTGCCGCTCGCGGATCGGGTCTGGGATATCGGCGGGTCGCGCATGACCGGTGTCCACCTCGACTATCAGATCGGTGCGTGGTCGGCGCGGCTCGGCTACTCGACGATTCGTTTCAATCACGACTTGCCGGTCGGGGATCTGGTTGACGCTTTGAGCGCAAGCGGTGTGCCAATGGCCCAGGACGCCGCCCGGCAACTGTCGGTTGCCGGCAAACGCAGCCATTTTTATTCGTTGGGTATCGTCTATGACAAGGGTGCATTTCAGTCGCAGCTGATGCTGAGCCGCACGCGGCAAGAGAGCCGCATTTTTGAGAATTCGCGTGCCGGTTACCTGCTTGCGGGCTATCGCGTGCAGCAAGTCACCCCCTTTCTAGGCTATTCGTGGGTGAACTCGACACCAAGGCAGCTGACGACCGGATTGCCCAATGTCCCGCCGCTCAATCAGCTCAATGCGGCGCTGGCAGCCACTCTTGCCGATAGCCATAGCAGGCAGTCCACGATTTTCGTCGGCGCACGCTGGGACGTGCAGCGCAATATCGCCCTGAAGGCGCAGCTGGACGTGGTTCGCGGAACGCCCGCTTCGATTTTTCCGGTGCGCTGGGAGAAGCCGGGCTGGAACGGTCGCACCAATGTGTTGAGCTTGACGATGGACGTCGTCTTCTAGGTGGCCGTGTGAAACGTTCCCTGCGTTGCGCGCTCCTCGCCATCGTCTGGCTCCTGATCAACCCGGCAACAGCGGGTGAGTTGGTCGTGGTCGCCAATGCGGACAGTGGTGCTGGCAAATTGAGCCGGGATCAGGTAGTCAATATTTTCCTCGGCCGTTTCCGCCAGTTTCCCTCCGGCGTTGTCGCCGAGCCGATTGATCAGCCTGAAGGCGGGCCGCTCAAGGCGCAGTTCTACCGCATGCTGGTCGACAAGGAGGTGGCTGAAATCAACGCCTATTGGGCCAGGCTGATTTTCTCGGGGCGAACGAACCCTCCGCGCAAAACGGCGAGTTCGAGCGAAGTTTTGCAATTGCTCGCCGCAAGGCAGGGCGCGATTGCCTACATGGAGCGCGCCGAGGTTGATCACCGCGTCATTGTTGTGTTTGACCCGCGTCATGATCGGTAAGCGGCTTCTTGCCGATCTGCCGCGCAGGGGGCTCTTCCAGAAAACGGCGTTTACCATCGCCTGGATGGCTGTGCTGGCGGGTGTTTTTTCGATCGCCTTGACGATGGCCGTGACGCGGGATCGGGCCGAGGAAAATGCGAGCCGCGAACTGGGCGAACTGCTCGACACGGTCGAGAGTACGGTGCGGATCGCGTGCTTTGTCGAGGATCAGACACTGGCTGCCGAAGTCGTACGTGGCATGCTCAGAAACAGCAAGGTCCTGCGCGTCGAAATTCATGCGGGGGGGCGCGAACTGGCGCATAGCGACCGGTTTGCCGAGCAGTCAGCCCAAACGAGGCCGATCCCGCAAGCCGCTGCATACGTGGCCGAGCGGCGCTTGATCCGGCGCGTCTCCTCGCCCTTCAATGCACAGCAGATTGTCGGTGAGATTGCGCTGGATCCCGATCCGGCCGCCATCTCCCGGAGCGTTGCCGGCGACGTGCAATTTGTCAGCCTGCTGCTCGGCGTGCAGTGGGTTGCGC
>JBAQRB010000153.1:0-17362 GCA_049295655.1 Rhodocyclaceae bacterium
GTGCAGGTCATCGACACCACCGACCGCGCCGCGGTCGGCCAGCTGATCACCATGCGCGAATACGTCGACGTGATCGTGCCGCGCGGCGGCAAGGGGCTGATCGCGCGCCTGCTCGCCGAGTCGCGCGTGCCGATGATCCAGCACCTCGACGGCAACTGCCACGTCTACATCGACGACGATGCCGACGCCGAAAAGGCGCTGCGCATCGTCGAAAACGCCAAGACGCAGCGCTACGGCACCTGCAACACGACCGAATCGCTGCTCGTCGCGCGCTCCGTTGCGGCCAAGCTGTTGCCGCCGATCGCCGCGATGCTGCTCGGCAAGGGCGTCGAAATCCGCGGCTGCGCCGAAACGCAGGCGCTGGTCAGCGAGGCCGTTGCGGCCAGCGAGGAGGATTACCTCACCGAGTTCCTCGCACCGATCATTTCGGTGAAGGTCGTCGCCGGCCTCGACGAGGCGATAGCACACATCAACCGCTACAGCTCGCACCATACCGAAGCGATCGTCAGCGAAAACTACACGAAGGCCATGCGCTTCCTGCGCGAGGTCGATTCGGCGTCGGTGATGGTCAATGCCTCGACGCGCTTTGCCGACGGTTTCGAGTACGGCCTCGGCGCCGAAATCGGCATCTCGACCGACAAGATCCACGCGCGCGGCCCGGTCGGCCTCGAAGGGCTGACCAGCCAGAAATGGATCGTGCTCGGCAACGGGCAGGTGCGCGCCTAGTTTTTCCGCACGGCCGGAGCGCGGGCGTCGGCCGTGCGGGCAGCAGCTATTGCCAGCCCCGTCGATAAAAAATAAAAATCACCAAAGGAGACAGCATGAGGAAATGGACGATCACGGCGCTCGCCCTGCTGGCGCTGAACACGGCGCAGGCCGTTGAAGTCGCGGGCGTCAGGTTTGAGGACAAAACCCGGGTCGGCAACAGTGAGCTGGTCGCCAACGGCGCCGGTTTGCGCAAGAAGGCCTTCTTCAAGGTCTATGCGATGGCGCTCTACCTGCCGGAAAAACAGGCCGAAGCCGACGGCGCGCTGGCTGCCAAGGGAGCCAAGCGGATTTTGATCAGCCTGCTGCGCGACCTTTCGGCGCAGCAGTTCGTCGATGCGCTGCAGGAAGGCGTCGCCGGCAACCATGCCGAGGCCGAAATGGCGGCGCTCAAGGAGCGCCTGAAGCAGTTTTCCGAAGCGATGCTGACGATCGGCGAGGCGAAAACCGGCACCGTCGTTTTCATCGACTGGCTGCCCGAGAGCGGCACGCGGCTGACGGTCAATGGGCAGGTCAAGGGCAGGGACATCGCCGGCGATGATTTCTTCAAGGCGCTGCTCAAGATCTGGATCGGCAGGCAGCCGGTGCAGGATGGCCTGAAAGCCGCGCTGCTCGGCAAGGACGCCTGAGAGAACGGGAGATCGCATGGATACCGTAGAGGACTATCAGGCTGTCGTTGCCGCGCCGGGCTTCTGTCTCGGCGTGCGCTGCGACGAGGCGGAAATCCACCGGATCGAATTCCTCGAAGCGTGCGCCGAGCAATTGCCGGCCAACCCGCTCGCCGGCGAAGCGGTGCGCCAGTTGCGCGCGTGGCTGGACAGTGCCGACTTCGTTTTCGGCCTGCCGCTACGCCCTTCGGGAACGGCTTTCCAGCGCCGGGTATGGGCGCAGATCGCCGCCATTCCCGCCCGTCAGACGCGCACCTACGGCGAAGTCGCCCAAATCCTGCACAACGCGCCGCGCGCCGTCGGCCAGGCCTGCGGCGCCAATCCCTTCCCGCTGGTCGTGCCGTGCCATCGCGTGATCGCCACCGGTGGCGGGCTCGGCGGTTTTGCCCGGCACGGCGGCGGTTTCCTGCTCGACGTCAAGCGCTGGCTGCTGGCGCATGAGCGCGCCTGAAGTTGCGCTGCCGCAAACGGCCGATTTGCTCGAGATCGACGCCTTCTGCGACACGCTGTGGCTTGAGGACGGGCTGGCGAAAGCCTCGCTGGCCAGCTATCGCAGCGACCTGCTGTGTCTCTCGGCCTGGCTCGGCGAGCAGCGGCTCGGGCTGCTCTGCGATGCCGACGACGTTGCGCTGACCCGCTTTGTCGCGACGCTTTCGCAGAACCTGCGCGCCAGTTCGCAGGCACGCTACATCTCGACGCTGCGCCGCTTCTACCGCCATCTGCTGAGCCGGAGCCGGCGCAGCGTCGATCCGACGCTGAAGATCGCGATGCCGGCCAAGCCGTCGCGCCTGCCGAAGGTGCTTTCCGAAGCGCAGGTCGAGACGCTGCTCGCCGCACCGCTCACCGGAACCGCGCTCGGCCAGCGCGACCGCGCCATGCTCGAGACGATTTACGCCACCGGCTTGCGCGTCTCCGAGCTGGTCGGCCTGAAGCTGCACGAAGTCAATTTCGAGATGGGCGTGCTGCGGGTGTTCGGCAAGGGCAGCAAGGAGCGCCTGGTGCCGCTCGGCGAAGAGGCGATCGACTGGCTGCGCGCCTATCTGGCCGAGGCGCGTCCGGAACTGCTCGGCAAGCGCCAGAGCGACGACCTGTTCGTCACCGCGCGCGGTGCGGCGATGAGCCGTCAGGCCTTCTGGCAACTGATCAAGCGCTACGCGCTGCGCGCCGGCATCGACCCGGCGCGGCTCTCGCCGCACGTCCTGCGCCATGCCTTCGCAACGCACCTGCTCAACCACGGCGCCGACCTGCGCGTCGTCCAACTGCTGCTCGGCCACTCGGACATCTCGACAACGCAGATCTATACCCATGTCGCGCGCGAGCGACTCAAGGCGCTGCACGCCGCGCATCACCCGCGCGGCTGATGCTTGGGGCTGCTATGCTCTGGCTTCAGGCGGCTGTCCGAGCGCCTGCGCGGCTTTAACGCATCAGGAGAAACACCCATGAAATCCGACCACGCCCCAGAAACGCCGGCGACCCAGTATCTGCGCGCGCACGGCATCGCTCACTCGAATCATCTGTATTCCTATGAAGAGCACGGCGGCACCAGCGTCTCGGCGCGCGAGCTGAATGTCGATGAGCACGCCGTGGTCAAGACGCTGGTCATGGAAGACGAGGCCGGCAAGCCGCTGATCGTGCTGATGCACGGCGACTGCAAGGTGTCGACCAAGGAGCTGGCGCGGCAGAGCGGGCGCAAGAAGATCGAGCCGTGCAAGCCCGAAGTGGCGAACCGCCACACCGGCTACCTGGTCGGTGGCACCAGCCCCTTCGGAACGAAGAAGCCGATGCCGCTGTTCATCGAGAAGACCATCCTCGATCTGCCGCTGATCTACATCAACGGCGGCCGGCGCGGCTTTCTGGTCGGCGTGCATCCGCACGACATCCTGCGCGCGCTGTCGCCAACGGTCGTCGAGGCGGCGTTGAAGGGCTGAATCAGGCGGCGGCGCGGCGCTCGATGGTCACGCCGACGCGCCGCACGCCGCGCATCATGCCGAGCTTGGCGATCGAGACGCGCACCCAGGTTGCGCCGAAGTCTTCGAGCAGCAGCGTTGCGACGTATTCGGCGAGTTTTTCGAGCAGGTTGAAGTGGCGTGCGCCGAGCTCGCTGCGCAGGCGGTCGACGACCACCGCGTAGTCGATCGTGTCGCGGATGTCGTCGCTGCTGCCGGCGCTGGCCGTCGAGGTGCCGATCTGCAGCGAGAATTCGACCGTCTGCGGCATCGCCTTTTCGCGCGGGTAGATGCCGATCTGCGTGCTGACGCGAAAATCGTCGATGAAAATGATGTCCATGCGGCGGGCGTGGTGTCGAATCAGTCGGTGTAAAATCGGGAGTCGGGCGAGCCGCCTGACGCGTGAAAACAGTCCGCGCATTCTAACCCAGACCACTCGAAAACCCTCATGCCCCCCGTCCTCACCCTGTTGCTCGTGGCTGTCGCCGCTTACCTGCTTGGTTCGGTTCCGTTCGCCGTCGTTTCCAGCCGTCTTTTCGGGCTGGCCGATCCGCGCAGCTACGGTTCGAAGAATCCCGGCGCAACCAATGTCCTGCGCAGCGGCAACAAGACCGCCGCGATCGTCACCCTGCTCGGCGACGCCGGCAAGGGCTGGCTGGCGGTCCATCTGGCGCGCGGCGTCGGGAGCGACTACGGGATGCAGGCGACGCTTGCCGGCATCGCGGCGCTGGCCGTCTTTCTCGGCCACCTTTATCCGCTGTTCCTCGGCTTCAAGGGCGGCAAGGGCGTCGCCACGGCGGCCGGCGTGCTGCTCGCGCTCGATCCGCTGCTCGGCCTGGTCACGCTGGGAACCTGGCTGCTCGTCGCCTTCGTGTCGCGCTACTCGTCGCTCGCCGCGTTGGTCGCCGCGGTCGTCGCGCCGATCTTTGCGGCGCTGTCCTGGGGAACCGATCCGCAGGTGCTCGTCGTCGGGGTCATTGCCATGGCGCTGGTCGGCAAGCACTGGCAGAACCTGCAACGCCTGATGGCTGGCAGCGAACCGAAAATCGGCGGCAAGAAAAAGGCTTGAGTAAGACCTGAGTCCGCTCAGGTCGTCAGGTCGGCCAGCGGCCAGCGCGGGCGGACGGCGAAGGCGCCGGCCGGCTTGGTCGTCGTTCCGGCCTGTAGGCGCAGGGCGCCGGCCAGCGCGATCATCGCGCCGTTGTCGGTGCAGAATTCGAATTCGGGGTAGAAGACGGCGATTTTCAGCTTCGCCGCGCGCGCATCGAGCTGGCGCCGCAGTTCGCGGTTGGCGCCGACGCCGCCGGCAACGACCAGCTGCTTCAGCCCGCTGTCCTTCACCGCGCGCAGCGACTTCTTGACCAGCACCTCGACGATCGCGTCCTGGAAGGCGCGGGCGATGTCGGCGCGCTGCTGTTCGTCAAGCGTTGATCCGTCGGCCGTCAGTTCGCGCACCCGCGTCAGCACGGCGGTTTTCAGTCCGCTGAAGCTGAAGTCGAGATCGCCCGAATGCAGCATCGGACGCGGCAGCTTGATCACGTCGGGCCGGCCGCGCTCGGCCAGTTCGGCGAGCGCCGGGCCGCCGGGGTAATCGAGGCCGAGCAGCTTGGCGGTCTTGTCGAAAGCCTCGCCGGCCGCATCGTCGAGCGTCTCGCCGAGCAGCTCGTAATGGCCGACGCCGGTTACGCGCATCAGTTGCGAGTGGCCGCCCGAAACCAGCAGTGCGATGAACGGGAAGCGCGGCGGTCGCTTCGAGAGCAGCGGCGAAAGCAGGTGGCCTTCGAGGTGATGCACCGGCAGCGTCGGGACGCCCAGCGCGGTGGCCAGCGCCTCGGCGAAAGCTGCGCCGACCAGCAGGGCGCCGGCCAGCCCCGGTCCTTGCGTGTAGGCCACTGCGTCGATCTCGCCGAGCGAACGTCCGCTCTCGGCCAGCACCTTGCGCAGCAGCGGCACGGCGCGCCGGATATGGTCGCGCGAGGCGAGTTCGGGAACGACGCCGCCGTAGGCCTGGTGCATGACCACTTGCGAGTGGAGGGCGTGCGCCAGCAGCGCGCCGCCCGCGTCGGTGCTGTAGAGCGCGACGCCTGTTTCATCGCAGGAGGATTCGATTCCGAGGACCAGCATGGGCGGCATTTTACCCCAGCCGAATCGGGCGCCGGACGAAAGAACAAACAAAGACTTGGAATTTTCGTGAACCTTTGTTTATAATGCCCGGCTCTGCTGCAATCTGACGATTTTTGAAATTAGGATAGAGTTAATGCCCGCCATTCGCCTGAAGGAAAATGAGCCGTTCGAAGTCGCGATTCGCCGCTTCAAGCGCACCGTTGAAAAGACCGGTCTGCTGACCGAACTGCGTGCCCGTGAGTTCTACGAGAAGCCCACCGCCGAGCGCAAGCGCAAGCTGGCCGCCGCCGTCAAGCGCCATCACAAGCGGATGCGCAGCCAGACCCTGCCGCCGAAGCTGTACTAAAAACGGATTGCAGATTGCCGATTAGCCGCCTGTCTGAAGATGGGCGGCTTTTGGCGTTTGTGCGGTCCCGTCTGGCGTGTTTTGGCCGTTGCCCTGTCGCAAAATTTCTTCCGCAGAATACCTGGGAGCTTCACGATGACCCTGAGAGAACGTATCAACGAAGACATGAAGGCGGCCATGCGCGCCGGCGAAACCGGAAAGCGCGATGCGATCCGCCTGCTGCTCGCCGCGATCAAGCAGAAGGAAGTCGATGAGCGCGTGGTGCTTGACGACGCAGCGATCGTCGCGGTGATCGACAAGATGCTCAAGCAGCGCCGCGATTCGATCACGCAATACGAAGCGGCCGGACGAACCGATCTGGCCGATGTCGAGAAATTCGAAGCCAGCCTGCTCACCGCCTACATGCCGGCCGGGCTTTCCGCCGAGGAGATTTCTGCCGCGATCGCCGCCGCAATCAGCGAGTCCGGCGCCACCGGCCCTAGCGACATGGGCAAGGCGATGGCGCTGCTCAAGCCGAAGCTAGCCGGCCGCGCCGACATGGGCGAAGTCTCGAAGCTGCTCAAAGCCGCGCTCGCGCAGTAAAGGCGCAAGGAGAGTCGCGTGAGGGGCAAGGGCGATTCGAGGAGCGCAAAAGCGGCGCTCCGCTGTGACGCCTCGCTCCTCGCTTCCCGCGCCTCCCGGCATCAATGATCCCCGAGTCCTATATCCAGGAACTGCTGCACCGCGTCGACGTGGTCGACCTGATCGACGGCTACGTGCCGCTCAAGAAGGCGGGCGCCAACTTCGCCGCCTGCTGCCCGTTCCACAACGAAAAGTCGCCGTCGTTCACGGTCAGCCCGACCAAGCAGTTCTACCACTGCTTCGGCTGTGGCGCGCACGGCTCGGCGATCAGCTTCCTGATGGAGTATTCGGGACTCGGCTTCATCGACGCGATCAAGGAACTGTCGGGCCGCGTCGGCCTGCAGGTGCCCGAGGACGAAGGCCGGCGGACGCACGACGGACCGAAGGTCACCGCGCTGACCGAGGTCATGGCACGTGCTGCCAAGTTCTACTACGAGCAGCTCAAGGGGGCGGCGAAGGCGATCGACTACCTCAAGGGGCGCGGCGTCAGCGGCGAGATTGCCCAGAAGTTCGGCATCGGTTACGCGCCGGACGGCTGGCAGAACCTCGGTTCGGCGTTCGACGACTATACCGCCGCCGAACTGCAGGTCGCCGGGCTGGTGATCAAGAACGACGAAGGCCGTCTTTACGACCGTTTCCGCGACCGGGTGATGTTTCCGATCATGAACCAGAAGGGCGAGGTGATCGCCTTCGGCGGCCGCGTGATGGGCGAAGGCGAGCCGAAATACCTCAATTCGCCCGAGACGCCGCTCTTCGAGAAAGGCCGCGAGGTGTTCGGCCTGCCGCAGGCGCGCGCCGCCTTGCGCGCCAAGGACACGGCGATTGTCGTCGAGGGCTACATGGACGTCGTCGCGCTGGCACAGCACGGCGTCGGCAACGCGGTCGCGACGCTCGGCACGGCGACGACGGCAACGCATGTGCAAAAGCTGCTGCGCCAGGTCGACCGCATCGTTTACTGCTTCGACGGCGACAACGCCGGGCGCAAGGCGGCCTGGCGCGCGCTGGAAAACAGTCTCGAAGCGCTGCCCGAGCAGAAGAGCATCGGCTTCGTCTTCCTGCCCGACGGCGAGGACCCCGACAGCTTCGTGCGCAGCCAGGGAACCGAAGCATTCGAGCGCCTGATCGTGCAGGCGACACCGCTGTCGGACTTCCTGCTGCGCGAGCTGGCGACGCGCTGCGACCTGACCAGCGCCGAAGGCAAGGCCAAGCTGGTGGCCGACGCCAAGCCGCTGCTCGGGCGCCTGCAGACGCCGCTGCTGCGTCTGCAGCTGGTCAAGCGGCTGGCCGAAGCGAGCGGTTTTTCGCAGCCAGAAGTCGAGCGCCTGTGCGACCTGCGCTCGATTACGCGCGCCGCGCCGGCGCGCGTGCCGCGTCAGGCGCCTTCGCTGCTGCGCCCGCTGCTGCGGATTTTGCTGCAAAAGCCTTCACTGGCGCAGCGCCTGCCGCTCGATTCGCTGCCGCTCAACTCGGCCGAGGCGCGTGCGGTGCGCCACCTGTGCGAGACGATCCGCGCGGCCGGCGATCCGGCGCCGGGCTATGCCTCGCTGCTCGAGCGCCTGCGCGGCAACGAGGACGAGGCGATCTTCCGCGAAGCCGCGGCCGAACTGATGCAGCAGCCGTTCGGCGAAGACGACATCGACGCTGAATTTGACGGCGCGATTGAACGTTTGGCCGAAGGCGACCACAAAAGAGCGTTCGCCGCGCTGCAGGAAAAAATACAGAAGCTTGGCGTCGCCGGGTTGTCGGGCGAAGAGAAGCAGCAGTACCAGCAGGCGCTCAGCGCACGCGGAAAAGCAGGCTAAGTTGTGATATAATTTGGGGTTTTTCCAATTTAACGCTTACCGGGAAATGGTCATGGCAAGGGAAAAGGCAGTAACTGCAAAATCGGCAAAGGCAAAAGCCGCCGCCGACTTGCTGGCGCAATCCGGCAATACCGTCTCGCCGGTGGACGACGAGACGCGCAAGACGCGCCTCAAGACGCTGATCAAGCTGGGCAAGGAACGCGGCTTCCTGACCTACGCCGAGATCAACGACCACCTGCCCGACGACGTCGTCGACGCCGAGCAGATCGAAAGCATCATCAGCACGTTCAACGACATGGGCATCCAGGTCTATGACCACGCGCCCGATGCCGAAACGCTGCTGATGTCCGACGCCGCGCCGAATGCCGTCGCCGACGACGCCGATGTCGAAGAGCAGGCCGAACAGGCGCTGTCGACCGTCGACTCCGAATTCGGCCGCACGACCGACCCGGTGCGCATGTACATGCGCGAGATGGGCTCGGTCGAGCTGCTGACGCGCGAGGGCGAAATCGAGATCGCCAAGCGCATCGAGGACGGCCTCAAGCACATGATCCAGGCGATCTCCGCCTGCCCGACGACGATCGCCGAAATCGTCGACTGCGCCGACCGGATCGGTCGCGACGAAATGCGCATCGACGAGCTGATCGACGGCCTGATCGACCCGAACGCGCAGGAAGCCATCGAAGAACTGGCCGAGGACGAAGAAGCGGCCGTCGAGGCCGAAGAGGGCGAAGACGAAGAAGCCGTCGAAGGCGCCGCAGCGGCCGCCTCGCTGCTCAAGCTGAAGACCGAGGCGCTCGAGCGTTTCGCCGTGATCAAGACGCTCTACACCAAGGCGCACAGCGCACTGGTCAAGAAGGGCTCGCAGGACAAGACCTACCTCAAGCTGCAGCAGCAGATCTCCGACGAGATGATGAACATCCGCTTCACGTCGAAGACCATCGAACGCCTGTGCGACTCGGTGCGCGGCATGGTCGAGGAAGCCCGCGCCTGCGAACGCAAGATCCAGCGCGTCTGCGTGGACACCGTGCGCATGCCGCGTCCGCACTTCATCAAGGTCTTCCCCGGCAACGAACTCAACCTCGAGTGGGTCGACAGCGAACTCGCCTCGAGCAGCAGCAAGCCCTACCACGCGATCTTCACGCGCAATGCGCCGAACATCAAGGAAGAGCAGAAGAAGCTGCTCGCCCTGCAGGACCGCATCGGCATTCCGCTCAAGGAACTGAAGGACATCAACAAGCAGATGTCCACCGGCGAAGCCAAGGCCCGCCGCGCCAAGCGTGAAATGACCGAAGCCAACCTGCGCCTCGTCATCTCGATCGCCAAGAAATACACCAACCGCGGCCTGCAATTCCTCGACCTGATCCAGGAAGGCAACATCGGCCTGATGAAGGCAGTTGACAAGTTCGAATACCGCCGCGGCTACAAGTTCTCGACCTACGCCACGTGGTGGATCCGCCAGGCGATCACGCGCTCGATCGCCGACCAGGCGCGCACGATCCGCATCCCGGTGCACATGATCGAGACGATCAACAAGATGAACCGCATCTCGCGCCAGATCCTGCAGGAAACCGGCCTCGAAGCCGATCCCGCGACGCTGGCCAAGAAGATGGAGATGCCCGAAGAGAAGATCCGCAAGATCCTCAAGATCAGCAAGGAGCCGATCTCGATGGAAACGCCGATCGGCGACGACGACGACTCGCATCTTGGCGACTTCATCGAGGATTCGGCAACGCTCGCGCCGACCGACGCCGCGCTCTACTCGAGCCTGCGCTTCATCACCAAGGACGTGCTCGACACGCTGACGCCGCGCGAAGCCAAGGTGCTGCGTATGCGCTTCGGCATCGAAATGAACACCGACCACACGCTCGAGGAAGTCGGCAAGCAGTTCGACGTCACCCGCGAGCGGATCCGCCAGATCGAAGCCAAGGCTCTGCGCAAGCTGCGTCACCCGTCGCGTTCGGACAAGCTGCGCAGCTTCCTCGACAGCGGCAGCAGCTGACCGTTTTCCGGGCCTGTAGCTCAGTTGGTTAGAGCAGAGGACTCATAATCCTCAAGCATCAAAATCGAGCAATGCAGCACTTTGTTGTACAGCAAGGCTTTCAGGCCGGTTTATGCCGGCCTGGGAGAGCAAGAAAAACGTCGTCTGGTCCATTTCTGGTCCAGGTTTGAACCGGACGACAAACCGCTGGCACCATCGCTGTAACGGTGATGGTGCCGGTAAAATGCAGTTTCGGGCCTGTAGCTCAGTTGGTTAGAGCAGAGGACTCATCAATGGTGACTTTCGCCAGAAATGGCGATTGAAAAATCGGGTGAATTCAGGGAAACCTTCACGTGCGATCGATGCACGCATGGCAACCCTGAGCCAAGCCGGAGTTACAACTCCGGAAGGTGCAGAGACTAGCGGAGAGATGAAGTTCTCTTAATTACCGCCATGAGCGCCCGACGCCTGACCGTGTTGAAGGTTTCTACTTTCGACATAGAAGGCGATGAGATAGTCCAGCGCACGAATGAAGCATCTGCCGACAGGCTGATGCTTTGGCAACGAAAGTTGTAGTGTGACGAATCCTTTGGTCCACGGTTCAAGTCCGTGCGGGCCCACCAAAAAAAGCGAAAACCCCAACCCTAACCGGTTGGGGTTTTTTCTTTTTCGGTCTGGTTCTTGGCTGCTGAAATACGTCGAGCCGTCACTGGCGGGGTCTCGGCCGTTGCGGTCATTGGGACGGTTGGCTGATTCGGTCAGCTATACGTCGGCGACCTGTCGCTCAAAGCCCGATCGAACTGGACGGAAGCTTTTCCGATCGGCGAACTCACCCTCCCGACCCTATATAGCGTTCGGCTAATTCGACACGATCTCGGCTTGGCAGCGATATGCGACGCTGACACTCTCACGGAATGGCGAGGTAGCCCCCGTTCACGAACCACCCATCAGCGACTAACGTGCGATAGGTTGCGTATTGCCAGCTGTTGGGCCTGTTCGAATGGATACCACACTCGTCGTCGAGGAATTGCTGGACCGCTGCCGTACCACCACGACTGGCCTGCAGGATCAACCGATCGCGGATGATCGGCAACTCGTCATTGGCATTGGTTGTAAAGGTGATCGCCAGCCCGCAGGCGTCAAAATGCCGCCGAACGCGGTCTCGGTCAATCTCGGGCCATGTCGGAGGGGGGGCGGTGTCGAACACTAGCACTGGCGGCGGCCCAGGGTTGAGCGTCGCGCGGACCCAGGCATCTCTCAGCAAATGCTGGTCAAAATAGGGATGAAAGGTCTGTTGTCCGGCGGTGGTCGGATATTTCGCGCGCTTCTTGTCATTGCAGAAGTGACAGGCCGGCACAAGGTTGATCGGCAGAATTGACAAATCGGGATAGCGTGACTTGGGCAGATGATGGTCGCAATGGGCGACATTGCCCACACCGCATAGCGGACAGCGGTTGTTCGGCGCGGCGTTGCGTATGCGGTCATAGACTGCGCGGGCCGCGCCTTTGGTTTTGCTCAGATGCACCTCATAGAGCCCGGTCAGCTCAGGTTTGGTGACCTCGCCGACCGATTGCACGCGCGGGATGAGGTTGAGCGAGGCCACCGCGGCGTTCGCCTGATATGTTGCGTCGATGGTTGCGAGGTTGGCAGTAATCGCCGTCAGACGGGCGTGCAGGCCAGGATCGGTCGTAGCACCCAGACATAATGCGAACACGTCGGCTTGCGTATCGGTCGGAAGGGGCAAGCTCCTCATATTAAGCTCCCGTAACTTCTGAATCGGGCGTGGGCGGAGGAACTATGCTGAGCGCGCGCGCCAAAGACCGCGCCTCACCGCCAAGCCGGTCGCCGAACTGCGTAATAACCTGTCCGTAACCTCCTTGTCGCACAGCCTCGCTAATCAGGCGGTGGAAGCCGGTCTGAACGACCTCGAGCCCGAACACTTCGCGAGTGAGAACGCCGACATTTTCGCCAAAGGTTTCGAGCTCGGGGCGGTCGGCGCGCGCGGCAAGGCCAGTGCGATTCAGCACCCATGCGCAGGAACTCGGCACTTCCTGCAACACGACGGGCGAATGCGTCGCGACGATCGCGACGCCGTTGCGGTCGATCAGGAGTTCGCTGAGCGAACGCACGAAGGCGGACAGCAGAGGCGGGTGGAGATGCCCTTCGGGCTCGTCGATCAGAACGAGAGACTTCTCCTCGACCAGCTCGACCAGCCGCGTGATCGTTAGCAAGATCACGCTATGGCCCGAGCTCAGCCGCCGGAACCATTTGCGCGTGCGACCTTCCCAGCCTTCGGCTATGTCGTCGATAATGGCTTTGGCGTTGGCATCGAGGAACAAGGGGTCGGCCTCAAGCAACTCAACTGCACGCAGCCAACGGCGACGACGCGCGGCGCCGCGACATGCCGCGATGCCTTTGAGAAAATCTCGGGCGAGCTCCGGCCGCCCCTTGATGGTCAGCGTCGCCAGTTCGTCGTCATCGTCGCCGGCCGGCGAGATCTGCTCTGCGGATTCTCGGATCAGGCCGATATAGGCGTACCTCACATCTAAACTGGAAGTCGAGGATACAAGGGGGCCATATTCGTCGAACGGGCTGAAAGAAACCGTAACTAGGCCGGCGAAACCGTGGCCCTTGCCCGCGAATGGACTGATTGTTCCGAGCGGAGTGAGCGGACCTATGTCGCCAACGGACCCGCCATCGCGCGCCGGAAGGCCGAGAAAGGCTCGCGACAGATAATCGAAACAGCGCGTTTTGCCTACGCCGTTGCGGCCGATAACGACATGGACGTTGGTAGGGGGATTTGATGCAGGTTTAACCTGGAAGCTGAGCTGTGGCGGAGCGTCCGTGGTACGCAGATCCTGCGGAAAGGTAAAGCGAAACGCGAAATTGGTCAGTGCGGCATCGCCGGTCGCAAGCCGGTTGAAGCGGTTGCGCACACGATCGGTATCGATATCGCGCAGCAGCGATTGCCGGAGCACTTCCTCGGAAGCATATTCGTCGAGCATTGCCGGGGTCCGCGCGATGTCGCGGATCGCATTGAGGTACCAGTCGCGATATTGGTCACCGAGTTCATTCAACTGCTCGTAGTAGTTCTCAGTCTGGCCGATCGAGAACCATGGTGCTTCGAGTAGAGGGAACGCATTCGGAAGCAGAGCTGAGGTAATGGCGGACTGGGGAGTCATGCCTACAAGCGCGATCTTTACATGGCCGATATCGATTCGCTGATTATCTTGCGTTACTACGATCGCATAGAACTGCGTAACCCAAACGAACCAATCGTTCCAATTGTCGCGGACGAGCAGTACCTCATTGCCGTTGCTCAGGGCTGATGCCGATTCGACGATCCTGAATGCCACTGCTTCCTCCGTTCATTGTGCCGAGGGTTATCTGGTGCGACGTCCACTCGTTTCTGCTCAATCCAACCAAAAGAACCTCAGCATACCAATTAGCGCACTGACTCAGTCACTGTTTCACATTCGGATTTCGGTGGATACTTCATCACGATTCACGATTGAGCGGCAGGAAACCAAGAAGGCATTGCTGACTGACTGGCGTTGGCAAGCAAGCGGCCGCTTTGGCCGATGACCCGACGGCCTTCCCCTTCAAATCGCGCGACCTGGAAGCCAAGCGAATTGCACTCCAGATCTTTCCTTTTAATCCGTTGGTCGCGAGTTCGAATCTCGCCCGACCCACCAGCCCGAGTACCAGCAAAGACAAGCGCTTAAGCCAACCACTCGGTTGGCTTTTTGTTTTCATCCGTTAGCCGGGGGCATTCCCGGTAGCGTTTCCGGTGGCTGCGGGCGGATCGCTGCCACAAACACGCTGTTGTGCTGGATGCATTGGCTTCGCAGAATGAACGGCGTTGCATGCTTGCTCACCATCAGCTTCCGTATCTGGGAGCGAGAGGTCGTTTTTCCAGCGTGCGACGTAGACCAGCCGTGCGTAAAGAGCACGAACTGTTTCCCTTGAGCTTGCGCGGCCCGCAAGCTCTCAAGCGCGACACGCCAAACCGTCTCCATGTGTTCCCAGTAGGCGCCGGTCGGCGTTTCGCCGGCCCAATGCAAATCGCATTCCATCAAGTTGGGTAGCTCACGGAACCGCACCCAGTCCCCCTCCTCACGCTTGGCCATTTCTTAACATCCTTTGCTCAATGATTATCCCTTAGACGCATCACGCGCTGCCAGGTAGTCGCAGCACTGCTTCAACAGATCGCGTGCGAACGCTCTGTCTTCAATCGCCAACGCGGACAACCAAGAGGTGACCGCCAGCGCCTCATCATCGACCACTTTGGGCTGTTCCGCCAGCAACTCACCAACCGTCGTCAGCAGTAACCCCGCCAATCGCTCAAGCGTAACGAGCGACGGCAGGTGCTTGCCTCGCTCAAACCTGGATAGCGTTTCCGTATCGACGCCGAGCCGCTCGGCGAGTTGCGCCTGCGTTAGGCCGAGGGCGCGCCTACGCATCGAGATATTTCTCGACAGCCGCATCGCCAAAGTGTCGGTGGCTGGTTCTGGTGTATCCGGGAGAGCAGGGGCGTTTTCAACCATAATTGTCGGCTTCGTTGTCGACATATATGGTTGCCTTGCATATGACGTTGTGACAGAATCCAAAACACCGAGTCGAAAAACGACGATTTACACCGGGCGCAATCGCATCCTGCTCTGCGACCTCATCAGCATGGAAAATTAATGGCGACCGAATATATCAAGTGTGACGAGTGCAACGGTACTGGAAAAGCTGAATGCTACGTTTGCAAGGGCTACGGAGACTGGGAATGTCGAGGCTGCGGCGGGGACAAAACAGTGATCTGCCCTGCATGCGGAGGGGAAGGTAAAGTTCCCGAAGAGTAGCTTCAAGCCAAGTTGGCCAAGGTTACCCCCCCTCGTAAAGAGCAAGTCCTAGGGGGTTTTGCCCACCTAAACTCAGAAAACGCGAGTGTCAACGACAGCAAACTCGACGGCTAAGGCGCGACGAAAAGGTACCGGGCACTTCCTTCGGTGGTCAATGCGAGCGGAGTGAAGGCTCCGGCGACGACGACTGTTGATCGCCAATCGTAGCGAAGCGAGACTCCCCCGAAATAATTAGGGAGAACGAGGTATGCCAAACAAACTTTGGAGCAAGCTGAAAGATGGAGGCAGCCGCGCTGCAGCCCGTGACTGGGCAGAAGCACTGAGCATCCCCGACCTGACGTCCAGCGAATGGGCCAAGATCGAAGATTTAGGCCCCAGCTACAGTGACGCCGAAATTCGCTCGATCATCCTTGCAGATCGTTCCAAGCACTGCCGCTAAAGCAACATTACCTAATCATTTTGGAGCAGCAATGAATAATCCAGTCCAATTAACTACCGTGGATGGCAATAAGGTTTCCCTGAGCCCGTTCGATTTAAAAGCCGTCAGAAATGCAGGTACGGGCGTAGAAGTCGACACCCTGAGTGGCGAGACCTACAAGTTCCCTATCTCTCGCTATATCTTTGATCGCATGATGACTATTGACCTCCGTGGCAACGCAAACTCTGTCAAAGTTATCGCGCCCATTAAATAGTGATGTGTCCCCATTCAAATGTGAAGAAGACCGGCAATACGTAACAGCGGCTGTAGATCTGCTACGTGACAGCTCCATTCCGCACCGAACTGAATCCAAGCAGACAGAAATCAAGCTACAGCCAACAACCCCATCAGCATATAATTTATATTGTAACGCCACTCAACGCGCCGAAGGCTTGCCTTCGGCGTTTTTTATTCACCATCCAGGAGAAAAGCATGCTGCCCATTGCCCTCACGCCCGCCACAAAAATCATTGCCGGGTTCATCTGCTCCACCATCCTGCACGAGATCGGTCCCGCAAAGATCGACATCAACATCACGTTCCGCCGCTAACTATGCCGAGACTAATTCGTAGCCCAGAAGAAATTCTGCGTACCACTGGCCGAGACATATTCTTCATCAAGTTTTCCGCCGGCGCCAAAGCCTACAAGGCTGGCCGCGACCCTGACGGCCACACCGAATTGGTGAACTGGTTCGCCAAGCACCTGCCGCACGTCACACCCGAACTGATCGGCCCTTCCGAATTTTCAGGCTGGATATGCGGCGGCATCTCGGGTGACTTGTACCTGAACTGGACTAAGGCCGATATCGCCACCTTTTCCGCAGCCTGGGAAAACGAAGACGGTGATTCACTCGACTCAAGGTTTCAGTGCTACCACTACCCGATTGCCGAATTCGAGCGACGCGTGGCCGAGCATGGCGATCCGCGAATGCGAGATGTGTAGTTCCACATAGCCCTGCCAGTACCATTACCTAGTGTAAGAAGAGCCATCGGCAACGCATAATCCTCAAGCGCGTATTCAGACCAAACTGGACAGTGATTCCACGGCAGTCTGGACAGCCTTCCCCTTCAAATCGCGCGACCTGGAAGCCCGGCGAATTGCACTCCAGAGCTTTCCTTTTAATCCGTCAGCCGCCCCCTCAACCTTGCCGAACGCTGTCACGCTTCGAATCAATTCGCCAACCGCTTAAGCAACTTCAAGCTCGCGCGCACATCGACCTCCTTTCGCCACCAAACCCCGCGAACAGCTTGATAGGGAATCCCCCTGTCACCTAGAGGTCTCGCATATGCAAAACCCATCGCTGCGTTCCACTCGCTGGCTCGCGCACCGCCTTGGCCTGTCCATTACCACCATCGAACGCCTCCGCGCATCACGCTCCCCAGACCTGCCGCCGCTCATCGTGATCGGCAAGTCGATCCGCTATGACGAAGCAGCCGTCGAACTGTGGCTGACCGAGCGTTCGAGCGCATCCTCGACGTCAGTGATTCAACAACGAAGAGGAGAGCGCCATGTGGCTTCCTGACGACATCGAAATCGGGATCGCCCTGCCGAAGGGCCCGTTCCGAATTCACCCGGACGCCACACGCACGGCAGGTCCGCTGCTTTGCACCCAAGAGACAGGCGAATGGTGGTTAGCCCACCCTGACGGGGTTAGACCCATAGGGTTACACACAACTCATTTTGCATTAACAAGTGCCTGCATGTGCTCGATTCCCTCGACGAAATCCCTGACGCGCTGGAAGCCGAGCCAAAGGGTTTTCACGCCAGGTTCGCCGTCGCTCT
>JBAQRB010000154.1:0-7893 GCA_049295655.1 Rhodocyclaceae bacterium
GGGCATGGCGGCACGCCGATGGCCAGCAACGCGTCGATCAGCGCGACCGAGAATTCCTCGACGCGGCGGATTTCGCCGGCCGACAGGTCGTCGGCGTAGATGATCGCGTTGTCCTGGTCGGTCGACAGCGTCTGCTCGCTGCGCCCTTCGCTGCCGAGCACGACGAAGGCGAAGCCGGCCGGCAGATCATTGAAGCGCTGCGCGCAAAGCTGGCTGATCACGCGCATCAGGATCTGGTCGTTGAGGTGCGCGATCAGGCGCACCATGTCGCGCGTGCCGATGCCGGTGCCGGCGAGGTGCAGGACGAGCGCCTGGATGCGCGTGTGCTGGACCTTGAGGTCGTCCACGTTCTGCGCGCGCTCGATGTCGAGTACCAGCTGGTGCGGCGAATGCGCCTGCTGACGCAGGATGTCGCTGTCGGTGATGATGCCGGTCAGCTGCCCGGCGCTGTCGACCACGCCGAGGCGGTGGATTTTCATGCGCGACATGCGGTAGAGCGCTTCGTAGAGCAGGTCGTCCTCGGCGATCACCGCCAGCGGCGAATTCATGATCGCCCGGATATCGAAGCTGGCCGGGTGGGCGCCGGTCGCGACCACCTTGTTGCGCAGGTCGCGGTCGGTGAAGATGCCGACCGGCTGGCCGTTCTCCATCACCACCATGCTGGAAATGTTCCTGTCGCGCATGATCTGCACGACATCGACCAGCGCATCGTCCGGCGCGCAGGTCGCGACCTGGCGCTGGCAGAAATCGCGCAGCGGACGGAAAAACTGGTTGTCATCGGCCATCTGGACTACCTCGGCAAAAATAGTGTGTATGCTTCAAGGATACCGCATGACGGGCTTTCCACCGAAATCGCGGCACGGCGGAACCATTGAGCGCAAGCTGAGCCGAACCGGAAACGAGGAGAACGACCATGACGAGCAGCGAAAATCTGCAGGCCACCATCGACGATCTGGTGCAGCCCGGGCGCGGCATCCTCGCCGCCGACGAAAGCACGCCGACCATCGAGAAGCGCTTTCAGGCGATCGGCACGGCGTCGACCGAAGAAAACCGGCGAGCCTACCGCGCGCTGCTGCTGACGACGCCGGGACTCGGCGAGTACATCAGCGGCGTCATCCTGTTCGAGGAAACGCTGGCCCAGAAAACGGATGCTGGCGCGCTGCTGCCGGCGGCGGCCTGGGAACAGCGGATCGTTCCGGGAATCAAGGTGGACAAGGGGAAAATCGATCTCGCCCTGAGTCCGGGCGATCTGATCACCGAGGGGCTGGACGGCCTCGCCGGACGGCTGGAGGCCTATCGCGCGCAAGGCGCCCGCTTCGCCAAATGGCGCGAAGTCTATGCCATTGCCGCGCATGCGCCGAGCGCAGCGGGTATCGCCGCCAACGCCGAGATGCTGGCGCGCTATGCCGCCGTCTGCCAGAGCGAAGGCATCGTGCCGATTGTCGAGCCGGAAGTCCTGATCGACGGCGAGCACGGCATCGAGCGCTGCGCCGAAGTGAGTGAAGCGGTTCTGCACGCGGTGTTTGACGCCCTGCACCGGCATCGCGTGGTGCTCGAACACCTGCTGCTCAAACCGAGCATGGTCGTTCCCGGCAAGATGCAGCCCAAGGCCGCGCCGGCTGCGGTTGCCGCAGCGACGCTGAAAGTCCTGCGCCGGACCGTTCCTGCCGCCGTGCCGAGCATCAACTTCCTCTCCGGCGGCCAAGGGCCGGAAGAAGCGACCGCCAACCTCAATGCGCTGAATCAGGCGGCCGGGCCGTCGCCGTGGCGGCTCAGCATCTCCTATGGCCGCGCCCTGCAGCAACCGGCGCTGCACGCCTGGGGCGGCCAGCCGGAAAACGTTCCGGCCGCGCAGCAGGCGCTGCTCAAGCGGGCCCGCCTGAACAGCCGGGCCATGCGCGGCGGCTACACGGCAGAAATGGAGCAGGAGAACGCTTGACGCGGCGGCGGCCGGCTTCGCCGACGCCGGTCAATGGATTCGAGCGGCGCGTGCTGCGCGGCAGTGCGCGCTATACTGGATTTCCTTGGTCGATCATCAGGAGGCGTGCCATGTCCTCATCCCAATTCCCCGTATCCGCCTTGTGCGAGCTGATCATCAACGGCTGCCCCTTCGTCCGCAGTACGCCGACCGGGGACTTGGTCGCCCGCTACGTCTGGTTCGGCCCGGTCTATGTCTGGCGCTACAACAAGATGGTCGAGCTGGCGATGCAGGGCAGCAATTTGTGCTGGATGCTGCAGGCCTCGCAGGATACCGACGAGCCCGGCGCGCACCTGTACTGAGCGCCCGTGAGGCCTGCCATGAAAGCAACCCGGGCCAAGTCAATAAACATTAGTATCATCTAATATTTATTCTCACGAGGTGCGAGCAATGGACAGGAAACAGGCGCTGGCCACGCTCCTGCTGCTGCCGGCCTTGCCGCTTCAGGCACACGAACCGCCGGGGCTGCCTCCTGCCGGGCAGGCGGCGTATCGCGAATATCAGGCTGCACCGAGCCACCGGGCCTTTGCCATCGCTCCCGGCGGGGCATGGGGATGGGCGGCGGCGGCCGGCTCGCCGGATTCGGCGCAAGACGAGGCGATCGGCGCCTGCCGGGCCGCGACGCGCCAGAAATGCACACCCTACGCGAACGACGAGCGGCTGGTTTTCGATGAAAAATCGTGGCCCCGGCTGTGGGGGCCTTACGCGGGCGCCGCCGACGCCAGAAAAGCCGGCAGCGGGCGCGAACTCGGGCAACGCCTCGACGACATGGCCTATCGCGACGCGCAAGGCGTCGCCTCGTCACTCGGCAAGCTGCGCGGCAAAGTCGTTGTCGCGCATTTCTGGGGTTCGTGGTGCGCGCCGTGCCGCAAGGAAATGCCCGAGCTGGCCAGGCTGCACAAGGCGCTGGCGGAGCGCCGGGATATGGCCTTCGTCGTGCTGCAGGTCCGCGAACCGTTCGCCGTCGCCAGCCGATGGGCCAACGCGCAGCGGTTGACGCTGCCCCTTGCCGACTCGGGCAGCACCGGCGAGGACGATACGCAGCTGCACCTGGCCAATGGTCGCCAGATCGCCGACCGCGAAATCGCGCGCAGCTTCCCGACCACCTACGTGCTCGACAAACATGGCCTGGTGATTTTCTCCCATCGCGGCCCGGTCCATGACTGGCGCCAGTACGAGGCCTTCCTGCGCGACGCGGCGGAACGTTCGGGGAAATAGCGGGAAGCGTCCGGCCAGGGCAGCCGGACGCTTGCAGCACCCCGCTCAGCCTTTGCCGGCCGGGCTTTCTTCGACTTCGGCTTCTTCCCAGCCGGTGATCATCGTCCGGATGTGGGCCAGCGGCGTATGGCCGGTGGTGGTGAGATAGACATGGACGATGAAGAAGGTGAGCATCATGAAGGCGCCGGCCGTGTGCGTCAGGGCGACCGCCTCGAGCGACAGCATGCCGTCAAGACCGAAATCCTTCCAGTAGGCATAGAAGAGATAGATGAATCCCGAGCCCCAGATGAGCGGCGAGACCATCGCCAGCAGGGTCACGTAAGCCAGCCGTTGCAAGGGGTTGTGCTTTTTGACGGCGGTCTTGTGGAAGGGATGCGGCGCGCCGACGAAAATCCCGTAAGCGTAATAGCGCGCCATGGCGACCACCCTGTTGAGCGTCGGGATGTACTGGCGCCACTCGCCGGTGGTGAATTGCCAGAAGATCGTGAAGGCCCACAGCGTCAGCAAGGCCCAGGCCGACAGCGTGTGATACTCGACCGCGCGCTGGAAACCGAAGTTGGCGAAGGCACCGTGGATCTCGAAGCCGGTCAGCAGCATGAAGATGACCAGCACGGCCTGCGACCAGTGCCAGAAACGCTCATAACGCTTGTAGAGGTAGATGCGGGCAGCTGCGTTCATGGCCTTATCCCTTGCGTTTGCGGTTGAGGAAGATGCGTGCGCCGCCGTGGATCAGCACGCCGAGCAGAGCGAGCAGGACGACCGCCCAGCCGATGCCGTCGAGCAGGCGGCTGCGGTCCTGGCCCGGCAGGTAGATGCCGGGGATGCCCTGCAGGCGGCCCTTCTCGGCGTGGCACTGCGCGCAGCCCACGGCATCCGCCTTCGGTGCGACCATGTGGGTGATCGGCCAGCTCATTTCGGTGCTGACGAAGCCGAACTTGCCGCTGTAGGGCAAACCGGCAGTCTTCATGCCGGTGTCGATGGCTTTTTGCCAATCGTAGTTTTTCCACAGCGCCGTCTCGTCTTCGCCGGCCGTATGGACGACGAGCAGGATGTTGTTCTCCGAATCGTAAGCCTGCTTGCCGCGATGGATCTTGAACGGCCAGATGCGCGAATCCTTTTCTCCGGCAGAACCTTCAGGACGGTTGATTTCGACGGTCTTGCCCGGATCGATCTTCTCGCCCTTGGCCGTGTAGCTGACGTGCCCGTTGAACCAGCGGTACTCGGGGATCAGGTACGAATCCCATTCGAAGTTGCCCTTCTTCGAGTCGAACGCCCGGTGGCCGGCGCTATCCTTGGTGGTGAAGGGCTTGCCGTCCTTGCCCATCCGGGTCGCCGTCGACCAGTCCCAGGATTTTTCGGTGCCGACCGTATTGCGCGCCATTTCGGCGATGTGGCAGGTCTGGCAGGCGAGCTTGTTGCTGTGCGTATTGAGGCGATCGGCGTGAAGAATGCTCTCCTTGTGCGGCTTGTCGCCGTGGCACGACTGGCAGGCAGCCGGCGCCGCATCGGGCTTGCCGCGGGTGTGCGCCGGCCCGGTCAGCGCGGCGCTCATTTCGTAGCGGCTGCCGGCGACCTGGTGCCCCGAGGTGACGTGGCAGGTCGAACAGGTGAAGTTCAGGCCCTTGGCGTCCATGTGCACGTCGAGGTATTTGCCCGGATTCTTCAGCGAGCTGTCGAGGTCGCCGTGCTTGGTGCCATCGCCGCCCGCACCGTAGAAATGGCAGGCGCCGCAGTTGCTGCGCGTCGGCAAGGCGACCTTCTGCGCGACCTTCTGCAAATCGACCGGATCGACGAACTTGCCCGAGCCATGTGGGAATTCCCTGCGCTCGTAGACCGGATGGCCGGCGTCGCCCGGCAGCTTGCGATAGGTCGTCGTGCTGTCGTGGCAGATCAGGCAGTCGACGTTTTCCTCGGCCTTGAAGTCGAACTTCGCATCCTTCCAGCCGTAACCGGCGTGGCAGGCCATGCAGTCCTTCTCGTTGGAAATGGTCGTCGTGCAGTAGTTGTTGATCACGTTTTTCTTGCCAAGCTTCTGGCCGGTCTTCGGATCGGTGTATTCCCACGTCCAGTGCTTGGTGTGCTGCACCTGCTTGGCCGCTTCGGTATGGCAGCCCAGGCAGGCCTTGGTGACCTCCGGCCCGGAAACGAACGGTTTCTGCAACTCCTTGAGCTTGGTGTGATCGACCGTGCTTTTGCCGCCCTGCAGGACCTTTGCCGCGGCCGTCGCCATCGTCGGCGAGATGGGTGGTGAGGCGGGTGCCGAGGCGGCCGGAGCCGGCGGTGCAGCCGGGATCGCTGGCAGCGGATTTCCCCAGGCGGCGCTCCAGGCAAATGCGGCGACGAGCAGACCGCTGGCCAGCCAGATTTTCTTTGGATTCATCATGGTTTCCTTCATGATCGCCGCGCTCAGCAGCCTTCGGCCGCGGCCGCACCGCTGCCGCCCTGCCCGGCCGGCTTCGGAACGATCAGTGCGGGCGCCGGCTTGCTCGGGTCCATCACGAGAAACTTCTTCTGATCGACCACCACCTTCGCCATGACGTCGCCGACCATCGGGCCGAACAGGCGACCGATCATGCCGGCGTTGAGAATGCCGATATAGACCTTGCCGTCGCTTTTCTTGTAGACCGAGATCTTGCAGGGCATCAGCAGGGAGAGGAAACGCACGCGGTCTTCCTTGAGGATGGGGCCGGAGTAAATCGGGCTGCAGGCTTCGATGAGCAGGACCGGCAGGACGTTGCCGCCTTCCGCCTCGATCGGCTTGGCCGGATTGCGCAGGCCGGAGATCGACCAGCCATTGCCAGCCGCCTGGATGTTCTGCTGGATGCGCGCCGTCGTTTCCTCGACGGTAAATGGACTGACCTGCTCCGAGAACATCAGACTCCCCAAACTGTTCCAGCCAAGCCCTACGGTCAGTACGATTCCCGCCAGAAAGCTGCCAATTATCTTCAGCATGCCTGTTCCCCTCCCCGTGAATTTCAGAAATAACCAATGCCAGCCTGCGCCGCCCCGGCGCTTACGTTTTCAGCAATCGGTTTCTTTTTGCGTAAATAAGAATACTCTAATTTTCTTAATTGCGGTTTGATCGCGCTGATTTTATTGCTGGCCTGAATTTTTTGCCGCCGCGAATGGCCCCGGCAAGTACGCGGCGCATTCCGGCTACGCCAGAGTCTTGCTATAGTTCAGCCTGTGTGCCGCCAGCGGGTTTGTTGTGCTTCTCCCGACCGGCGGCTTTTGTTTTTTGCAGCAGAAAGATTGCCGATGAGCGCCACGCCCGCTTCCCCCTCCGCTTCTTCCCCTTTTCCGCCCGAAATCCTGCGCGACGTCGCCAAGCGGCGCACCTTCGCGATCATTTCCCACCCCGACGCCGGCAAGACGACGCTGACCGAAAAGCTCCTGCTGTTCGGCGGCGCGATCCAGCTCGCCGGAACGGTCAAGGGCCGCAAGAGCGCGCGCCACGCCACCTCGGACTGGATGGAGGTCGAGAAGCAGCGCGGCATTTCGGTAACCAGCTCGGTGATGCAGTTCGAGTACCAGGATCACACGGTGAATCTGCTCGACACGCCGGGCCACGAGGACTTCTCGGAAGACACCTACCGCGTGCTGACCGCCGTCGATGCCGCCGTGATGGTGATCGACGCGGCGAAGGGCGTCGAGGCGCAGACGATCAAGCTGATCAACGTCTGCCGCATGCGCAACACGCCGATCATCACTTTCGTGAACAAGTTCGACCGCGAAGTGCGCGAGCCTTTCGAGCTGCTCGAGGAAATCGAGGCCGTGCTCGGCATCGAGTGCGCGCCGATCACCTGGCCGATCGGCATGGGCAAGACTTTCCGCGGCGTCTATCACCTGCTCACCAACTCGCTGCTGCGCTTCGCGCCCGGCGAGGAGCGGCGCGGCGAATCGGAAAAGCTCGACGGTATCGACAACCCGGTGCTCGACGAACAGTTCCCGCAGGAAGTCGGCAAGCTGCGCGAAGACGTCGACCTGATCCAGAGCGCGAGCAGCCCGTTCAACCAGGTCGATTTCCTCGCCGGCCTGCAGTCGCCGGTCTTCTTCGGCTCGGGGATCAACAACTTCGGCGTGCAGGAAATCCTGCAGGCGCTGATCGACTGGGCGCCGCCGCCGCAGGAGCGCGACGCCGGCATCCGCACCGTGCAGCCGGCCGAGCCGGCGTTCACCGGCTTCGTGTTCAAGATCCAGGCCAACATGGACCCCAAGCACCGCGACCGGATCGCCTTCTTCCGCGTCTGCTCGGGCCGCTACACCTCGGGAATGAAGGTTCGCCACGTGCGCATGAACCGCGAGATGAAGCTCGCCAACGCGCTGACCTTCATGGCCAACGAACGCGTGCTGATGGAGGACGCGGTCGCCGGCGACATCATCGGCATCCACAACCACGGCCAGCTGCACATCGGCGACACGCTGACCGAAGGCGAAACGCTGGCCTTCAAGGGTATCCCCTACTTCTCGCCGGAACTCTTCCGCGCCGCGCGCCTGCGCGACCCGCTGAAAAGCAAGCAGTTGCAGAAGGGCCTGCAGGAGTTGGGCGAAGAAGGCGCGATCCAGGTCTTCGAGAACCTGGCGAGCGGCGCGATGCTGCTCGGCGCGGTCGGCACGCTGCAGTTCGAGGTCGTCGCGCAGCGCCTGCAGACCGAATACAAGGTCGACGCGATCTTCGAGTCCGCCGACATCTACAC
>JBAQRB010000155.1:0-9419 GCA_049295655.1 Rhodocyclaceae bacterium
GCATCGGTCACGACGACCCCTTCGGACATCTCGGCAACGGCGCAGCCGGCCAGCCTGAGTTTGTCGAGAGAGGTCAGCAGCGCCTTGCGTGACTGTTGCCGTTCGCTCATCAAGGACTGGAAGGTATTGGTCAGCTCTTCCAGCTCCTGCGGCTGGTCGGCCGGCAGCTTGACCTCGCTGTCTGGATCGCTGCGCAGGTGGGCAATCGATTCCTGCAGTGCATGCAGCGGACGAATGATGGTGCGCAGGACGGCCCAGACCAGCAGGCCAAACAGGACGAGCCAGAGTCCGGCCTTGATCATGTTGCTCCGCACATCTCGCCAGTAGGTGGCCTCGAATTCGTCCATGTAAATTCCCGAGCCGATCACCCAGCCCCAGGGAGCAAAGCGTTTGACAAAGGAAAGCTTGGGGTAGAGTTCCAGGGTTACGCCGCCGCTGGCAAGCGGCTTGTGCCAGTCGTAGGTGACAAAGCCCTTGCCGGTGGCTGAGTTTGCTACTTCGTTCATGGCGACAAACAGGTTGTCGCTATTGAGCTGGCGAAAGTTGCTTTCCGAGCCATGGCGGTTTGACGTGGCGCGCAAGAATGCGGGAGTGTCGAGGACGGTGCCGTCCAGATCCGGTACGGTCGGATGCATGATCATGCGCGGCACGGGCTGGCCGAGATCGTGAATCCAGAAATATTCACGCTCGCTGTAGCGTAGCGGGCGGATTGCCTGGATGGCTTGTCGACGCGCTTCGCTGTCGCTCAGGCGCCCGGCCTGCGCTTCGCTTTCGTAGTAGCGCAGGATCGAATGCGCCGTTTCGACGAGTTGTTCAAGTTGCTGCTCCTTTTCGGTCCGCAGGCGCTGGCCGTGCAGCGCCATTTCGGCAACGTTGTCGGCCAGCACGACGACTGAAAAGACGCCGACCAGTAGCCAGAGCCGGGTCGAGATCGGCAGTTTCTTTAAATAACGGAGCATGTTTTATGGCAGCACACAGGCTGCGTCGAAAACGGATTCGACGCTTCTGATCTGCATCCCCTGGTCATTGAAAGATGGGCGGGAGGCCCGTCGATTCTTGTGTTTTTCGCAGCCATTCGGCTTCAAGCACGTCAGCCGGTTGCGGTTTGGCGTAGAAGTAGCCCTGCAGTTCATGGCAGCCCATACCGCGCAGGCAGGCGACCTGGGCTTCGCTTTCGACCCCTTCGGCGGTCACCAGCAGGTGCAGGCTGTCGGCCATGCGCACGATCATCTGCGCGATGGCCAGGTCATCTTCATTGTCCGGCAGTTCGGAAACAAAGGATCGGTCGATTTTCAGCCGGGTAATCGGCAATTGCCTGAGAACGGCCAGTGATGAGTAGCCTGTGCCGAAGTCGTCAATGGCGATCCCGATGCCAAGATTCCTTAATGCGGAGAGCGTGTTCAATCCCTCGCGCATGCCTTCGATCATCACCCCTTCGGTGACTTCCAGTTCGAGCTGTTCCGCTGGCAGGCCGGTCTCGGCAAGAATCCGTTTGACCTTGGCGAGCAGGTCGCCGCGCACGATCTGCACGCCGGAGAGGTTGACCGCCATTTTCAGCGACGGACTGCCGGGGGCGGTCAGGGCATTCCATTGGGCGGCTTGTCGGCAGGCCGTTTCGAGCACCCAGTCGCCGAGCGGGATGATCAGGTCGGTTTGTTCGGCCAGCGGAATGAAGCGGTCGGGTGGAATCATTCCCTTTTGTGGATGCTGCCAGCGGATAAGCGCTTCGACACCGAGCAGCCTGCCGCTGTGGGCATCGACCTTGGGCTGGTAGAACAGGCGGAATTCTCCACGCACCAGCCCCTGTTTGAGTTCGGAGATCACCGTGAAGCGGTCGTTGGCGTGTTCGGTAAATTCCGGCCGGTAATATTCATGGCAGCCGCGGCCCTTTTGCTTGGCCCGATACATGGCAGTGTCGGCGTTGTGCAGCAGGCTTTCGGCGCTGTTGCCGTCGTGCGGAAAGATGGCGACGCCGATGCTTGCGCCGATCATGACCGAGCGGCCGAAAATCTCGGCGGGCGCGGTCAGCGCGTTGAGCATCTTGATCAGCATGACGTCGGTGTCGGCCTGTTCGCTGACGCCTTCCATGAATACGGCAAACTCGTCGCCGGCCAGGCGCGCAACGGTATCGGATTCGCGCAGTGCGCTCCTCATGCGCTCAGCGACAATGCACAGCAGATCGTCTCCGGCGGCGTGCCCGAGGCTGTCGTTGACGGCCTTGAAATAGTCGAGATCGATGAAGATCAGCGCCAGCGAGCTGTGGTCGCGGCGCGCTCTGACCGTCGCGTGTTCAAGCCGCTCAAGGAACAGCGTCCGGTTGGGCAGCTGGGTCAGCGCATCGTAGTGCGCCAGGTGGCGCATGCGCTCTTCCAATTGCGTGCGTTCGGTAACGTCGCGGAAAAGCGATACGTAATGTGCCACCTCGCCGGCTTCGTTGCGGACGGCCGAAATGGTCTCCAGTGCGACGAACAGCTCGCCGCTCTTGTGCCGGTTCCAGATTTCGCCTTCCCAGCGACCGTCCCTGAGCAGCGCCGCCCACATCGCTTCGTAAAAAGCCGGTTCGTGACGACCGGAGCGCATGATGCTCGGCTTGCTGCCGATCGCTTCCTCGGTGCTATAGCCAGTGATCAGCGTGAAAGCCGGGTTGACCCGGCGGATGATGCCTTCGGCATCGGTGATGACGACGCCTTCGAGACCATCCTCGAATACCTTGGAGGCGAGGCTGGTCTCGTCGAAGATGATGCGCCGCTCGCGTTCGAGCGCGATACCGCGCCGGCCGGTGAGCAAGAGTGCGATGAGGCCGATCAGCCAGATCCCGACGTGGGTAATCGTCAGGTTACGGTTCTGTTCGGTGGCGACGTTCAGGTAGGGGGCCATCGGGACCGAAACGCTGATTGCCCCACGGACCTCTCCCACCTTGAAACCGAGATGGCCGTGGCATTTCATGCAGCTCTGCTCCATCAGCATTGGCTTGATCAGGCGCAGGAAGGGCTGCCCATCAATCTCCGAAAGCGCCTGGACTTCCCTTTCCTTCTTGCTCTCGAAAGCTGTAATTGCCGCCAGTTCCCAGGGGTCGGCTAGATTGTTCGGGTTGAGCGCGATCCGTCCGATGATCCGTCCCTTGACCCCGTAGAGCTCGCCGAACTCGTCCATCATCTGGCGCAGCATGTAGGCCGGGTTCATCAAGGTCAGTTGCTTGCCGTCGGTGGTGACGACGTCGCGGTCCGGGATGTGCGCCATCCACGGGCTGGGCGGCGTGTGTGCGCTTGGTGGTACATAGACGCCGCCGTGGCCGCTGGCCCACGAGCGGTAGGCGAGGTCCTTGTCGAAGTTGCTACGCGCGGTGTTGGTTGCCAGTTGCAGCGCCTGCTCATTTTCCTGATGGACGCACCAGTACAGCGAAAGTGCCAGCATAGCCGTCCAGACCAGTGCGGCGATCAGCAGGTTAAGCAGTGGATGGTGGGGCTGGCGACTCATTTTTGTCGTTGTCTGGATCGAACGCTATGAGCGAGATGTAAGTCTAGCATTTGTGCCAATCGGTGGTATCCGCCTGCTCCATGGAAATCGCCGGTAGCTGGTGCTTGCCTTGACCTTGTCGGCAGATGGAATGCTGTGTGGTATCCGGTTTTTTTCTTGATGGGCGAAAGTGCACAGGCCGACATGCAAAAAGGGCCGGGAGGTTTCTCCGGGCCCTTTTTGATTGGTCGATCTAGGGTTTGGCCTCGACCGGTTATCTATTGCCGAAAACTTCCAAAAAATCAACCGGCAAAGTTCCGCTCGGCGAAGCGCCAGTTGGCGAGATTGGCGAGAACGGTCTCGACGAACTTCGGGCGCATGTTGCGGTAGTCGATATAGTAGGCGTGTTCCCACACATCGACGCAGAATAGCGCCTTGTCACCGGTGGTCAGCGGGGTGCCGGCGGCGCCCATGTTGACGATGTCGACCGAACCATCAGCCTTTTTCACCAGCCAAGTCCAGCCCGAGCCGAAGTTGCCGACGGCGGAGGTCTGGAAGGCTTTCTTGAATTCGTCGAAAGAACCCCACTTTTTGTCGATCGCATCCGCCAGCGCACCGCTCGGCGCGCCGCCGCCATTCGGCTTCAGGCAGTTCCAGAAGAAGCAGTGATTCCAGACCTGAGCCGCGTTGTTATAGACGCCGCCGGCCGCTGCCTTCTTGACGATGGCTTCGAGGTCGAGGTTTTCGAATTCGGTGCCCTTGATCAGGTTGTTCAGGTTGGTCACATAAGCTTGGTGGTGCTTGGCGTAGTGGTATTCGAAGGTTTCCTGCGACATGTGCGGTGCGAGGGCGTCCATGGCGTAGGGCAGTTGCGGCAACTGGTGTTCCATCTTGTTTTCTCCTGGCGGATTTTTGGGCGGGTTGTTGATGCTGGCCGGCTGTCGCCGCGTTGCTTTGCGTTGTCGGCAGCACGGCGGGTTTCGTGTTGTCAGTCTTTCGGGGCAATGGCAGCGTCGATGCTATCGTTCTTGATGACCGAGGTCACTGTCGCATCAAGGCGACCACGATGCAAATGGACAGTGATCGCGCTGTTAGGTTCCATCGACTCGCTGTCGCGGACGATCTGGCCTCGGCTGTCGGTGACGACGCTGTAGCCGCGCGCGAGGACTGCCGTGGGGTTCAGGTGCGTGAGGCTGGCTGCCAGGCAGCCGAGGTCGGCTGATTTCTGTCCCAGAATTTTCTGGCATTCGCCGTGCAGTCTGGCGGTCAGGGTGTCAAGGCGGCGCGTATGGCGACCGGTGTCCGGGCGGGCGAGCAGCAGGCGCTGGGTGAGGCTGGCCAATGCGCTGCGTCCGTGGGTGCTGGCTTGCGCCAGGCTGCTATCGAGGCGGCGTTGCAGGTTGCGCAGGATTTCATTTTGCTGGGCAATGCGTTGTGCCGGATGCTGCAGGCGGCGCGCCAGCCAGTCGACTTGCTGGCTGCGCTGGTTGAGTCCCTGTTCGATCTGGCGGCGCAGGGCCAAGTCGAGGTCGGCAAGGCGACGCAGGAGCGCCGCCTGCTCGGGAGCCGCCAGTTCGGCGGCGGCGGTCGGCGTCGCTGCACGCCGGTCGGCGGCAAAATCGGCGATGGTGAAATCGGTTTCATGCCCAATCCCACTGATCACCGGCATGCGGCAGGTGCGAATCGCGCGCGCGACATTTTCGTCGTTGAACGCCCAGAGGTCTTCGATGCTGCCGCCGCCGCGACAGACGATGAGAACATCGCATTCGTCACGCTCGCTGGCGCTGCGGATTGCGCTGGCGATCTGTGCCGCTACGCCATCGCCTTGCACCGGTGTTGGGTAGAGGACGATGGCGACCTGTGCGGCGCGGCGGCTGAGGGCGGTCAGGACGTCGCGCAGGGCGGCCGCCTGCAGCGAGGTGACGATGCCGATGCGGTGCGGAAAGGCGGGGAGCGGACGTTTGCTCGCGCTGTCGAAAAGCCCTTCGCGCTCGAGTTTTTCCTTCAGGCGCAGGAACTGTTCGTAAAGATTGCCGACGCCGGCACGGCGCGCAGCTTCGACATTGAGCTGAAAGTCTCCGCGTGCCTCGTAAAGCGTCACCAGCACGCGTGCCTCGATGTGCAGGCCGTTTTCGAGGCGCCAGCCGAGTATCTGTGCACGGCTGCGGAACATGACGCAGCGTACCTGGGCGGCATCATCCTTCAGGGAAAAATAAACATGACCGGAACTGGCGTAGGTGAGATTTGATATCTCGCCAGAAACCCAGCACAGCGGGAAGGATGATTCGAGGCGCTCGCGGGCAAGCCGGTTGAGCATGGACACGGGAATGACGGGGGCGGGCGGGGCAAGTGCCGGGCCGGAAAATAGGCTGTCTGACATGTGCCAATTCTACAGCCATGCCTGCGCATGCACATTTTCTGTGGGAGAAATGATCTCTCTGCGCTTAAGCAATGTTTGTTCTAACTTCATGAGTTTTAATGATAAAACGATTTCGCCTGTTTTTGTGGCAGTGTAGGAAAAACCCTTGTGGAAGCGTTACTTATCGCTTGGGCTCACAATCGATTCACAAGCTTATCCACAGATTTTGTGGATAAGCTTTTTTCTGATGCAGGGAGCGGGGCTTGTCGCTAGGCCCGGCACAGGCTAAAGTTCCCGGCTGCGAGAAATCTTAGGGAGAAAGCGTGTTTTCCATCATTCAGGCTGCCGGTTGGCCGATCTGGCCGTTGTTGTTTGCGTCGATTATTGCCGTCGCCTTGATTATCGAGCGCCTGCTTGCGCTGCGTAGTGCCAGGGTGGCTCCTGCCGGCTTGCTGCAGCGCGTGGTTGCCGAGTATCGGCAGAATGGCGTCAGCGAGGCGATGATTGCCGATCTTGAGGCGCAATCCCCGCTGGGTCGCGTGCTGGCCGCCGGTTTGCGCAATGTCGGCAGTTCGCGTGAAATCATGAAGGAGTCGATCGAGGAAACCGGGCGTGCTGTGTCGCATGAGCTTGGCCGCTATCTGACGACGCTGGGCACCATCGCCTCGATCAGCCCGTTGATGGGTCTGTTTGGCACAGTGGTCGGCATGATCGAGATTTTCGGCGCCCAGGCGCCGACCGGTACCAACCCGCTGCAACTTGCGCACGGCATTTCCGTGGCACTTTACAACACGGGCTTCGGTCTGATCATCGCCATTCCCGGGATGATTTTCTGGCGCCATTTCCGCGCGCTGGTCGATAGCTTCGTGATCGAGATGGAGCAGCAGGCCGTGCGTCTGGTCGAACTTCTGCACGGCGAGCGCAAGGCTTGAGGGGCGGGCGATGAATTTCAACCGTGCTCAGGGGCGAGATGAGCCCGAGATCAATCTGATTCCGCTGATTGACGTGTTGCTGGTGATCATCATCTTCCTGATGCTGACCACCACCTACGCCAAGTTTTCCGGGCTCGAAATCAATCTGCCGACCGCCGATTCGAGCAAGCAGGCCGAGCCGCCCAATGAAATCAGCGTCGCCGTGACCGCCAGCGGCCAGGTGCTGGTCAACAAGGCGCCGCTGGTCAACGCCGACGTGGCGGCGATCAGCGAGGCGTTGCGCCGTGCGGCGGGCTCCGCCAAGGAGCCGGTCATCGTCATCAATGCCGATGCCAAGGCGACCCATCAGAGCGTGGTCGACATCATGCAGGCGGCGCAGGCGGCGGGTTATCCCCGCATCTCGTTCGCGACCCAGTCTCCGCGCTGATGGCTTTGTCCGGCATCGCGCGAGCCCTGCCTCGGCTGTGGTATCGCCGGGCGGTGGCTGCGGCGCTGTGGCCGCTGCTCCCTGTTTCCTGGCTGTTTCGGCTGCTGGTCGTGCTACGCCGCGCGCTTTATCGGCGGGGCGTCCTGCGCTCGCAAGGATTGCCGGTGCCGGTCATCGTTGTCGGCAACCTGACGGTCGGCGGCAGCGGCAAGACGCCGCTCGTGCTCTGGCTGGTCGAGCGTCTGCGCGAGCAGGGCTGGCGACCGGGGATCATCAGTCGGGGTTACGGCGGCAGTGCGCAAGGTGCTCTGGCGGTTTCCGGCGAAGCGACGGCGGCCGAAGTCGGTGACGAACCGCTGTTGCTCGCGCGGCGCAGCGGTGCCCCGGTTTTTGTCGGACGTGACCGGGTCGCGGCCGGAAGGGCCTTGCTGACGGCGCATCCCGACTGCAATATCGTGCTTTCCGACGATGGCTTGCAGCACTATCGCTTGCAGCGTTCGCTTGAAATCGCCGTCTTTGACGGGCGGGGCGCCGGGAATGGCTGCCTGTTGCCGGCCGGGCCTTTGCGCGAGCCGCTGTCCCGCCTTTCCGGGGTGACGGCCGTGGTCTGGAACGGTGGCGCCAGCGCTGGCACCTGCGCGTCAGCGCTGAGTGCAGCACAGTCCGTGCCGCAGTTTGAGATGCTCTTGCACGGGCGGCGTTTTGTCGGGCTGGCCGATGCGGGAGGGCGTGTCTGCGATGCTGATGCGCTGCGTGGCCGGCGGCTTTATGCCGTGGCCGGGATTGGCGATCCGGCACGGTTTTTTGCCCAGCTTGCGGCGTTGGGGCTGGAATTCGAGGCACATCCGTTTCCCGATCACCATTGTTATACGGCAGCCGATCTGGCCTTTGCGCGCGATGGCACGCTGCTGATGACCGAGAAAGATGCGGTAAAATGCGCCGCAATCACCGTCGGCGAAGCCTGGGTACTCCCGGTTGAGGCCGAGATTGGCGCCGCTGCCAACCCGACCGCCGATGCCGGCCTGCTTGAAACAATTCTGGAGAAACTCGATGGACGCACGCTTGCTTGACATTCTGGTCTGCCCGATCTGCAAGGCCAATCTCGAATACCGCAAGGCCGAGTCGGAACTGGTGTGCAAACCGTGCAAGCTGGCATTCCCGGTGCGCGACGACATCCCGATCATGCTCGAGGACGAGGCGCGTCGGCTCAAGGCTGATGAAGCCTGAGTTGCTGGAAGCGGCTTCATGAAATTCAAGGTTGTCATTCCGGCGCGCTACGCTTCGACGCGTCTGCCGGCCAAGCCGCTGCTTGATCTCGGCGGCAAGCCAATGGTCGCGCGGGTCGCCGAACGGGCGGTTCGGTCGGGGGCCGAGGAGGTCTGGGTGGCCACCGATCATCCGGCAGTGCAGGCTGCTGCCGAATTGCATGGATTGTCCGTGCTGCTGACCCGGGCAGATCATCCGAGCGGCACCGATCGTCTGGCCGAGGTCGTCGCGCTGCGGGGCTGGGACGACGATACGATCGTCGTCAACGTGCAGGGCGACGAGCCGCTGATCGATCCGCTATTGATCGTGCAAACAGCGCGTCAATTGGCCGATAGTGGTGCCGATATCGCTACCGTGGCGCACCCGATCGGCGATGCCGCCGATTTTTTAAACCCGAATATTGTCAAGGTGGTGTGTACCGCCGCCGGCGATGCGCTTTATTTTTCGCGTGCCCCGATTCCCTATGCGCGCGACCACTTCGCGCGCGAGGCCGGCGGCGAGACTTTGCCGGATGGCATACCGGCCTATCGGCATGTCGGCCTTTATGCCTATCGCGTTCGTTTTCTCCGGGCTTACGCCAGTCTGGCGCCGTCGCCGCTCGAAGGGTTTGAATCGCTAGAGCAGTTGCGCGCGCTGTGGCATGGTTTCCGCATCAGTGTGGCAATTTCTGAGCATCTTCCGGCTGCGGGCGTGGATACGCCTGAAGATGCGGAGCGTATGCAGGCGTGGTTCAAAAATATCTAAAAAGGTTTGACCGTAAGTCCGTTTGAATGTAATTTTCAGCCTTAACGAGAATGCTCAGCCGTGCAAGGAAATACGCGATATAGCGCTGGCGGCACGGGCACTGAAAATACAAAATAACCGCTTCATTCGATTTTCTCCGAGGGTGTAACATGAAATTGATTCTGCTCGGCGCTCCTGGCGCCGGAAAAGGTACGCAAGCGCAATTTATCCGTGAAAAATACGGTATTCCGCAAAT
>JBAQRB010000156.1:0-2899 GCA_049295655.1 Rhodocyclaceae bacterium
GGCGAGGATCTGCCAGTGGCGGTCGCCGGCCTCCAGCGCGCCCTTCGGCCGGTTGGCGTTGGCTGCGGCGAACGGCTTCATGCCGTCCTCGATGTGGCGCGAGATGTTTTCGAGGACGACCACCGCGTCGTCGACGACGAAGCCGGTGGCGATGGTCAGCGCCATCAAGGAGAGGTTGTTCAGGCTGTAGCCGGCCAGATACATGACGCCGAAAGTGCCGATCAGCGAGACCGGCACGGCGACGATCGGCACCAGCGCGGCGCGCCCGTTGCGCAGGAAGAGGAAGACGACCAGAACGACGAGCGCCACCGAGATCAGCAGCGTGCGTTCGACTTCGCGCAACGAGGCGCGGATGGTCGGCGTGCGGTCCATCACGACGTTCACGTCGATTGCCGCCGGGATCGATGCGGCCAGCTGCGGCAGCAGCGCCTTGACCGCGTCGACGGTCTCGATGATGTTGGCGCCGGGCTGGCGGTTCACGATCAGCATCACGGCCGGTCGGCCGTTGTGCAGGCCGGTGTTGCGCACGTCCTGTACCGAATCCTGCACGTCGGCCACGTCGCCGAGGCGAACCGCGGCGCCGTTGCGATAGGCGACGACCAGCGGCAGGTAATCGGCGGCCTTCATCGCCTGGTCGTTGGCGAGGATCTGCCAGTGGCGGTCGCCGGCCTCCAGCGCGCCCTTCGGCCGGTTGGCGTTGGCTGCGGCGATCGCCGTGCGCACGTCGCCGGTGCCGATGCCGGCACGCGACAGCGCGCCGGGGTTGAGCTCGACGCGAACCGCCGGCAGCGAACTGCCGCCGACGCTGACCAGCCCGACGCCCTTCACCTGCGCGATCTTCTGCGCGAGGATCGTCGATCCGGCGTCGTACATCTGGCCGCGCGTCAGCGAATCCGAGGTCAGCGAGAGGATCATGATCGGCGCGTCGGCCGGGTTCACCTTGCGATAGGTCGGGTTGCTCGGCAGGCCGCTCGGCAGCAGGCTGCGCGCCGCGTTGAGCGCCGCCTGCACGTCGCGCGCGGCGCCGTTGATGTTGCGGTCGAGGTCGAACTGCAGCGTGATTCGCGTGTTGCCGAGCGAACTGCTCGACGTGATCTCGGTCACCCCGGCGATCACGCCGAGCGAACGCTCGAGCGGCGTCGCGACGGTCGCCGCCATCGTCTCGGGGCTGGCGCCGGGTAGTGAAGCCTGCACCGAGATGGTCGGAAAATCGACCTGCGGCAAGGGCGAGACCGGCAGCAAGGTGAACGCCACCGCGCCGAACAGCGCGATGCCCAGCGTCAGCAGCGTCGTGGCGACCGGGCGGCGGATGAAGATTGCTGAAATGTGCACGGCTTAAAACCTCAATCCAACCACGGCGACACGGCGGGCACGGCGAAAACCCCAGTCCAGATAAAGGTTTTGTTTTTCCGCCGTGTTCGCTGTGCCCGCCGTGGTTAGCTGTTTTTTAAGCATGATCGCTCGCAGTATCCTGTTTGAAGCGGATCGCCAGGCGGTCGAAGGCGAGGTAGATGACCGGCGTCGTGAACAAGGTCAGCACCTGGCTGACCAGGAGGCCGCCGACCATGACGAGACCGAGCGGATGGCGCAGCTCGGAGCCGACGCCGGTACCGAGCATCAGCGGCAGCGCGCCGAGCAGCGCGGCGAGCGTGGTCATCAGGATCGGCCGGAAGCGCAACAGGCAGGCTTCGAAGATCGCCTCGCGCGGGCTCTTGCCCTGCTCGCGCTCGGCCTCCAGCGCAAAGTCGATCATCATGATCGCGTTTTTCTTGACGATGCCGATCAGCAGGACGATGCCGATGATCGCGATCACGTCGAGGTCGGTGCGCGAAACGAGCAGCGCGAGCAGCGCGCCGACGCCGGCCGACGGCAGCGTCGACAGGATGGTCACCGGATGGACGTAGCTCTCGTAGAGCACGCCGAGAACGATGTACATGACGACGATGGCGGCCAGGATCAGCAGCAGCGTGTTGTCGAGCGATGCCTGGAAGGCCAGCGCGGCGCCCTGGAAGCCGGTCTTGACGCTGGCCGGCAGGCCGAGCTCGCGTTCGGCGGCGTGGATCGCCTTGACCGCGTCGCCGAGCGAAGCGCCGGGCGCCAGGTTGAACGACAGCGTCGCGGCAGGAAACTGGCCGATGTGGTTGATCGAGAGCGGCATGCTGCGCTCGGAGAAGCGCGCGATGGCCGAGAGCGGCACTTGCGCGCTGACGCCGTTGGCCGTGGACACGAGGTAGATGCCGTCGAGCGCCGGCAGGCCCTGCTTGAATTCCGGCTTGACCTCGAGGACGACGCGATAGGTGTTCGACTGCGTGAAGATCGTCGATACCAGGCGCTGGCCGAAGGCGTTGTACAGCGCGTTGTCGATCGCCGCCGGCGTGATGCCGAGGCGGCTGGCGCTGGCGCGGTCGATGTCGACGTAAGCCTGCAGCCCCTGATCCTGCACGTCGCTGGCCACGTCGGCGAGCACCGGCAACCGGCGCAGGCGTTCGAGCAACCTAGGCACCCACTCGGCGAGTTCGGCCGGATTGGCGTCCTCGACGCTGAACTGGTACTGCGTGCGGCTGACACGGTTCTCGATGGTCAGGTCCTGCACCGGCTGCATGAACAGCGAAATGCCGGCGACCTGCTCGACCTTGGGCTGCAGGCGGCGGATCACGGCGCTGGCATCCGCGTCGCGGTCGTGCTTGGCCTTCAGGTTGATCAGCAGGCGGCCACTGTTCAGCGTCGTGTTGGCGCCATCGACGCCGATGAACGACGAGAGGCTGTCGACCGCCGGGTCCTGCAGGACGACATCGACCAGCGCCTGCTGCCGTTCGCCCATCGCGGCGAACGAGATCGACTGCGGCGCCTCGCTGATTCCCTGGATGACGCCGGTGTCCTGCACCGGGAAGAAGCCCTT
>JBAQRB010000157.1:0-4502 GCA_049295655.1 Rhodocyclaceae bacterium
GTGTTGCCATGACAAAGTGCTGGTTGGTTTCGTCTGGCGCATTGTCTCTGATCACCCAGTTATCCAACAGGTTGTAGAAGTCCGCTTTCTGCTTGGGTTGGCGGTAGGCCTTGCCTTGCGAGGTGACAGAACCGTAGGGCTCGACAGCGATTGGGCCGATTCGCGCTTCTTCATCGTCGGGATACCAGGTGTCGATGGTACGCAGGGCGTTACCGATTTTCTGGCTATGGATAGCGGCCACTGCCCCAACGGTATAGAGGGTCTTGCTCTTCTGGCCTTTCTTGTCGCCCCGGTCGAGGATCAATTCCTGCGAGGGATAAACCTCCTGCCCGTCGCCGACGCGGGCGTAAGCCACCACTTCAAGCAGCGCGTAGGCTTGTCCGGCCAGCCCTTGCTCGATCACATGAGCCAGTGCTCGCAAAGGCTCTGCTGAATTTTTTGGCTGATCAAAATCACGCAGAGAGAAGCTGTGCGCGTCAAAAGTCCAGTTTTGGCTGGCCTCGCCTTGGCTCAGGTGGCGAACCAGTACCTCCACCTGCTCGGCCCCGATGCGGTTGCGCCACAGGAAGCGGCCATTGGCGAGATTGTGGGCGTAGCGGCGAGCCAGTTCAACAAAGCCGACCCGGCCGACGTATTGCTCAACTGTTGTTTTCAGCTTCGCCTGGTAATCCGAATTGTTGCAGGCCGATGGCGTGCCTGCGCCGCCAAGCACGCGCAAGGTGAAGCGGACACGCAGCGTATCCATGTCGTTTGGCAATGTTGCGACATCGACGGTTTGCAGATTGGGCGACTGGATGGAGGCATCCAGCTTGGCCGGGTCCTGGTCTTTGGCGGACAGGCGATTGGAAATGGTGCCGCGCACGGATTTTTCGCGGATGGCAACGGCGGCCCCTTTTTCGCCATTGCTACGGTCAGCCCATTTTCCGGCACTGAAAAGCGCATCGGAGGGGTCGAGCTTGCGTTCAAAGGCGAGGACGGAAGCGGTTTTCAGATCGGTTTTGGCCATGTTATTGCTCCTTGGAATATGCAAAAGATTCGGTGAGAGTTTCGGAATAGCGGTTGCTGCAGCGATAAATGCCGTTGGCGGCGTTGGCTTCCTGAGTCCATAGCAGTTGTTGCAGGCCGTCCAGGCGATGAGGACTGATCCATTGGCCGAGCGAATAGAGGCTTTCGACAAAGCGGAACGGCGTTGTGCCATCTCGGGCGTTCTCCACCTCGCCCGGCGCATACAGCGGCGAAATGCCGGCATAGCCGATAGGCAGCGGCACCAGCCAACCCGGTTTGCGCCGAATCTCCCAACTGACTTGATCCGGCTGGGCGGCATCGCTCGCCGGGGTGATGGCTGGCTCATAGTTGAGGCGGGATAGATCGAGCAGGGCATCCAGCGCATGGCTTTCCGGCTGGGTTTCGCGCAGTTCAGTCAGATGTGCCGCCAACAGGTCGTCGCGTTGCACCAGTGCAAAACCCGGCAGCAGGCGCCGGCGAAGTTTGCGGAAGACCGCCGCATCGCCTTCGGTATCACCCGGCAACGGCCACCATTGCGCCTGATGGCGTTTGCCTTCCTGATGCAGCAGGCTGCCGCCGGCCAGCCGCATGCCTTGGGCGGCATGGTGAACTTGCTCGGCAAAATACTTGCCTTCGCCGTCCGGCAGGTAGTCCTTGACGGCGATGACCAGGCTGATGTCTATGTGGGCGCGGCCTTCTTCAACCAGCGCGGTTGTCGCGCCATCCTTGCCGACCGGATTGCGCGTCAGACGGAAAACCTGGGTGCGGCGGCCCGGCGGCTGGGAAACCTGCGGATCAAACTGGTGGCAGATGATGCCCACCCCCGCAAAGCCATCATTTAGCTCTGCCGCAAACTTGCGTTCCAGCGCATGGACAAAGCCCGTAAAGGCCGTCGGAGAAGGAAATCCCCAGGTCAATGGCCCGGAAACCGCATTGGCGTTTTGTATCTTGAGGTGCGGCAGCAGGATCAGCGCGGAAATATCACTCATAGTCAGCCACCTCCACACGCATCAGGCGCATTTCATCGTTCAGCACATCGCGCCAGTTAGCCGCCGAAACTGCATCCATCGGTGTTTGCGCCGTGGTCAGCCGGGCATTTAGCCAGTTGCCGAAACGTCGGCAAATTTCATCCTGCCATTCGCCTCTTTGCCGCAAGGTGGCGAAATTGGGGTCCTTTTTAGCTCGCTCGGGGTCGAACCAGCATTGCTCCGCCGTATTGAGTTGGCACTCCGGATTTTGCGTCCAGCCTGGCTCCAACTGCTGCAACTCAGCAGCGTACTGGAAAGCCTCGTCACGGATCAATGCAACCAGTTCGGCGCGCTTGTTTCGGATGCGCAAATTGGTGCCAGCGTGCTCAACACTGACCAGAAAATCCCGCAGGATGCGGACAAGTTCACGAACGCGTTTCCGGCTGCCAAAAATTCGGTCGAAAACGCTATTGACCGCAAGCGGTGGGCGAGCATCGGCTGACTTCCAGCTTGGTGGCAGCGAAGGCAAGAGGAAGTTTTCCCCATAACGTTCGCTGTTCAGTTGGCTGATGTTTTGCGGCTTGGTGCCGCCGAAATTCTGGATGGCAATATCCGGGTATTCGCAATAGCCGTGCGGGTGAGCAACGCCGTTACGTTTTGCCTCCCTTGCTGCTTTGGCTTTGTCGGAAAAACGATCCTCCCGGATTCGCTGCCACACACCATGAACCAGCGAGGTTGGAAAGAGCGGTGCGAGCAGGTGATAGCCATTTTCCCCGACCGGCCAATAAACCTGTTTCGCCAGCTTGTTGGAGGTGGGCTGAGCTTTTGCTTGAATCAGTGTGGCAAATGCAGACATCCACGCTTGCGCCAAATCAGCATCATCGGAGAACGCCGATGCCAAGGCAGGATCCTTCGTAACGGCAAGGTCCAGAATGGTCTTTCCACCCGCTAATAGCCGAAGGAATTTATAGACATCCAGCGCCGCCGCATTGCCGACCACGTCGGGCGACAGCGTTTTCACGATCGTATGGGTTGCAACCGTGGCTTCACCTGCAGCGGGATTCCCGGCAATGCTCAGGCTGGAACCCCGCGCATCGGGATGGGTGAATTTAAGTGCATGAGTTACTTGCTGAATCTGCACCACGCGTCGGGCGGCATCGGGAAGCCAGTTTGCCGGCGAATAATCCAGCAACAACTGCTGCCGCTGCTCGTCCTCTTCGGGCTTGAGTTTCTCCAGTTTTGGCTGAAGGCGCTCTTGTAGAAACGCATTGATCACCACCTTGATTTGAGCCACCGAATTGGGTGGAGCAAGTAAATTACTGGGTTCTGTCATCCTGTGTTCTCCTTTGCTGGAAGCTGATTAGCGATACCTGCTGAAACCTAAAGCCGGGTGATACCCCCACTCTTCATCGACTCGCAGCCCGTCTTCCACCCCCTTCAAGGGCAGGTCAAGCACGCCGAACTTCTCTGCGCATTCACGAAGCTCTATATCTCGACTCTCGGCCAGAGTGGCGAGTGCGACCGGGTAATCCGGCTCACCCCAGAGGCTGATTCCAGGTCCAGGCGCTAAAGGTGTCCGGTGTAAAAGGTTGTCGACCGCAACAGGCTTGCCGTCTTCGCCAAAGCGATAAAAGCCGATTTCCCCGCCTTCATCCGGCAGCAGTCCATAGCGTTGCCGGCCAAGGTTGTCCTGGCGGAACGGGGTTCGGCGTTGCAGGTAGCCGCTTTGATGGGCGCCGGTCGTCCACCACAAGGGGACGGTAAGGCTAAGTGGTGTGTTTCCAGGCAGCGCTTCCTGCATCAGGTCACGCAGCCGCGCATGTTCGAGATCGACCAGATTGCTCGTCGGACAAAGTTCGTCGCGTTCGCGAATCCGGCTGGAGGCATCAATCGTTTTCAGCTGTTCCGGTGTCAGCAGTTCCTTGAGGCGATGGCTATTGAACTGAAAACCGGGCTGGCTTGGATGTTCAAAACCGGGTCGGAAGAAGGCCGGCTTGCCTGGCCCGTTGCTGAGATGGCTGATGTTGGTGTCAAGCAGCAGGAGATTCGGGGTCAGATATTCCTCTGGTCGATGGCGTCGCACACGGCCAGCCAACTGGATGATCGAGCGCATCGACGAGGGTTCGACAATCGCCCAGTCGTAGTCGTGGTCCCGCCCGACTTCGGCGACAGCGGTGGCGAGGATGATAAAGAGATGGTCTGTTTCGAGACTGGCGCCAAGACGCTGCCGCACTTCGGCGTCGGCAAAGATGGCGTCCGGTTTTTTCCGGTTCAACAGCCGGTCGAGGCGCTGCTCAATGGCCGAACGCACCAGCAGCGGATGACGGGAGTGGTAAACGCACGGGTAAATACGTTGCCCGGTTTCGCCGCCGAGCCGGATCAGTTCACGCGCCACGGCCACCAGCGGGTCAATATTGGCAAAGCGCACCAGTCCAAAGCTGATTCTCTTGCCGCTGACGGTGTCTACCGTGTGATTCAACTGATGCATGCGCGTCAGTTGTGGCCGCAGTGCCTGCGCCAGTTCGGTAC
>JBAQRB010000158.1:0-13372 GCA_049295655.1 Rhodocyclaceae bacterium
ACTCTTAATCCGTAGGTCGAGTGTTCGAATCACTCACGCCCCACCAAAACAAAACGGCTCCCCACGGGAGCCGTTTTTCATGCACCATCCGTTTTCGCTCAATCGCACCGAAAACAATCCCAAGACAGTATTACACTGACCCCGTTTCACGCAGAAGCGTGCTGAATATCGCATCGCGCTTTGCAATACGATGCAGCCACTCTTGGCTTTTCCTCAAGGGAAAATTTTCCGGCCAATTCAGAAAAGGACATGAACCGTTCATGGACAGCAAGACGCTGTGGAACCGTTTGACCGCTCTGGTCAAGGAGTTTGTGGTATTCGACACCGCTGCGTCGCGACCCGGCGCCTCATCGGAATGCGGGACATCGCTACATGAAAAAAATGCTTTCCGCTTGGCCGTTGCGCAGGAAATTACCGGGGCATTCATTCGCCTGAGCAAAAGGACGCCAGCCGAACTCCCTTATTATCGAAAAGCCATCGCTCGCCTGCTCATGGTCGGTGATTTGAAGACTGGCTGGCAAAGACGCTGGAAACCGAGGCCTTGAGCGACGAAACCGTCTACCTGGTGGCCAAGGACTACAGCGCCGCCTGCGTATATGCAGGAGAGCACGAAACGGCACTGCGCTTCTGGTCACATGCGCTAACCTCATCCAGAAACAGCCCTAAGGCAGCCGATGCCATTCCCGCCGACAACGCCAGCGAATACGATGCAACTCCAGCACATCGAAAGCTTGCGGAGGAATTCATCGGTTTTGTCCGGCAAAACCTTGCTAACGGCGACAACTTCATTGACTTATGCTGCGGCACCGGCCTCAACGCCGAGTTTCTGGATCGGCCCGACAGCCGGACTATCGGAATTGACCTTGAACTCGGGGGATTGAAAGCCGCTGGGCGCATCCATTACTTTCACGAGCTTCTGGAGGGCTCGATTGAAGACATGCTGCCCACCCTGCCGGCAGCCCACTTCGATGCCATCTGGTGCTGCGGGGCCCTGTATTTTTTTCACGACCTCAGGCCGCTCTTCGCACAGGCAGCGCGACTGCTCAAGCCCGATGGGATACTCGCGTTCAACGCCTGGCCCGGCGATCCCGAAAACGACGTTCGCATCACTCGTGGCGGTACGCCCCGCTACTGCCACAGCAAGGCCTACCTGGAAAGCTGCGCAAGCGACAACGGCTTTTCCCTGAAAGACTTCAAATGGCGTGTGGCCTACCACATGCCCAACTGGTTCATGGCATTTCAGAAAACTGGAAACAGCAAAGGATAAAGATGGATTGGGATGCTGTCTGGAAACACATCGCTTGGCTCGGCAAGGAACTGCGTGCAAAGGAAATTGATGCTGCCGATGTATGCTCAGAGGTCTCGTACGCATTGCTCCGGCTCGCAGCGGCCAGCCCGAAGCAACTGAACGAGGGCAAAAACCACATCGCCAAACTTCTCGGTATCGATAATTTCGACCGATGGATCGAGGAAGTAATCAAGGCATGCGATCCCGCCACCCAGTACAAAATAACTCTGTTTTACAGCGCTGCCTGCGTGTTGGGGAGCGAATATTCTACCGCCATGCACATCTGGAGTTATGCCGTAACTGAGAGCCGACCACCGGAGGCGCAATTTGAAGCCATCGACGCAAGCGCCGCGCCGGAATACGACAGCGCTTCGGTGCATCTGCGGGCATGCCGGAGTTTCATGGATTTTCTGCGACCGAGCCTGGAGGGTAAAAACGACTTTATCGATCTCTGTTGCGGTACCGGGCTGACCACCGAGCACCTTCAGCTTGCCGACAAACGCGTGGTCGGGATCGACCTGGAGCTGGACGGCCTGAGGGCCAATGGCCGGACATCGCTTTTTTCAGCGTTGCATCAAGGTGACGCACAGGCCATTTTGCCGTCGCTGCCGGCGGCCAGTTTCGATGCCATCTGGTGCTGCGGCGCGGCCTACTTTTTCTCCGACCTGAGCTGGATCTTCTCGGAAGCATCCCGGCTGCTGCGACCCGGCGGCGTGTTATCCATGAACGTCTGGCCAAGCCCGGAAAACATGGATGTCAGCATTACCAAGGGGGGAACATTCCGCTATTGCCACAGCAAGGGCTATCTGATGCGCTGCGCTGAAGCAGCCGGAATGTGCCTTGCACAAACCCGATGGGGTTTGACCTACAACATGCCGACCTGGTACATGATTTTCGAAAAACACGGCGGCTGACGGGAAGCGGCAAGACGACCCGCACCGCTTCCCGAAGCCGGATCAAGCTATTTCACTGCAACATCCACCACCACCAGCGCCGTCATATTGACCAGGCGGCGCACGGTCGCCGTCGAGGTCAGCACATGGACCGGACGCGCCGTGCCGAGCAGGATCGGGCCGATCGTGATGCCTTCGCCGCCGGTCATCTTGAGCAGGTTGTACGAGATGTTGGCCGCGTCGAGGTTGGGCATCACCAGCACGTTGGCCTCGCCCTTGAGCGGCGAATCCGGGTCGGACTGCTTGCGGATTTCCTCGGACAGCGCGCTGTCGCCGTGCATCTCGCCATCGACTTCGAGTTCCGGCGCGCTGACGTGAAGAAGCGCTGCCGCCTCGGCCATCTTGCGCGCCGAAGCCGACTGCGACGAACCGAAATTGGAGTGCGACAGCATCGCCACCTTGGGCTGGATACCGAAGCGATGGACTGCATCGGCGGCCATCCGGGCGATCTCGGCGAGCTGGGCGGCGTCGGGGTTTTCATTGACGTGCGTATCGCAGAGGAACAGCGCGCGGCCCGGCAGCAGCAGGTGGTTCATCGCCGCCAGCGTATTGCAACCGGGTGCCTTGCCGATGACTTCGTCGACCTGGCGCAAATGGTGCGCAAAGCGGCCCGACAGGCCGCAGATCATTCCGTCGGCGTAGCCGAGCTTGACCAGCATCGCGCCGATGATCGTGTTGTCCTGACGCAGGCGCTGCTTGGCGATCTCGACGGTCACGCCATGGCGCTTCATCAGCTGGTGGTAGCTCGTCCAGCATTCCTTGAAGCGCTCGTCGCTGTTCGGATCGACGACGTCGAAATGCGCGCCGATGCGCAGCTTCGAGCCGATCTTTTCGAGCCGGGCCGAGATGACCTCGGGACGGCCGATCAGCACCGGCCGCGTCAGGCGCTCTTCGAGGATGATCTGTGCCGCGCGCAGCACGCGCTCATCCTCGCCGTCGGGATAAACGATCCGTGTCGCCGGCCCCTGCTTGGCGGCCGTGAACACGGCGCGCATGCCAACGCCGGTCTGGTAGATGAATTCCTTGAGCTTTTCCTTGTACGCGGCCATGTCGGCGATCGGCCGCGTGGCGACGCCGGAGTCCATCGCGGCCTGCGCCACGGCGGGCGCAATGATCGTGATCAGGCGCGGGTCGAAAGGCTTCGGGATCAGGTATTCCGGGCCGAAACCGAGCTGCTGGCCGGGATAGGCCATCGCCACTTCGTTGCTGACCTCCTCGTGCGCCATCGCGGCGATCGCCTTGACGCAGGCCAGCTTCATTTCCTCGGTGATGCGCGTCGCGCCGACATCGAGGGCGCCACGGAAAATGAACGGGAAGCAGAGGACGTTGTTCACCTGGTTGGCGTAGTCCGAGCGTCCGGTGGCCATGATTACGTCGGGGCGCACTTCGCGCGCCAGCTCGGGCATGATTTCCGGCGTCGGGTTGGCGAGCGCGAAGACGACCGGCTGCCGGGCCATCCTGGCGACCATTTCGGGCTTCAGAACACCGCCCGCCGACAGGCCGAGGAAGACGTCGGCGCCATCGATCGCATCGGCCAGCGTCCGCGCTTCGGTCGCTACGGCATAGCGCGCCTTGGTCGGCTCCATGCTGGCGTCGCGGCCAACGTAGATGACGCCCTTCGAATCGCAAACGGTGATGTTCTCGCGCGTCACGCCCAGCTCGCACCACAGGTTGAGACAGGAAATCGCCGCAGCACCGGCGCCGGAACAGACCACCTTGACCTGCGTGATGTCCTTGCCGGTCACCTTCATCGCGTTGAGCATCGCCGCCGCCGAGATGATCGCCGTACCGTGCTGGTCGTCGTGGAAGACCGGGATCGACATGCGCTCCTTGAGCTTGGTCTCGATGTAGAAGCACTCGGGCGCCTTGATGTCTTCAAGGTTGATGCCGCCGAGCGTCGGCTCCATCGCGGCGATCATGTCGATCAGCTTGTCGGGGTCGTTCTCGGCCAGCTCGATGTCGAACACATCGATCCCGGCAAATTTCTTGAACAGGCAGCCCTTGCCTTCCATCACCGGTTTGGCGGCGAGCGGGCCGATGTTGCCGAGGCCGAGCACGGCCGTGCCGTTGGTGATCACGCCGACCAGGTTGGCGCGCGAGGTATACAGACTGGCCGTGGCCGGATCTTCGACGATCGCATCGCAGGCGTAAGCGACGCCCGGCGAGTACGCCAGCGCCAGATCATACTGGTTGGTCAGCCCCTTGGTCGGGCGAACGGCGATCTTGCCCGGCGTCGGGTACTGATGATAGTCAAGCGCGGCTTCGCGCAGATCCTTGTCCATGGACTCTTTCATTGCGGCTCCTGATGCGGCTGTGCGTCAATTTGCAAAACCCGTCACTGTAATCGACTCGTCGGGTTTACACAAAATCCGCCAGTTTGCGCGCGACACGAACGCTTGCCCATTGTGGCTTTCCACGAATTGGCGCGGCGGACTAGATCAGGCGAGCGCCGGACGCCGCGTCAGACGCTGCGCAAATACAAAACTCAGGGCGATGATCGCCAGCAGAGCGAAGCCGAAGAACAATTCCTTGCCTTCGCTCCAGGCGTCGACCTCGGTCGAGAGAAATCTGGCGATGCCAAAGAAGGCGACGAGCAAGCTGACGCCGGAAACGACCAGCCCCATGACGCGCGAGGCGACCAGTGCCGTCTGGTCGGCACGCCGGATCAGGCGCGAGATCCACAGCCCGTTGATGCCGTCGGTGAACAGCATGCCGAGCATGAAGAGCAGGCCGAGCGTCAGCGCATGCTGCCAGCCGCCGTATTGCGTGGCGGTCAGCGCAAACAGCGCGGCCTGGCTCATGGTGTCGAAAGAAAATGCGAACAGCGCACCGACCAGCGCAATCAGCGCCGGATGACCGGAATGCTGCAGACGGCCGAGAAAGCGCCCCTTGAAACCGACCGGCCGCACCAGGTGCGCCGGGTCGGCACGCAGGACGGCGTTGAGATTGGCCGCCCCGAGGGTCAGCAGGAAGGCAATCGACACCCAACTGCCGAACGCCGCCATCCATGCCGGCACCGTCCATTGCGTCGCCAACGTACTGACCAGCAGCGCGATGAGCAGCACCACCGCCCCGTGCCCCAGCGAAAACAGCACGCCGCACAGGCGCGCCAACGCCGGATTGCGCTGCGCGTTATAGCGCGTCAGACCATCGATGGTCGCCAGATGGTCGGCGTCGAAGCCGTGTTTCATGCCCAGCACGAAAACCAGCGAGGCGAGCGCGATCCAGTCCTGCGGCATGGCATCCATCACGAAATTATGAAAAACAAGACAATACGTCTTAACGAGTGCCGTGCCAAGTCGCGGGCGTTGAATTCAAAGGAAATTGCCGGCCGGTGAAGGCAGCGAAGCGCGTCCGATCAGCAAACGCGGGTTTGCGGCTTAGCGGGCGGGCTTGAGGTGGACATGATGATCTGACGCACCGTGGCCGCGCGGCTTGTAGCCGTGCGCATGGCGCTGGCCGACCTCGACGGCGACCAGATTGAGCTGGCCGTGACGGACCCCGCGCTCGGCCATCAAGGCTTCGGCGAAACGCCGCACCTCGTCCGTCGGCCCGCGCAGGATGGCGCTCTCGATGCAATTCTCATGATCGAGGTGGGCGTGCAAGGTCGACACCATCAGGTCGTGGTGGTTGTGCTGGATCGACATCAGGCGCTCGGCCAGTTCGCGCTCGTGGTGGTTATAGACGTAGGAGAGATTGGCCACGCAGTGCGGCGCCTCGTCGTTCGCCTGCCGCCACTGTTCGAGCTGCGCGCGCAACAGATCGCGCACGGCCTCCGAGCGGTTGCTGTAGCCACGCTCGGCAATCAGGGTGTCGAACTCCTTGGCAAGTTCGGTATCGAGAGAGATGGTGAATCGTTCCATGCGGGAATCGTAGAGGGAATCAATGAACCGTGCAAACCATGAACGGATCGAACGAGCGCCCCCGGCACGCCGGCGGCGTCGCGTCGAGAAAGTCCAGTGGTCGGGGCGAGCCAAGGATTGCAGAAGACCTCACCGGGAACGAAGGCGCGCACCGGCATTTCCTTGCAGCTCCCCGAATCGCCGCCGATCCGCACCGAGAGGTCATTCGGTACTCATTTGGGTACATTCCAGCCCAATTCGCGGTGGATCGCCAGGTGGCGCGGCGTCCACGAGTTGGGCGACTTGTGCACGAAGTGGAAGCGCGCGACGTGATAGCTCGGGTCGAAACCGTAGAAGTTGCGGCGCATCTGTGCGAGCTCCTCGGCGCGATACTGCGCCAGCGGTTTCGCGGCTTCGTCGGCGGCGCGCCGCTCGCGCTTGGCCTGCAGACGCCCGGTCAGATCGGGCGCAGCGGCCAGTTCGGCGGCGCGCCGGGCGACCTCGGCGCAAAAGGTCGCCGGATCGCTGGTGAGGCAGGCGTCGAGAAAGCCGCTGGCGACGCCGTCGGCGGCGGTCATCGGCAGGCGGTTCTGCATGATTGCCCGCGCGCCGTCGGCGCCGACGCGCGGCGGCAAGAGGTAAGTCCAGTATTCGGAGCCGAACAGGTTGCCCATGTTCTTGTAGTGCGGGTTGAGCAGCACGCCGTCGCGCGCCCAGACGAGGTCGGCGGCGCGCGCCAGGAAGCAGCCGCCGGCGCCGCAGTTGCCCTGCAGCGCGGCGATCGTCAGCTGGCTTTCGCTGCCGATGATCGCCTCGGCCAGATCGTCGATCGCGTTGATGTTGGCCCACGATTCATCCGCTGGGGATTCGGCAGCCTCGATCGTGTTCAGGTGGATGCCGTTCGACCAGTAGTCGGAACCGCCCATTAGGACGATCACCTGCGTCGGCCGCATCCGCGCCCATTCGTAGGCGGCCTGCAGGCGCTGGCACTGGCGCGTACTCATTGCGCCGTTGTAGAAGTCGAAGTGCAGGAAGCCGACTTGCTGCCCACTTGCCCCCGCCTCTTCGTAACGGATGTCCTGCCAGGTCCGGCCGCCGGCGCACCACCAGCCGGCGAGCGGCAGGTCGGGAATCTCGGCGAGCCGGTCGGCGAAGGCCTGCGTCGCCGGCAGCTTGAGCGCGATCGCGGCGCCGGCGCGTTTGACGTGGCCGATCCACAGCGCGCCATCGACGGTCTTGCGCAGCAGCGCGCCCTCGCGACGCGCCAGCACGGCGCCCGGGGAATGGCTGGAGAAGCGCGTAAACATTGGCTCTCCGGGCAGCATCCCGGATTCGTCGCAGGCATCGAAAAGGTGGCAGGGCTCGCCGAACAGCGTATCGGCGAGCCCCGGAAAACCGTCGGCGGCGTTGATTTTTGCCAGCACGCTGGCGGTCGAATCGATCGCCCAGTCGATGCGCCGATCCGCCTGTTTGATCAGCGGGCGCAGCTCGCCGCGTACCGCCGGGTCGGCATAATCGAGCGGCGCCGGGACAAAGCCGCCGGCCATCGATTTTTCCGTATAGCGCTCGACGGCTTGCAGCACCGCGCGCGTCGCCGCCTCGGTCACTTCGTTGCGATAGATGCTCGACTTCTTCGCGGCGCGTAGCGCGAAAGTCTCCGCCGCCCACACCGGCCCGGCGTCCATTTCGGCTTCGGCCTGCAGCACGGTGACGCCCCACGCGGTCTTGCCACACTCGCCGCCCTGGATCGCCCAGTCGAGCGCCGACGGGCCGCGATCGCCGACGATTCCCGGATGAACGATCAGGCAGGTGTGCCTGCGCCAGACCGATTCGGGAATCGCGCGGCGCAGGTAGGGCGCGACGATCAGCTCGGGTTTGAACAGCGCGACGGCTTCCTCGGCGACCGAATCGGCGATGTCGAACTCGATCGAAAGCAGATGCCCGCGCGCCGAAAGCTCGCTGTACAGGCGCTGCGTCAGGCTGTTGAAGGCGTGGGTTATAAAGAGGATGCGCATACGGCTATTCCATCACAGGCAGGGCGGCATATTTCAATCCGCCCGAGAAAACACATCGGCAACACAGAAGGCTCACGGCGATTCCTTGAGCAATTGTGGAGCGATCAAGGCGAGCACCTCGATCGCCGGCTTGCGCACCTCGGGCGCGACACCGTTCAGGAAGTCGGCGCTACCGGCGACGACGGCGGCCAGCGCTTCGCGCACCGGGCGGTAGCGCTGGCCGACTTCGGATGCATCGAGGGCTGCGAGCATCTCCTTGCTGCGGCCGGTAGCATAGGTTTTCTGCACTAAGCCAATGAGGAAATCCAGCTCGTCCGCCCCTGTAGTTTCTTGAGCAGCAAGCCACACCAGCCATTGCCGCGATACCTGGACCGCCTCATCGAGCTTGCCTTGCACAAACAAGCTGGAGGCCAACATGAGCATGCCATCTGCTCTTTCCGGATCAAGTTCCAGCACGCGTCGCGCCGCGGCCAGTTGCTCGGCTGCAGCATCCGGCCGACCCAGTAATAATGAGGCCATTATCAGCCAGTTGTCCGGGTTGTCAGGCTCGATCTCGCACAGCTTGCGGGCGTACGGAAGCGCCTCTTCGTTACACTGCTGGGCGATGAGCGCATGTGCCAGGCAGAAGTAATACAGTGCACCACTGTCGTCCTCAGCCAGCGCCTGACGTGCAAGTTGTTCGAGCTCCACTACCCGCGCCTTATCCTCCCTACAATCAAGGAGTTTTGGAATCAGTGCCAGCAAGGGGTAGTCGTAGCGCAGAGCGGCGGCTTCGCCGCCCTCGATATCGCGCGCCCCCTCCATATCGCCGGCGGCAATCGCCACGCCGAATTTTGGATAGGCGGCACTTCCAAGCCATGCCGTCATTTTCTTCACGGAACTCTCAGCCGATTCACGCAGCAGCTCCTTCAACTCGCCCTGCATCCCTGCAGAAACGATCTTGGCCGTCTCCAACAACATCGCCGCGGGAACAGGAAGACCGAGCAACTGATTCAGCACTACCTCGTCTTTTTTTCCCTTGAACAACGGCGCCAACAAGGCACGCGCCTCCTTGCGCACCTTGATCCGTTCGGCTTTCGACGCGAGATGACTATCCTCGCCGCGCAGATCGAGCATTTCCTCGATCCGGTCACGCCACTGCCCGGACAGCAGCGAATCGAGCGCCTGCGTTTCGAGTGCTCGCGCCAGCGGCAAGGCACCGATCGCGCGACTGAGCGCCAGCGAGTATTCGGCATCCGGCGCATCGGTCACACAACCGCTCAGGCGCTGGCGCGCCAGCTTGTGCAGTTCGTCGGCGCTGAAGAAAACGCGCATGAATTCGACCAGCCACATGAGCTTGCGGCGCACGCGGCGGCTGGCGCGCATCAGGTACCAGATGTTGAAAAAGCGCTCGCCGACCTGGAAGGCGATGCGCTTGCCGCTGCCCTTGACCTTCTCGACGACGCCCGAACCGGCCAGCCGGTCGAGTTGCGCCGAAACCAGGTTGACCTGCCAGCCGAGCAGGTCGGCGAGGCCGCGCGCGGTGATCGGGTCCCAGTTGAGCGCGAGCTTGTCGAGCAGTTGCTGCGCCTGCGTCGGCAACTCGTCAAAACGCGCCTTGTAGAGCGGCGTCACCTCGTCGAGCAGCGCTTCGAGGTCGGAACGAACGTCGCCGTCTACGCCTTTGAGCAGGGCGCCGTAGAGCAAAACCGCCGTGCGCGGGTTGCCGCCGGTCAGCGTGTGCAGGACGGGAAGCCGGCCGGGGTCGGATTCGATGCGCTTGACGACATCGTCGGCACCGCGCAGCCGCGCCAGCGTGAGGATGGTCTCGCGCATCTCGTCTTCGCTGAGGCCGCGCAGTTCGTCGATCTTGAAGAAATCGTAGAAGGCCGCGCCGTAGTCGTAAGCGGCTTCGAGCGCGCGGCTGCTGGCGCCGATCAGCAAAAGTTCGGAGTGGCCCTGCAACACTTCGCGCAGTGCCCAGTCCTGCGTCTTGATGCGCTCGAGAATCAGGTCGATGTTGTCGACGAGCAGCAGCAGGCGGCGTTGCAATTTGGCGGCAATACGCAGCAGCGCCCGCAGCGCGCCGTCGCTGTCGCCGCGGTCGATGCGCTCGACCTCGGCGTCGATCGCGGCGGCCAGCGCATGTTCGCCGCGCGCCTCCTGCAGATCGCCGAGCGCGTCGAGGCAGTTGAGCCAGAAGTCGGCAAGGCTCGCGACGTTGTACTGCTCTTCGGGAAAAATCAGCGGCAGCCACTGGTTTTCAAGCTGCGCGTCGTCCTCGACGCCGATCGCCAGACGGCGCAACAACGTCGATTTTCCCATGCCGCGCTGGCCGACGATCAGGCGGTGCTGCGGCTGGCTGCCCGCCACTTCGCGCCGCAGGTCGCCGAGCAGGCGTTCGAGCATTGGGGTGCGTGCGATGTAATAGGCACGCACCTCGGCCGCGCTCCACAGGCCGGGGTTGTAGAGCGCCGGTCGTTTGAGCGGGGTGTCGAAGGCCGGCCGCTTGATGTTCGCCTTCATGCAGCGCACTCGCGCTGCCAGAACAGACGCAGCCATTCGAGGCGGAAAGCATGGCGCTCACCGTGGCGCGCCAGATAGCCGTCGCTTTCGAGGACGTTGAGCAGATAGCGTAAAGTGCGGTCGCGGTCGCGGTCGTCGGCAATCGCGTCGCGCAAAACAAGGCCCAGCGCTGCGCCATCGAGCCCGTTGCGATCACGGCAAATGCGGCCGAGCAAGCGTATCGCGTGACCGGCCTCGGGCTGCCCGAGTTCGTCGTCGAGACGCTGCCGCCAGTAGTCGAAATGACCGCGATAGCCCGGCCCGAGCAGTTTCTTGAAGGCCGCATCGACTGCTGCGGTGTCGGGCGGATGGCCGAGATCCGCGAAGGCATCGCGCAACTGGCTGAACATCAATTGCAGGTAATAGGGAACCGGCCAGCCGATGCATTCGACGGCGTAGTCGCGCACGGTCGCTGAAAGCGGCATCTGGTAACTGCCCGCCAGCGCATCGAGAAAACGGCGCGCGCAATCTCCCGAAAAGGCATCGAGCGGAAACGGCGGCAGATCGTTGATGGCGTCGGCGATGCGCAGGCGCGCGGCGACGGTATCGAGGCCGACTGAGCCGGCCATCAGCCAGCGCACGCGCTCGAAGTTGGCCTGGCGCAAGTCGCGCAGCCAATAGAGAAAGGTTCGCGCGCGCTGCCGGCCTTCCTCGCCTTGCTGCAGCAGCTTGACGACGAAGACGGGGAGTTCGTCGATGCACACCAGCCAATTATCTTCACTGGCTGACAAGGCCCTGGCGATCTCCTCGCCTGCTTGCCGCCAGTTGTCGGCGGCATCGTTGTGCCATTCAAAACCGACAACCGCTACTTTTATGCTCTTGATCCTCGCAAAGAACTCGGCGTTCTTTTGCCCGATGGTCTGCATGGCATGCAGCGCCTTGAACAGCTCACGTACACAATCGCGCTCGCTATCGCAACCGGCAAAGCTGCAGTACACGGCATAGCGATCATGCTGCTGCGCGGTTTCGCATAGCCGCAGAATCAGCGACGTCTTGCCAATGCGGCGTGGTGCAAGCATCAAGACGTTATCGGTTTCCAGCTGCCGCCAGAGCCGCTTCTGCTCCAGCTCGCGATCAAAAAAATCGTCCCCTTTGACCGGATTACCGATAGTCAGCTTCACGAGCCACCTCACATCAAAAAATTAGTACAACAATTATGCTGCACACCAGTTTTGTTGTAAATACTCATAAAAGATGATTGCAGGCCGCAGCTTGTCCCCTCCCAGTGCGCCGAGGTGGAGAAGTGCACGCATACGCTCGCCTCCGTAACAGGCCAGAAATCCATTGCCCTCACATTCCGAGAGGGTATTTTGGCCAACGCCTCACACGCCGCGCCCCGGCAGCGCAAGGCTTTGCCCGGAAAACCAAGTCAAGGCGCATAACACTATAACTTTTGTCTTATTTTTCAGTTGCCTGGCTTCCACTAGGATGTCCCTGACGCCTCAAATGAAGGCGGATCAGGGAGTTATTTCCATGCTGCCAGCAAAACGCCAATCGCCGGCACCCAAGCGCCGGCCACGCCTTTGTTTCATCGCCTCGGTACGCTTCAATGACGGCCGTCGCGGCTGCTTCTCGGTCGACAACGCCGGCGATCACGACGCCGCCCGGCGCATGGTGCTCGAGGAACTGCAGGACGTTGCCGCCGTGCTGATCGCGCCGCGGCGCTAGGCGCTTCGGCCGCATCAACAAATCCGCGGCAGCTGTTCGCCGGTCAGCCAGTCGACGATGCGCCGGCCGCCGAAACCGGTGGTCATCTGCACGAAGTGGTGCGCGTCTTCATGCACGCTGCCGATGATTGAAGCGCGCCGCCCCAGCGGATGCTCGCGCATCGCGGCGAGCAGCGACTCGGCATCTTCGGGCGCGACGACGGCGAGCAGCTTGCCTTCGTTGGCGACATAGAGCGGGTCGAGGCCGAGGAATTCGCAGGCGGCGGCGACTTCCGGGTTCACCGGCAGCGCCGTTTCCTGCAGCATCATGCCGACCTTCGACTGGCGTGCGATTTCGTTGAGCGTGGTGGCGACGCCGCCGCGCGTCGGGTCGCGCAGCACGCGGATTGCCGCGCCGCTCTGCCGCATCGCGGCGACCAGTCCGTGCAGCGCGGCGGTGTCCGAGCGGATCGGCGCCGAGAAGCCGAGGCTCTCGCGCTGCGCCATGATCGCCATGCCGTGGTCGCCGATGCTGCCCGAGACGATGATCGCGTCGCCGGGCCGCGCACGGTCGCCGGAAAAATCCTCGCCCTCGGCGACGACGCCGACGCCGGTCGTCGTGATGAAAACACCATCGCCCTTGCCCTGTTCGACGACCTTGGTGTCGCCGGTGACGACCGGAACGCCTGCTTCCTTCGCTGCAGCCGCCATCGACTCGACGATGCGCGCCAGGTCGCCGAGCGGGAAGCCCTCTTCGAGGATGAAGCCGGCAGCGAGGTAAAGCGGCGTCGCGCCCATCACCGCGAGGTCGTTGATCGTTCCGTGCACCGACAGGCAGCCGATGTCGCCGCCCGGAAAGAAGAGCGGCGAGACGACGTGCGAGTCGGTCGCCATCACCAGCCGGCCCTTGGGCATCGGCAGCAGCGCGCCGTCGTTGCCCTGCGCCAGGTACTCGTTGCCGAGGTGCCGGGCGAACAATTCTTCGATCAGCTGCACCATGGCGCGGCCGCCGCTGCCGTGCGTCATGTCGACGCGGCCGTGCTTCAAGTCGAGCGGGCGGCTGTAGCCCTTGCGGATTCCAGAC
>JBAQRB010000159.1:0-2169 GCA_049295655.1 Rhodocyclaceae bacterium
GATCATCGGCGTGCAGGAAGTCGCCACCGGCGAGCGCGTCGGCTACGGCGGCAGCTTCGTCGCCGCGCGCCCGACCCGCGTCGGCATCGTCGCCTGCGGCTACGCCGACGGCTACCCGCGCCACGCGCCGGGCGGCACGCCGATCGTCGTCGCCGGCGAGCGCAGCGTGACCATCGGTCGCGTCTCGATGGACATGCTCGCCTGCGACCTCTCGGGAATCCCGCAAGCCGGCGTCGGCAGCCCGGTACAGCTCTGGGGCGACGCGCTATCGGCCGACGAAGTGGCGGCAGCGGCCGGAACGATCAGTTACGAGCTCTTCTGCGCGCTGGCGCCGCGCGTTCCGGTGGCGGCGCGTTAGGTATTGGCGCGACGCATGGCGCGCAACGAGAAATCCTTCTGGCAGTCTCGATTCACCCGATGCTGGTAAGGAAGGGCGGTTTTTCCGATGCCAACATCGAACGTGCCAAAACTAAATGCCATAATCTTTTCGGCAATTGAAAAGGGGATGGAGATGTCGACGGGGAAAGAGCACCAACAGGTCGAGTGGAAGGAGTCCTGGCGCGACGAATACCTGAAGTGGGTCTGCGGCTTCGCCAATGCCGAGGGCGGCCTGCTCGTCATCGGGCGCAACGACAAGGGCGTAGTGGTCGGCATCAAGGATGCGAGGAAGCTGCTCGAGGAGATCCCGAACAAGGTGCGCGACATTCTCGGCATCATGGTCGATGTGAATCTGCGGGAAGAAGCGGGCAAGGAACTGCTGGAAATCCGCGTCGCGCCTTACCCCAGCCCGGTCAGCTACAAGGGCGAGTACCACTACCGCAGTGGCAGCACGAAACAGGAGTTGAAAGGGGCCGCCTTGAGCCGCTTCCTGCTGCGCAAGCAGGGGCTGCATTGGGATGGCGTACCGCTTCCCGGCCTGACGCTGGACGATTGCCAGCCTTCGGCGCTGCAATGGTTCCGGGACAAGGCCGCCCGGAGCGGGCGAGTGGACGAAGCCGTTCTCGCCGACGGCAACGCGGCGCTGCTGAGCAGTCTGCAACTGGAGGACGGCGCTTTTCTCAAGCGCGCCACCTCGCTGCTGTTCGGCAAGCAACCTGAGCGTTTCGTGCCGGGGGCCTGGATCAAGATTGGCTTCTTCGTGACCGACGACGACCTGCGCTATCAGGACGAAATCCACGGCGACCTGTTCACGCAGGTGGAAAAAATTCTGGACCTGCTGCATACCAAGTACCTGAAGGCCTATATCAGCTACGAAGGTGTGCAACGGCTGGAAACCTTCCTGTTTCCCCGCCAGGCCTTGCGTGAGGCGCTGCTCAACGCGGTGATCCACAAGGACTACAGCAGCGGCATCCCGATCCAGATCAGCGTCTATGAGCATCAGATCGTGCTGTGGAATGCCGGCTATATGCCGGAGGGCTGGACCATGGAACGCCTGCTTGGCAAACATCCCTCCAAGCCGGCAAATCCTTTGCTGGCCAACGCCTTCTTCCGGGCCGGCTACATCGAATCCTGGGGGCGTGGTATTGAGAAGATAGAACGCGAATGTCAGAAGCACGGCATCGCCCCACCGATCTACGACTTCAGCATGTCCGGCCTGATGCTGACATTCAGGGCCAATCCGGCCCATTTGGCGGCGGCCGGATTGCAGTCGTCACCCCCGTTCAATGCCTCAGTTGTAAAAACGCCGGTAAAAACGCCGGTAAAAACGCCGGTAAAAACGCCGGAACAAGTACTCGCCACCTTGGCGGGGAATCCCGAACTGACGCTGGCGGACCTTGCATCGTCCATCGGCAAGTCTGTCAGTGCAGTGGAGCGTGCTGCCGCCAAATTGGTCAAGGACGGGCGCCTACGCTTTGTCGGTCCGCGCAAGGGCGGGTATTGGGAGGTGTTGAAGTGAGCGAGATCAGAAAACCCGAACACGATTACCCTGTTTCGCGGCGAGTCGCACTGCCGCTACTGGGGCAGCGCCTGCTACTCGCTGCCCCGATCTTTCCATAACCCCAAAATTCAAATCGAGTCCCTAAGCATGGCCAAGGCAAAAACCATTTATTCATGCACCGAGTGCGGTGCCAGCGCGCCGAAGTGGCAGGGCCAGTGCCCGGGTTGCGGCGTGTGGAACACGCTGGTCGAGACGGTGGCCGAGCCGGTTGCGGCGAGCAACAGCCGCTT
>JBAQRB010000160.1:0-6062 GCA_049295655.1 Rhodocyclaceae bacterium
GCCTGGCTCAAAGACACTTTGGAGAAACTACCGGCGTGGCCCTATAGCCGCATTGATGAACTGTTGCCGCTTGGGGACGCACCGGCCAAATAACTCAGTTGGCAATGCGGCGCCGTAGAGCGCTTACTGTGATTGCGGCGAATTCGGGGAGGCTGTGCCCTTAATGTGCTTTTGTTCATAGTGTCCACCAAAAAAATCGTGGACACTATCCTCGCCTCCAAACCCCTCGCTCAGCAATGTGAGGTGGTAGAACGCTTACCAATGACGCGCGCCGCATGGCAACAGACCCTAAAGTCAGCCAAAGTCCGGTGAAAACATATCTGCTTGCCTGAAGAAATCCCGCCAAAGTTGGATTCCCCCAAGCATTGCCCAGACTGCCGTTGCCTGGGTCGTAATAATTGCCGTCGGCTCCCCCAGGCCAACATGTGCAGACCTCTGAATTTCTCTCATCTGTAAGGGCGCTTCAAGTTCCAAGTTAAACCAGCAGCAGGATTCAAACTTGAATCAGGCATCGGTGCGTTGAACGCTTAGCAGCAGCGCATTCAACACACCGTCGTCAACGGCGTCGGTTTCCGGCATCTGCTCGTGTTCGAGAAATGCTGACAGCGCCGATCGTGTAATTTTTCCCGGTATGCCATCAATCGAACCTGGGTGGTACCCCAAGTACGTCAATAGCAGTTGCGCGGCACGTACATTCAGGTCGGGAAATGCTCCTGAAGAAAACTTCTGGTACGCTGAAGATAGTTTTAAGTCATATTTATTTATGGCAAAACCAGCTCCGTTGTAACCTTTCGCAAAATCCGCCCAGTTGCGCTGGATAAGCGGTGTATCCAAATTGCTGCTCTTGAGGAAATTCGCCATGGCCGCCAGCTGCTTCGCTTCCGATTCCATCATGCCAGCAACCATGCTTTCGGCATCCTGATAGCCGGCAAGCACAGCGTTGTACCCCATGATCTGTCCGAGCCCCCAGGAAGCACTCCTCAGGGCAGCATCACGATCTAGTGCGACCGCGCATTCGAGGCGGTCATACTGGGCCGACGTCGCACCATAACCGCCTGGTTGCGGATTGCTGATATCGGGATAAGCGGCGTCGTATTGCCCACCCGTAAATTTGCTGAATTTATGTCGTTCAAAGAGGATGCGCGGCTTCCGGTCTTGCGTGAAGCCGCAACCCGAAGTCTCTACGTCGAGCACCGACCACAACTCCGCCTCCCCAACGCCAAGAAACTGGACAACCGAATCGAGTCCCGCCTGATCAAGCGGAAGACCCGTGCCAACAAAAGCTGAACTCATCATCTACTCCTTGGAGCAAGTTAAAAAAAGAGGGAACAGTTCTGTTCTCGTGGACTGAATATGGCTACCTCGGCGCACTTAGCCCCACGTCAGTTTTCGGAGAAACGAGCGATAAAGGTTTACAGGGATTGAAGCCCAGAGCCGCGAGTTTTCATCGGTCGACAGTGCCGCAAACTGCGCCTTCTGCTCTGCTGACAGCAATAAAACCCATTCAAGATTCGCCGCCGGACGACGTACCGGCGCCCCCGACCGCAAACGCTGAAAGCAGACCGAAACCTCTCCTTTTTCCACCGTAATCCTAAGCTCGTATGACTTAAGCGGCCGAAACAAGCGCCTCCACATAGCGGGAGGGGACAGGGAAAGCGCAAGGCCATGCGCAACCCCGCGGTTGTCGCATGAATTGAAGACCGGATAGCATGGAACCCGCAGGGTCATTGCCTGCAAGGAGATCGTCTTCTGCCGCCGGAACAGTGCCATCGGCACCGAACACAGCGAGCCCTCGGCGGCAGCGCTATCACCCGTATCGATGCTCGCCAACAGCATGTTCGAATCAGCGAACGAGCGCTTCAATACCGCCACCATGGCATTCAGTGAAATAATCGAAACCGGCACGATAGGGTCTCGAGTTAATCCAGGAATGAGGGTTTACGTTCAAAAGCGATATGGTAGGCAGCATATTGCAACGTAACGTGGTGCTCGCCGATGTGATAGAAACCGAAGTTCCTTTCAACATTGAGAAGGTAGCCGCGCGGCGAACCGGAAAGACAACGGTTTACCATCTCCATGGCAGATTCGACCTCCGCCTCAGTCTTCATGCTTTTAGGATCATCATTGCCGACAACAATCCGCTTCACAAACCGGATATCTGCAAGCTGAAAGGGCTTCGTACTCATTGGCAGCTCCGTTTGCCGGATGCGCTACAGCACATCCGGCCCGATAAAAATGCAGCCCTAGTGGACGACTGGAGCAGGCGCAGCAGAGACCTTTGGTACGACGGCCGTGTTAATGATATCCAGCACACGCGCCAAACCCTCGGGCATCCCGGTGTCCTCGGCATGAACCTCGACATGGTATTTGGCTGAATTATCGGAAGTGCGGGTGTTTTCCTTGTGCGTGGCAACGGAACCTTCCATATGCACCTTAAGGCTGAATGGCCCCCAACCGACGCTAGCATCGGCGGAAAATGAACCTTTAGTATCTTCACTCTCCTTTGATGCAAAGGACGATTTCACCTCCATGTCAAAAGTGATGTCGACGCGCGTAATGGAGAGGCTCGGAACCTTGACGATCGCGAGCAAAGGCACATCCAGGGTCACATCCTGATCGATCGTCTTTGATCCATCGCTCGGGTCGGGCATCGGCCGGGAAAATTTGAACATTGCCGTTCGCGTTGCACCGACGCCGCTCGGATCCTTGGGGTCGGTCGGCGGCATGAAGCCGATATACTTGATGAAGTCGGCGGTTGCATTCGCAAGCCTCACCTGGGCATCGCAGGCGGCTGACAGTGGTCCTCCAATCAGGTCACCCATGGGCAGGCCCTTGAACTGCGAGGCCATATCGATAATTTCGGACATCATTACTCCCTTAGAACAGAAGGCCACTCAAGGCCGAAAAGCCAGCTGCCTGGCACCACATGCGATCACGACGAAGGCTCCGGCGGAACTGCCGGCTTGCTCGGGCCGACAACGCCTTGAACCTTGATGACTTCGGTTATGAGTCTGGACATCCCTTCGCTGGGATCGCTCGAAGCGAGCTTGAGCGTAATGTGCGCAACATTAGCGCCCTTCTTCCCAGACCCGCCCCCACCTTCCGGATTCACCATCAGTGAAGGTTTCTGGCGCTTGCTGCCTAGCACTCCGGCTTGCGAAGGATGATCGTCGCTGACGCCATCCAGTTCTACGTCGAGTTCGATCTCCGCCTCGCTAATAACCAGCGAACTGTGCGCTATCAGGGAAATCAAAGGTAGGCGGTAGCGATCGAATTCGCCTTCGTGGGCACTACTCCGCATCGATGGAAGCTCCACCTCGAAGCATTTTGGTTGTCTTTTTTCATCGAAAAAAGATGTGATGTTGTCAACCTGCGCCTTCTCGACGAGATGTTGAGCCTCCATGACTGAACCGGCGATCGCGTGAATCAGCTTGTCCAGCGTAACGTAGCTTGCCATTGAGGATCCGTTAATAACTGTTTAGGGGGGCCAACGCTGTCGCCAGAAACTTTTAGCGACGCGACAAGAACGACTGCAAGTCACAGCTGGTGTAATTGGGACGGGGGAAATACGAATGCGAAATCAATAGAAAAATCCATCACCGACAAAACAGAGACTGCCGCCGAATCAACAACAAACCAAAAAGGATAATTAAATACCATACCACAACCCAATTTGTATATGAAATATAAATACACCAACGCGACCACCGGGACGATCTAGTCGGGCGATGACGGGCTGCCGCCGCTGAACGCTTCGCCTCGCTGTCGCTTTCCCTATCGCTTTCCCTTGGCGCTATCGTCGGCGGCTCAGGCCCGAACCAAATCGGCGATAGCCTGTCGATTTTGCTATGGGCGATCCGTGCGCACCTTGCGCGTCCTGCATCGCCCGCCACCCATTCAAAAGGAGATTGCCATGAACCCCGTCCAAGCCATCCCGCCCGGCATGACGTCGATCACCCCGCACTTGGTGTGCCGGGACGCCGCCGCCGCGATTGCCTATTACGCCAAGGCTTTTGGCGCCGTCGAAGTGGCGCGGCTGCCCGGCAGCGATGGTCGCCTGATGCACGCGCTGATCCGGATCGGCGACGCGTCGCTGATGCTGATCGACGAGTTTCCCGAGCAAGGCTGCGTCAGCCCATTGACCCTGAAAGGCTCGCCGGTCACTCTCCACCACTACGTCGAGGACGTGGACGCCACCGTAGCGCGCGCCGTCGAAGCCGGCGGGCGCATCACGATGCCGGTTGCCGACATGTTCTGGGGCGACCGCTACGGCCGGCTGGAAGACCCCTTCGGCCACCAGTGGTCGGTCGCCACCCATATGCGCGACCTCAGCCCGGAAGAAACGGCCGCCGCGATGGCCAAAGCCTGTCCGAAGGCCTAGGGAGGACACGTCGATGTGCCCGCCCGGGCAGGAATTCCTGACCCAGCCGTTGCCGAGCGGCTTGGGCATGCTTCGGAGTCGAGTGGCGTAAACATTGGCTCTCCGGGCACACCATCGGCAGCCGTCGGACACGACGGCCATTCCGGGCAAACCGAAACGTAGCGCCACCTGCGCGCATGACATAATGCCGAAAGCAAGAATGTTCATGCCAGATAAAAATAGGGGGACTACAAGTGGCTTCGCTCATACCTGCCATCGGCACCTGCCTCGCATGCCGGCTTGAAGACAAGCTCGAGGACGACTACCTGATCTGGTACGACGTGCCGATCGGCCGCGCCAACGTGCATCCCGACTTCGTCGTCTCCAACCCGCGGCGCGGCCTGCTCGTGCTGGAGGTCACGGATTGGCGGCTCGAAACCATTGAGGGCCGATAAGCTGATCCGCGCCGTCGACAGCGGCCTCGTCCCCGCCGGCCAGTACGACGGCGTGCTGATTGACGAGGTGCACGATTTCGCGCCGCAGTGGCTCAAGCTCGTCGCGCAGATGGTCAATCCCGAAACCAACTCGCTGCTCGTCATGTACGACGACGCAGAGGCGATCTACGGCCGCCAGCAAGCAGCTCGGCATCCAGGCGCAAGGCCGCACTACCATCCCGGCCGCCGCGGCCCGCAACCGCTCGTGATCAAGCTGCCGACACTAAGAGAGGAAGCCGAATACATCGCCAATCACCTGAAGGCGGCGCACCGGAACGGCACGCCGTGGAGCGACATGGCCGTCATCTACCGCGAATTTTCGGGTCGGCAACATGGTCTGGAACACGCTATCCCGGATGGGCATCCCGGCCACGCAGAATAAGGACATCAGCTTTGCGGATGGGGAAGACAGCGTGAAATTCCTCACCATGCACAGCTGCGAGGGGCTGGAATTCCCGCTGGTAGCGATCCCGGGCGTCGGGCTGCTCGGCGAGCAGGCCGACCGGAAGGACGAGGATGCACGGCTGCTCTACGTGGCGATGACAAGGGCGACGCGGGAGTTGGTGGTGGTCGGCGCGTAAAGAGAATTACGCCCGCCCTGTTTATTGAAGACTGGCGTATTTACTGCCTCCCAGGGCAGCGCACCGTCAGCCGCCGCTCAGCGCCTGGACGATGACCAGTTCGTCGCTCGCGGCGAGCGGCTGCGCAAGGTCGTACACTTGCTCACCGCCGACGAAAAAACGGATGTGCGGACGGATGCGGTTCTGTTCGTCGATCATGCGAAAACGGATTCCCGGGTAGTGCAGCTCCAGGTCGGCGAGGACGGCGGCCAGCGTCGCGCCGCTGGCCTCGGTCTCGCCGTGCTCGGTGTAGAAACGCAGCCCGCCGGGGATGATGACTTTCATGGCGCAGGCGCTGCCGACGTTTCGACGGCCACCTCGCCTACCTCGACCGCGTAGATTTCGGGCAGATGCTGCGCGATGCACGCCCATTGCCGGCCTTCGTCACGGCTCATCCACAGTTCGCCGCTGGTGGTGCCGAAGTACAGGCCGACCGTGTCCTCGCGGTCGGCACTCAGCGCCTGGCGCTTGACGGTCCACCACGCCTGGCCGTTCGGCAGGCCGGCGGCTAGACGCTGCCAGCTGCTGCCGGCATCACGCGTCGCATAGACCGCCGGCTGGCCGCCTGGGCTCGTGCGCGGCCAGACC
>JBAQRB010000161.1:0-2342 GCA_049295655.1 Rhodocyclaceae bacterium
GGCTGGGCCTTGGCGCGGTGCGCGATGTCGAGCGCGGCGAGCAGCGCGCCGGCGCGTTGGCGGGCGACGGCGTTGGGCTGCCCGGCGAGCATCGGCAGCAGCGCAACGTTGTCGGTCACGTCGAGGAAAGGAATCAGGTACGGCGCCTGGAAGACGAAGCCGATCCGGTCGCGACGCAGTGCCCGCAGGTCGCGCGTCTGCCACGTGCCGTCGTAGATCACCTCGTCGCCGAGCGTCATTCGCCCGGCGCTTGGCTCGATCACCGCGCCGAGGCACTTGAGCAAGGTGCTCTTGCCCGAGCCGGAAGGGCCGATCAGGCCGACCACCTCGCCCGGTGCGACGGTCATGTTCACGTCCTTCAGCGCATCGACGGCGGTGTCGCCCTCGCCGTAGCGCTTGCGCAGCCCTTCGATGCGGATGCCGAAGTTGTCCATTTCAGCCGCCGATCGCCGTTGCCGGATCGACGCGCAGTGCGGCGCGAATCGCCAGCGTGCTGGCGACGGCGCAGATCAGCATGACCAGGACGAAGCCGCGCAGCGCGTCGCCCGGTTCGAGCAGGACGTACTTCGGGAAGATCGGCGCCCACGCCGTGGCGACGGTCTTGCCGACGACGAAGCCGATCAGCCCGAGGCCGAGCGCCTGCTGCAGGATCATGCCGGCGATCGTCCGGTCGCGCGTGCCGATCAGCTTGAGGACGGCGATCTCGCGGATCTTGCCGAGCGTCATCGTGTAGATGATGAAGGCGACAATCGCCGCGCTGACGACGGCCAGGATGACGAGGAACATCGCGATCTGCCGTGCCGAGGTGGCGATCAGCTTGGCGACCAGAATCTCCTCCATCTGCTCGCGGCTGTAGGCCTGCAGGTGCTTCCAGCGCTGGATTCCGGCGCCGACCGCTGCCGGGCTGACGCCGTCGGCGACCTGCACGAGAACGGCATTGACGCTGCGGTTGGTCGTCTGCGCCGCCTGCACCGACTCGAGCAGGCCCGGCACGCCGGGGCGGTTGAGCTGCGGGTTGGCCGCCGTGCGGGCGCGCTCGTTCACGATGGCGTCGTTGTCCTTGAGAAACTGCACTTCCTGCGCGTCCTTCAGCGGGATGAAGAGCATCGGGTCGCCGCCCGACGAGACCATGCGCCGCGTCAGTCCGACGACGGTGTAGTCGTGGCGGCGGATGCGCACCTGCTCGCCGAGCCGGAAACCAGTCTTCACGTCGGCCACCGCCTCGTAGTGGCTGCGCGTGATCTGCCGGCCGGCAACCAGATAGCCCGGTTCGCCGGGCTGCCCCGGCTCGAAGCCGACCAGCATCACGCGCACGTCGGCCGCGCCCTGCCGCGCCTGCATGGTCAGGTAGGTGACGTTGGCGGCACGCGCAACGCCGGGCAGGCCAAGCAGGCTGCGATAGATATCGTCGTGCAGGCTCGACGCTTCGGCATAGGGGCCGAGCGTATCCTTCTGCACGACCCAGAGGTCGGCGCCGCTGTTGCCGAGCAGCGCCTTCGCGTCGTCGACCATGCCGCGGTAGATGCCGGCCATCGACAGCGTGACGCCGATCAGCAGGCCGAGGCCGACGCCGGTCAGGACGAAGCGCCCCCAGGCGTGCAGGATGTCGCGGCCGGCGAGGTTGATCACGTTCCCGACCCGGTGAGCGAATTAACCAACGAATCGACGATCCGGATGCGGCTGCCGGCATCGATTTCCTTCTCGCTATGCACGATGACGCGGTCGCCGGCCTTGAGCGCGCCGTGCACCAGCACCTTGCCGTCGAGGCTGGCACTGCCGAGGCGCAGCGGAACGAAGCGCAGCTCGCCGTCCCGGCTCAGCCAGACGCCGGGGATTCCCGACTGGCGCTTGATGCTGGCGTTCGGCAGAAGCAGCCCGGACGGGCTGGCCGGCAGCTGCAGCGTGACCTCGGCCAGCTCGCCGAGCGAGATGCCGGCCGGAATGCGCTCGAATTTGACAAATTCGACGAGCGCGATGCGCTCCTCGGTGACGCTGTCGCTCTGCAGTTCGAGGCGGGCGACCTTGCCGGCGAGCGGCACCTGTGGATTCGAGCGCAGGACGATGGTCGCCGGCAGGCCGAGCGCCAGACCGGCCGAGCGGCCCTGGTCGATGCGCAGGCGGACCCACAGGCTCGCCGGTTCGACCAGCTTGATCACCGCCTGCCCTGCGACGACGGTGCTGCCGGCTTCGGCATCGCGCGCGGTGACGACGCCGTCGGCCGGCGCGAGCAGGCGAACGTTGCTGCGCTGCTGGCGCACGCCATCGCGCTCGGCCTTGAGGCGGGTCGCGTCCTGGCGGGCGCCGGCGAGATTGGCTTCGGCGGCGTTCGTCGCGGCCTGTGC
>JBAQRB010000162.1:0-4289 GCA_049295655.1 Rhodocyclaceae bacterium
ATGCTGGCGTTGTCGGCGGGTGTGGCCATGGAATGCTTTCAACTTGAGGAGCTTCAAGTATACCGCCCCATTCGCATGGCCGCCTTTGCGTTAGCCCATTCGGCTAGTCCATTCGGCGGACTCAGACCATCAGCGGAACAATCATCAGCGCGACGATGTTGATGATCTTGATCAGCGGGTTAACCGCCGGGCCGGCCGTATCCTTGTATGGATCGCCGACGGTATCGCCGGTCACGGCTGCCTTGTGTGCATCGGAACCCTTGCCGCCGAAGTGACCGTCCTCGATGTATTTCTTGGCGTTATCCCACGCACCGCCGCCGGTCGTCATTGAAATCGCGACAAACAGACCGGTCACGATGGTTCCCATCAGCAAGCCACCGAGCGCCTTTGGCCCGAGGGCGATGCCGACCACCACTGGGACAAGAACCGGCAGAAGCGACGGAACGATCATTTCCTTGATCGCTGCCGTGGTCAGCATGCCGACCGCACGCGAATAATCCGGCTTGGCCGTGCCTTCCATGATGCCCGGAATTTCCTTGAACTGGCGACGCACTTCAACTACCACCGAACCGGCTGCGCGTCCCACGGCTTCCATCGCCATGGCACCGAACAGATAAGGAATCAGGCCACCAATGAAGAGACCGATGATGACCATGTGATCGGACAGATCGAACGCCATGTGCGTACCGAGCTTGGTTTCCAGCGCGTGCGTATAGTCCGCGAAGAGCACCAGAGCCGCCAGACCGGCCGATCCAATGGCATAGCCCTTGGTCACCGCCTTGGTGGTGTTGCCCACGGCGTCGAGCGGATCGGTGACATCACGCACCTCCTTCGGCAGACCCGACATTTCGGCGATACCGCCTGCGTTGTCGGTAATCGGACCGTAAGCGTCGAGCGCCACGATGATCCCGGTCATCGACAGCATCGACGTTGCGGCAATCGCGATACCGTACAGACCGGCCAGCGCAAAAGCGACATAGATTGCCGCACACACCGAAAGCACCGGCAGAGCGCAAGCCTTCATCGAAACGCCGATGCCGGCGATGATGTTGGTCGCGTGGCCGGTCTGGCAAGCGGCAGCAACGTGCTTCACCGGCGCAAAATCGGTACCGGTGTAATACTCGGTGATCCAGACCAGCGCGGCCGTCAGAATCAGGCCGACGGAAGCCGCACCGAAGATGCTCATCGAGCTGATCAACTGGCCGTCGGCCAGCGTGAAGCCATCGCCGAGCATCATCTTGGTCACGGGATAAAAGGCTGCCAATGCAATGACACCCGCCACCGCGAGACCGCGATAAAGGGCATTCATGATCTTGCCGCCATCATTGGCCTTGACGAAGAAACAGCCAATGATCGATGCGACGATCGACACACCGCCAAGCGCCAGCGGATAAACGATCGCTGCGTCGGTCGCACCGGCAACCCCCTTGAGCATCAGCGCACTGAGCACCATCGTCGCGACAACCGTCACGGCGTAGGTTTCGAACAAGTCAGCGGCCATGCCGGCACAGTCACCGACGTTATCGCCGACGTTATCGGCGATCACCGCCGGGTTGCGCGGGTCATCTTCCGGAATACCGGCTTCGACCTTGCCGACCAGATCGGCGCCAACGTCGGCCCCCTTGGTGAAGATACCGCCACCGAGTCGCGCAAAGATCGAAATCAGCGAACCGCCGAACGCCAGTCCGACGAGCGGCTCGACCGAGTGCTGGAAATCGAGTCCCATGCCCTTGAGCACGGCGTAATAACCGGCCACACCAAGCAAACCGAGACCGACGACCAGCATGCCAGTGATGGCCCCCCCCTTGAAGGCAACATCCAGCGCGGCACTGATGCCACTGCGCGCAGCTTCGGCCGTACGCACGTTGGCACGCACCGAAACGTTCATGCCAATAAAACCGGTTGCACCAGAAAGAATGGCGCCAATCAGGAAACCGATTGCCATCAGCTTACCCAAAGCAATCCAGATAATGACGAAGAGTACGACGCCGACAATGGCAATGGTTTTGTACTGCTTGTTGAGATAAGCCGACGCCCCCTCCTGAATCGCCTTGGCGATTTCCTGCATGCGTGCATTGCCAGCCGGCAATGAAAGAATCCACTTACTCATCACGGCGCCATAAAGCACCGCAAGTACCGCGCCAGCCAGCGCGAGCATGAGACCTTGACTTGCAGACATGAACACCCTCCCTTAAAGTTTGCTCAGACCCCTTGGAAGATTCCTCCGGGCCGAATTGCCTTACATGGTGAAACAAACCTTTGTCGCCCGCCTCTTGCGTGCGGTAAGTGTTGGTGTCACAAGTCAGATCAGATGTTGAACTCTCCGAGCTTACGCGGCACCAAAACGTTCTTCAGCCGTACATAGTCAGGCAGGCCATTGCGGTAAGGCGGGAAATCCTCGCCCCCGATCAATGGCGCCAGATATGCACGACATTTATCCGTAATATGAAAACCATCATCCGTGATGAAGTCGGGCGGCATCTTGCGCTCGACGTTGGCAATATCCTTCAGGTCGGCCACGCCGATTTTCCAGCGATAGGGCGAGTCCGCCAGACGGATGATGCCCGGCATGACGGCGTTACGACCAGCCAGCGCCAGTTCAACGGCAGCCTGACCAAGTGCGTAGGCCTGATCGGTATCTGTTTTCGATGCGATATGGCGCGCCGAGCGCTGCAGGTAATCGGCGAGCGCCCAGTGGTACTTGTAGCCGAGCCGGTCCTTGATCAGCTGAGCGACAACCTGGCCGACACCGCCCAACTGCGAATGGCCGAAGGCGTCCTTCGTCCCCATGTCGGACAAAAAATTGCCGGCAGCATCGTGCAGGCCTTCGGAGACGGCAATCGTGCAGTAATCGTAACGTTCGACACATTCCTGAACACGTTCGAGGAAACGCGCCTCGTCAAAAGGCACTTCTGGGAACAGGAGGATGTGCGGCGGCTCACCTGCGGACTCGCTGGCCAGCCCGCAGGCCGCAGTAATCCAGCCGGCATGGCGCCCCATGACTTCGAGCACAAAAATTTTCGTCGATGTCCGGGCCATCGACGCGACGTCATAGCCTGCCTCGCGCATCGATGTCGCCACGTATTTGGCGACAGAGCCAAAACCCGGGCAAGCGTCGGTATGCGGCAAGTCGTTATCGACGGTTTTCGGGATGCCGACGCAGATCAGCGGATAGCCGAGCTTCTCGGAAAGCTGCGACACCTTCCACGCGGTATCCATCGAATCGTTGCCACCGTTGTAGAAAAAATAGCCGATACCGTGTGCGCGAAACACCTCGATCAGGCGCTCGTACTGCGCACGATGCTCGTCAAGGCCTTTGAGTTTGTAGCGACAGGATCCAAAAGCGCCGCCCGGCGTGTGGCGCAGGCGAGCGATATCCGCGTCGGATTCCAAGCTGGTATCGATCAGATCTTCGGCCAGCGCACCGATGATGCCATTGCGGCCGGCAAAGACCTTGCCGATTGATTGAGGATTGTTAAGCGATGCGCGCCTTGCCGTTTCGATGACGGCACAGGCGGAAGTATTGATTACCGCTGTAACGCCGCCCGACTGGGCGTAAAACGCATTCGTCGGACGGGTCGTAGCGGTCATGGTTTATTTCAGGGCAGCAAAAGCAGCGGTTTTGATGTCATCGACGCCGCCGACACCGGCAATCTTTCGGCACTTCGGTGCCTTGGCATCGCCAGTGGCAAACCACTTGCTGTAGTACTCAATCAGCGGCTTGGTCTGCGAATGATAGATTTCCAGACGTTTCTTGACGGTTTCTTCCGTATCGTCAGCACGCTGAATCAACTCTTCACCGGTAACGTCGTCCTTGCCAGCCACTTTCGGCGGGTTGAACTTGACGTGATAGGTACGGCCGGAAGCCACGTGCACCCGGCGACCGCTCATGCGCTCTATGATTTCGGAATCAGCCACGTCGATTTCAAGAACGTAGTCGAGCGCAACGCCAGCAGCCTTCATGGCCTCGGCCTGCGGAATGGTGCGCGGGAAACCGTCGAACAGATAACCGGCCTTGCAGTCGTCCTGCAACAGACGGTCCTTGACCAGCCCGATGATGATGTCGTCGGAAACGAGGCCACCGGCGTCCATCACTTTTTTTGCTTCGATACCGAGAGGTGTTCCCGCCTTGACCGCAGCGCGCAGCATGTCACCGGTGGAAATTTGCGGAATACCGTATTTTTCACGGATAAATTGCGCTTGCGTACCTTTTCCGGCGCCAGGAGCGCCGAGCAGAATCAATTTCATGTTACACCCTCGGAGAAAATCGAATGAAGCGGTTATTTTGT
>JBAQRB010000163.1:0-4175 GCA_049295655.1 Rhodocyclaceae bacterium
ATCAGCAGCTTCCAGCTACCCTTGATGTCGGCGAGGCTCCACTCTGGTGGTGCTTCAGCCGGCATCTGGAGGTAGGTGGCCATGTCGGAGATTTCCTTCTTCGACAGGATGTCGTCGAAGTTGACCATGCCGCCTTCGGTGCCGTAGCCGATGATCTTTTCAAGGCGCGACTGACCGAGCTTGGTCGAATTCGCCGGCTCGAGGTTCTTGCCGGTAGCACCCTTGCGCAGCATGCCATGGCAGCCAGCGCAACGCTCAAAGTAGGTCTTGCCGGTAGCGGCCTTGTCCGCAGCCGACAGCATCGGTGCTGCAGGCGCAGCAGCGGCGGCAGGTGCCGGCGCCGGTGCAGCGGCTTTTTCAGCCTTGGCGGCAGCAAACGCGGTATTCATTGCCAGCGGCAGAACTGCCAGCATCAGAGCATTACGAATTCCAGTATTCATACTTCCCCTCTCCTCGTGATATAGCGGTTATACACGCCCGGAACTACGGCCACCCAAAGTGGCACCAACAATAGGTCCCGGGACGCTAGGCGCAAGATTGCACCTGTTCAATCGCTGCTTCTTTGACTCAAATCAACTATTTCTGTTGTGGTTATTACTAAAGTTCGGTTCGCCAGTTGAACTAAACATATCGTGACAATTATGCTTGCACCTCAGCCCAAGATACCCAAACAGATGAACCCATCCCCGCACACCCACCGAACCGGAATTGTCTACCTGATTGGCAGCGGTCCCGGCGACCTTGATCTGCTGACATTGCGCGCCGCACGGCTGATCGGCGAAGCGGATGCCGTGGTCTACGACCACCTGATTGCCGACGGCGTACTGGGTCTGGTGCGCGCGGATGCCGAAAAAATCTATGTCGGCAAGGAAACCTCAAGGCACACGGTGCCGCAGGAGGAACTCAACCTGCTGCTGGTCCGTCTGGCGCACGAAGGCAAGAAGGTGGTGCGCCTGAAGGGGGGCGACCCGTTCATTTTCGGACGCGGCGGTGAAGAGATCGAGACGCTATTCGAATTCGGCGTACCCTTCGAAGTCGTTCCCGGCGTCACGGCGGCAGCCGGCTGCGCCGCCTACTCCGGCATCCCGCTGACGCACCGCGACCATGCGCAGACGGTCACCTTCGCCACCGGCCACCTCAAGGACGGCACGATCAATCTCGACTGGCCGGCGCTCGCCCGCCCGAAGCAGACCGTCGTCTTCTACATGGGCGTCGGCGGCATCGAGGAAATCTGCCGCCAGATGATTGCCCACGGCCTGCCGGCAAGCCATCCGGCCGCAGTCGTGCAGAACGGGACGACGAGCCGCCAGCGCGTGCTGACCGCCGACCTCGCCACCCTGCCCGAAAAAGTCATCGCCGCCGGCATCACCTCGCCGGCGCTGATCATCGTCGGCACGGTGGTCAGCCTGCAGCAGAAACTGCAGTGGTTCAATCCGGGGGCGGCTTCAGGCGATCAGGGCAATCGCCAGCAAAATGCCGAAAATGAACTGCAACAGAGCTGTTCGCGCCAGTAATTCATTGAATCCCGGTCCCGGCGTTTCACGCCGGAAACGGCCGAGCTGAACCAGAACCAGCGGCAGCACGGCCAAAGGCAGCGTCAGCCACGCTCCCTTTCCTGTCAGGGCCGCGAGCAGCGGCAAAAGCGCGAAGGGGAGCAGCATTTCAAGCGCATAGACGAAGCGCGCCCCCCGCCGGCCGAGAGACACGGCCAGCGTATTTTTCCCGGCCCGCGCATCGCTTTCCAGATCGCGGTAGTTGTTGACCGTAATCACCCCGGCGGCCAGCAGGCCGACCATCAAGGCCGCCAGCAGCGCGGCGCCGTCCACGGTCCCGGTTTGCAGGTAATAACTGCCGCCGACCGCGACCAGCCCGAAAAAAACGCAGACAAACAGTTCGCCGAACGGCGTATAGGCAATCGGTCGCGGCCCGCCGGTATAGGCCCAGCCCGCCAGCAGCGAGCTCAAACCGATGGCAACGATCGGCCAGCCGCCGTACCAAGCCAGATAAACGCCAAAATTGAACGCCAGCCCGAAAGCAATCCAGGCGGCACGGCGCACGGCGGCGGCCGGCAGCCAGCCCATCGCCGTCGCACGCGGCGGGCCGAGCCGCTCCGGCGTATCGGCACCGCGCTCGAAATCGGAGACGTCGTTGTGCAGATTGGTACCTACCTGGATCAGTACGGCGGCCAGCAGGGCAATCAGCGCCGGCAAGCAATGGAAAAGATGCCCTTCCGACCATGCCACGGCGCTGCCGACGAGCACCGGAACGAAGGAGACCGTCAGGGTTTTCGGGCGTGCCGCGAGCCACCAGGCAAGGGCTCCCGATGGGCGCTCCAGCCGGGTTCGTACGGGGAATTCCGGGGGCGGCGTGATATAATCCAACGCTTGATCAACGATTGTTTGACGACGGCTGGACAAGTATTTGAAATAACACTTGTCGCCTAGTTTGAAAATCTGGATGGTGCCGAGAGAGGGACTCGAACCCTCACGTATTTCTACGGCGGATTTTGAATCCGCTGCGTCTACCGATTCCGCCACCTCGGCCTTGGTTCGCAGGTCGCGAACCAGAGGAGGCCGAATTATCCTCGATTCGCCGCCAACCCACAAGCACACCGATCACCGTTCCGAAAAAACTCTTTCGCATGCTCACTCTCGACGACTTCGACTTCAACCTCCCTCCCGAACTGATCGCCCAGCACCCGGCGGCCGAACGCACGGCCAGCCGCTTGCTGCACGTTGCCGACGGGGCGCTGCACGACCGACCCTTCACCGCCCTGCCCGACCTGATCGAAGCCGGCGATCTGCTGGTTTTCAACGACACGCGGGTGATCCGGGCGCGCCTGTACGGGCAAAAGGAGAGCGGCGGGCAGATCGAGGTGATGATCGAACGCATCGTCGATGCCCGCCATGCGGTGGCGCAGGTTCGCGCCAGCAAGTCGCCGAAGCCGGGCAGCCGGATCGTCCTCGAGCAGGCGATCCATCTGACCGTGCAAGGCAGAACCGGCGAACAGGGAGAATTCTTCGCACTGGAACTCGCTGGCGATGGCGACCTGTGGTCGCTGATCGAGGCGCACGGCCGTCTGCCGCTGCCACCCTACATCACACACGCCGTCGAGGGCGACGACGAACTGCGCTACCAGACCGTTTTCGCACGCCATCCCGGCGCAGTCGCCGCACCGACCGCCGGCCTGCACTTCGACGAGGCGCTGCTCGCACAGTTGCGCGAGCGCGGCGTCGAGCTCGCATGGCTGACCCTGCACGTCGGCGCCGGCACCTTCCAGCCGGTGCGCGTACACGACCTGTCCGAGCACCGCATGCATTGCGAACGCTTCGACATTCCGCAGGCCACCGTCGACGCCATCGCCCGCACCCGCGCGCGCGGCGGCCGCGTTATCGCGGTCGGCACGACCAGCCTGCGCGCCCTCGAAGCCGCCGCACAAAAAGGCGAACTGCGTGCCGGCGCCGCCGAAACCGAAATCTTCATCACGCCGGGCTACGCTTTCCGCGTCGTCGACCGCCTGATCACCAACTTCCACCTGCCCAAATCGACGCTGCTGATGCTCGTCTCGGCCTTCGCCGGCACCGACGCCATCCGCGCCGCGTATCGCCATGCGGTCGCCGAACACTACCGCTTCTTCAGCTACGGCGACGCCATGCTGCTCGAAAAAGCCAACCCAACCGCTCACGAAAGACCGCCTCATGCAGTTTGAACTCCTCGCCACCGACGGCGCCGCCCGCCGCGGCCGCGTCACCCTCGCGCACGGCGTCGTCGAGACGCCCGTCTTCATGCCGGTCGGCACCTACGGCACGGTCAAGGCGATGACGCCGCGCGACCTCTCCGAAATCGGCGCGCAGATCTGCCTCGGCAACACCTTCCACCTGTGGCTGCGGCCGGGGCTCGAAGTAATCGCCGCACACGGCGGCCTGCACAAGTTCATGGGCTGGAACGGTCCGATCCTCACCGACTCGGGCGGCTTTCAGGTCTTCTCGCTGGGCGCGCTGCGCAAGATCAGCGAGGAAGGCGTCAAGTTCTCGTCGCCGATCAACGGCGACAAGCTCTTCCTGACGCCCGAGGAGTCGATGCGCATCCAGCATGTCCTTGATTCGGACATCGTCATGATCTTCGACGAATGCACCCCCTTCCCGGCCACGCCCAAGGAAGCGGCTGACTCGATG
>JBAQRB010000164.1:0-31698 GCA_049295655.1 Rhodocyclaceae bacterium
AGACCGGGCTGACTCATGAGGTAGGCTGAAAAAAGTGGAGTCCGACGGATCGTAGAATGTAACGAACGGAGGACGCAATTGGAACGGATACCGAAAGGGATTTACACGCCGGAATTTCGGGCGGAAGCGGTGAAGTTGGTGGAAGTTGAAGGGCTCTCGGTAGATCAGGCAGCCAGGCGGCTATCGGTGCCGAAGAGCAGCCTGGGGAACTGGGTCAGGGCTTCGCGAACGGGAAAACTTGCGACGGTGGGGCAAGGCCAGCGCGTACCGGCGGAATCGGAAGTGGAGCCGGCACGGTTGCGCAAGGAGCTGGCAGAAGTCAAGCTGGAGCGCGACCTGCTAAAAAAATGTGCGGCCTATTTCGCGAAGGAGTCGCGGTGAAATACGGCCGGATAGACGAACTGCGGCAAACGCACTCGGTTGCGACGATGTGTCGAGTACTGAATGTTTCGGAAAGCGGGTATCACGCTTGGCGTAAGCGTCCGCCGTCGGCGCGAGCAGAAGAGATGCCCGACTGGAAATCGAGGTCAAGGCAGTGCATCGGCGAACACGAGAAACCTACGGCCCGGAACGCCTGCAAGCCGATCTGGCTGAGCATGGCATCAGAACGGGCGTACATCGTATCAAACGAATTTGGGCGAAGCTGGGGCTGCGTTGCAAGCAGAAACGCAAATTCAAGGCAACGACGGATTCGAAGCATACGCTGCCGATTGCTCCCAACCTGCTGGCACGGCAGTTTGTCGTGACAGCACCCAACCGGGCATGGGTTACTGACATCACCTACATTGCCACCGATGAAGGCTGGCTCTATCTCGCCGGGGTCAAGGATTTGTTCAATGGCGAACTGATCGGATATGCCATGGCAGAACGTATGACGAAGTCGCTGGTCATGCAGGCGCTCTTCCAAGCCGTCGCCGCCAGACGCCCGGAGAAAGGGCTGATTCACCACTCGGATCGTGGCAGCCAGTACTGTGCGCACGACTATCAGAAGATGCTTCGGCAATTCGGCATGCAGGCATCAATGAGTCGAAAGGGAGACTGCTGGGACAATGCGCCGATGGAAAGCTTCTGGGGATCGCTGAAAAACGAACTCGTTCATCATCGGCGCTTTGCCACCCGGGAACAGGCAAAACGCGAGATTACCGAATACATCGAGATATTCTATAACCGGATTCGCAAGCAGGCTCGCCTCGGCTATCTGTCGCCTGCCGCGTTCAACCAGCAGTACTATGCAAAACAAATAGCCGCTTAGCCCATTGGACTCTACGACTGACCTCATGATTCTGTTGCAAACCATCCCCGGCATTGATCTCATGGGCGCAGCGATGCTGCTCGTGGAAATCGGTACCGACATGAGCAGCTTTGGTTGTGCGGAAAAACTGGCATCGTGGGTCGGCATTTGTCCGGGCAACAACGAAAGCGCCGGCAAACGCATGAGCGGGAAAACCCGCAAGGGCAATGCGTGGGTCAGGCGACTATTGTGTGAGTTCGCTCAGGCAGCTGCCCGTAGCCGCTGCGCACTGAAGGAGAAGTTCGCTGCGCTGAGCATTCGCAAGGGGCACAAAAAGTCCATCGTGGCGCTGGCGCACAAGATGTTGCGCATCCTCTTCGCCATGCTGAAGAACAACACGCCTTACCGGGACAAGGCGATTGACCACGAGGCATTGAGTGTCCAACGCAATGCGCCGCGCTGGATAAAAATGCTGCTCAAGCACGGCCTCATGCCGACCACCGCCGCCGTTTAACCATTCATATCCCTTGCCGTTCTCGCTCGGGCTTGCGACAGGCCAGAATCTGTTACGTCCAGTGGGTGGTGTCTTTCACGCTAAGCGCTTTCCAAACCGTATCGGCTTGCGCGACAACAATCACCTTCGTGCGCAACAAGGTTTCCAGCACTTCGCAGATTTCCTCTTTTGAGGACGCGTAGCAGCCTGCTAGCACCCAAACCAATTCAATCACGGAAACGATGCAGATGAAGCCCGGATCATCTGCTGTGAGAGATTCGATCAGGCGGGTAGCCTTCGGTGTCTGTTTCGGATCATCTTGTGCGATATAGCGAACAAGGACGTTGGTATCCAAGCCGATCATTTCGCTTTGGCCCCCTGCGCTGCAATTGCCTCGCTCATTGCTTCGATCGTTACCGGAGAAGCTGGTTTGCGCACCAACCCTTTCAGGGCAGTGACCGATTGCGTTGCGGCAACCAATTCGAAGCGGCCCGATTCGACCTGGACGAACTCCACTCGGTCCCCGGCTTCAACACCGAGAATGTTTCGCACAATAACGGGGATGGTGATTTGACCTTTGCTGGTCATGGTGGCTGTCGGCATAATATCTCCTTGTTTATCTCTGGATATGAACTGCGCCAACCAAGTCGCTGAGCGATTGGATGGCGTTTCGCAAGGTGCAGTTCGTCTATCCGGCCGTATTTCACCGCGACTCCTTCACGAAATAGGCCGCACATTTTTTCACCGCCGATTGAACAAAATCGCCGCACTCCTGCCTGATGCCTATCTCCGTAATCGGCGCAGCCCTGTAGAATCCCGTCCCCATGACTACTGCCAAACCGGAGGCTGCCGACAGCCTCCCGAAAAATCTTTTTTCCTACCGTAAATTCTGGGCCAAGCGTTTCGGCACGGCGCCGTTCCTGCCGATGTCGCGCGCCGAAATGGACGAGCTGGGCTGGGATTCGTGCGACATCATCCTGGTCACCGGCGACGCCTATATCGACCATCCGAGCTTCGGCATGGCGCTGGTCGGCCGGCTGATGGAAGCGCAGGGCTTTCGCGTCGGCATCATCAGCCAGCCGGACTGGCTTTCGGCGAAGGCCTTCCAGGTGCTGGGCAAGCCGAACCTGTTCTTCGGCGTGACCGCCGGCAACATGGATTCGATGGTCAACCGCTACACCTCGGACCGTAAGCCGCGTTCGGACGATGCCTATACGGCGAACGCCGAAGCCAACAAGCGCCCGGACCGGGCGGTGGTCGTCTATGCGCAGCGCTGCCGCGAGGCGTTTCCGCAGGCCAACGTGATCATCGGCTCGATCGAGGCCAGCCTGCGCCGCATCGCGCATTACGACTACTGGTCGGACAAGGTGCGCCGTTCGGTGCTGCCCGACTCCAAGGCCGACATGCTGATCTTCGGCAGCGCCGAGCGCGCCATGGTCGCGCTGGCGCATCGCCTGGCGGGCGGCGAGAAGATCGCCGAGATCCGCGACCTGCGCGGCACTTCGTTCATGGTGCCGCGTTCGTGGCTGCCGGGCAGCAACTGGTCCGAGATCGACTCGACCGACGTCGACAGCCCCGGCCCGCTGGTTCGCCACGCCAATCCCTACGAGACCGAGCCGGAGAAGGGCGGTGAATCGGCCTGCCAATCAGCGGCAGCGCAGGCCGCGCCAACGCAGGTGATCCAGTTCCAGTCGCACCACCGCATGCCCAAGCTCGACCGCCAGCGCACGGCGGTTCGCCTGCCGTCGTACGAGCAGGTGCTCGCCGATCCGGTGCTCTACGCCCACGCCTCGCGCACCTTCCACATCGAATCGAATCCGGGCAACGCCCGCGCGCTGATCCAGGGGCACGGCGAGCGCGACGTCTGGCTCAATCCGCCGCCAATTCCGCTGACCACGCCCGAGATGGATTTCGTCTTCGCCTCGCCGTTCCAGCGCCGGCCGCATCCGTCGTACGGCGACGCGAAGATTCCGGCCTTCGAGATGATCCGTTTCTCGATCAACATCATGCGCGGCTGCTTCGGCGGCTGTACCTTCTGCTCGATCACCGAGCACGAGGGGCGCATCATCCAGAGCCGCTCCGAGGATTCGATCATCCACGAGATCGAGGAAATCCGCGACAAGACGCCGGGCTTTACCGGCGTGATTTCCGACCTCGGCGGGCCGACCGCCAATATGTACCGGCTGAAGTGCCGCGATCCGAAGATCGAATCGTCGTGCCGCCGGCTGTCGTGCGTTTTTCCGGGCATCTGCGAAAACATGGGCACCGACCACGCGCCGCTCGTTTCGCTCTATCGCCGGGCGCGCGCGGTGCGCGGCGTCAAGCGGATCCTGATCAGCTCGGGCCTGCGCTACGACCTCGCGATCCAGTCGCCGGAGTACGTCAAGGAACTCGTCACGCACCACGTCGGCGGCTACCTCAAGATCGCGCCCGAGCACACCGAGGCCGGTCCGCTCGCGCACATGATGAAGCCGGGGATCGGCAACTACGACAAGTTCAAGGTGATGTTCGAGAAGTTCTCGAAGGAGGCCGGGAAGGAGCAGTACCTGATTCCCTATTTCATCGCCGCGCACCCGGGCACCACCGACCTCGACATGGTGAACCTCGCGCTCTGGCTCAAGCAGAACAATTTCCGCCTCGACCAGGTACAGACCTTCCTGCCGACGCCGATGGCGATCGCCTCGGCGATGTACCACACGGAAAGGAATCCGCTGAAGAAGGTCAGCCGCGATTCGGAGCGTGTCGAGACCGTTCGCGCCAGCCGCATGCGCAAGCTGCACAAGGCTTTCCTGCGCTATCACGACGCCGAGAACTGGCCGATGCTGCGCGAGGCCTTGAAGCAGATGGGACGCGCCGACCTGATCGGCAACGGCAAGAGGCACCTGATCCCGAGCTATCAGCCGGCCGGCACCGGCCTGCGCTGCGCTGGCGCGCGTTTCCCGAAGGCCGCGCCGCGCCCGCTCGGTCGCCCGCCGGTCAAGTCGGTGATGCCGGGCAAGAAGCGTTGAGCCCGGCCCGCGCAACCGGGAAAACGGAAGCAGGTTTATCATGGGCGGGTTGCAGTTCTCAACGGCGTTGATCGCCTGCTTACCGGGAAGGGCCGTAGATGCCGATTGGCTGGTCGATCAGACGATATCTCGTCACCCTCGTTCTGGCGATGGCCGTGCCGCTCTTCGCGCTGCTCGTCTATTCGCTGCAGGAAAACTACCGGCATGCGCTGCACGAGGCCGAGGAAACGGCCAAGCGCTTCTCGGAACTGGTCGCCGCCGATAGCCGGCGTTTCGTTCACGACAGCCAGGAGTTTCTCGAGGGCCTGGCCGCACGGCCGCTGGTCCGCTTGCTCGACGCCAGCAATTGCGACCCGATCCTTGCCGAGTTCAAGGCATTTTTCCCGAAATTCGCCAACCTGGCGATTGCCGACGCCAGCGGCGAAATCGTCTGTTCAGCCTTGCCGAAAAATGGCGCCCGGCGGCCTTCGGTCGCCGGCACCGAGTGGTTTGCCGACATCCGTCGCGACAACCGTTTTGTCGCCGGCAAGGTGCATATCGGTCCGGTCAGCGGCAAGTGGGTCGCCGTTCTCGCCCAGCCCGTTCATGACGACGCCGGGGGCTTTGCCGGTCTGGTCGGTTTTTCGGTCGATCTGCTGCGCTATCCGGCGGTGCCGGGCAATGTGCAACTGCCGATCGGGCTGGTCGTTCATGTCGTCGATGGCGCCGGCAGGATCGTCAGCCATTCGCTCGACCCCGAAGCGTGGGTCGGCAAAGTCTTTCCGGACGCCGAGGCGCTGTCGCACGCGCGCGCCAGTGCGGTCAGCGGTGCGACGATTCTCGGCCACGGCGATAACGAGCGCCTGATCGCCTACGCGCCGATCGCCGGAACCGATTGGCAGGTGATCAGCGTGCAGCCGGCCGAACTCGTGCTGCGCCAGCTGTGGCTGCGCGCCAACCAGAAGTATTTCGGCGCGCTGCTGCTGATCGCGCTGGGCGGCCTGCTGGCCTTCCATGTCGGGCGACGCATCCTGCGCCCGATGGCCAACATCATGCGTACGGCGAGTCATATCGCCGACGGCGAATTCGGCCATCGTGCCCGGCCGGAAGGCCCCGCCGAGATCGCCGCCTTTGCGCAGAACTTCAACCGCATGCTCGACGTTCGCCTGAAGGCCGAGGAGAAATACCGTGATCTGCTCGAATCGGCTTCCGACGCGATCGTCGTGGTCAATGCCGCCGGGCGCATCGTTCTCGTCAATGCGCGCGCCGAGCAGTGTTTCGCCTATCCGCGCGACGAAATGGTCGGTCAGCCGATGGAGATGCTGGTCGTCGAGGCCCTCCAGGGAAAGCACCGGGTAGATGTCGAGAACTATGCCTCGGAAGCGGTACCGCGCCATGTCGGACGACTCGTCGAGGGCCTGCGCAAGGACGGCAGCACCTTCCCGTGCGAAGTCACGCTGAGTCCGCTGCACACGGCCGACGGTGTCGTCGTCTCGGCCTTCATCCGCGACCTGACCGAGCGTACGTAGTATCAGGAGCAGCTCGATTATCTCTCGCAGTACGATACGCTGACCGGCTTGCCGAACCGCCACCTGCTGCGCGACCGCCTGCAGCAGGCGATGTCGCGCGCCAACGAGCAGGGCAGCCAGCTCGCGGTGGTCTATCTCGATCTCGACGGTTTCAAGGAAATCAACGATTTCCATGGCCATGCCTTTGCCGACCGTTTGTTGCGGGCGATTTCCGAACGCGTCCGCGCGACGCTGCGCGAGGTCGATACGCTGGCGCGCCTGGGTTCCGACGAGTTTTGCGCGGTCATCGAAAGCACCGGGCAGGACGCGAGAATCCAGGATGTTGCTGAAAATATCCGCGCCGGCCTGAATGTGCCCCTGCAGCTCGAGGGGAAGGAAATCCACCCGAGCGTCAGCATGGGGATCGCCGTTTATCCGAACGACGGGGCCGATCTCGACAACCTCTTGAAAAGCGCCGATCTGGCGCTGACCCAGGCCAAGCGTGACGGCGGCAACGGTTTCTGTTTCTTTGCCGCCGAAATGGACGCACGCGCAGACGAACGGCAAGCGCTGCTCGGCCGCCTGCGCCGCGCGCAGGAGCGCGGCGAACTGCTGCTGCACTACCAGCCGCAGGTGGAGACCGGCAGCGGCCGTCTGGTCGGCGTCGAAGCCTTGTTGCGCTGGCAGAGTCCCGAGCTCGGCATGGTCGGGCCGGCCCGCTTCATCCCGCTGGCCGAGGAGGCCGGCCTGATCGAAAGCATCGGCGAGTGGGTCTTGCAGACCGCCTGCCGGCAGGGCGTCGCCTGGCAGCAGCAGGGCTTGCCGCCGATGCTGATCGCCGTCAATCTTTCGGCGCGCCAGTTCCGGCAAAAGAATCTCGCGCTGCTCGTCCGCCAGGCCTTGCGCGAAAGCGGCCTCGAGGCGCGCTGGCTCGAGCTCGAGGTGACCGAGGGCATGCTGATGCACGACCCCGAACAGGCGGCGTCTATCCTGCGCGAATTGAGCGGCATGGGCGTGCATATCGCGGTCGACGATTTCGGCACCGGCTACTCGAGCCTGTCCTACCTCAAGCGCTTTCCGGTGACCCGGCTCAAGGTCGATCAATCGTTCGTGCGCGATATTCCGGGCGATCAGGATGACGCGGCGATCGTCACGGCGGTTGTCTCGCTGGCGCACAGCCTGCGCATGGGGGTGATCGCCGAGGGCGTCGAAACCGAGGCGCAGCGGGCGTTCCTGCTCGGCCTGAACTGCGAGCTGTGCCAGGGCTACCTGTTCAGCCGCCCGCTGCCGGCCGGCGAAATTCCGGCGTTTCAGGCGCGCCCGGAAATGCTTTTTGCGGCGCAACAATCTGCGCCTTGAGTGTGCTAGAATAGCCGCCTTTTATCAAAGGCTTAACCCGACCATGTCCCGTGCCGTCCGTAACATCGCCATTATTGCCCACGTCGACCACGGCAAGACAACGCTCGTCGATAAGCTGCTGCATCAGGCAGGTACCTTCTCCGCCCACCAGCACATCGCCGAACGCGTCATGGATTCGAACGATCTTGAAAAAGAACGTGGCATCACGATTCTCGCCAAGAATCTGGCGGTCGATTACGAAGGCGTGCACATCAACATCGTCGACACCCCCGGCCACGCCGACTTCGGCGGTGAAGTCGAGCGCGTGCTGTCGATGGTCGACGGCGTGCTGCTGCTGGTCGATGCCGTCGAAGGCCCGATGCCGCAAACCCGCTTCGTGACCAAGAAGGCGCTGGCGCTGGGCCTCAAGCCGATCGTCGTGATCAACAAGATCGACCGCGACGGCGCGCGTCCGGACTGGGTCGTCGATCACACCTTCGATCTTTTCGACAAGCTTGGCGCAACCGACGAGCAGCTCGATTTCCCGGTGATCTACGCTTCGGCGATCAACGGCTACGCAACGATGGATCTGAGCAAGCCGTCGACCGACATGCGTCCGATGTTCGACGCCATCCTCAAGCACGTTTCGCCGCCGCACGCCGACGAAATCGACGGCGCACTGCAACTGCAGATTTCCGCCCTCGACTACTCGACCTACGTCGGCCGCATCGGCATCGGCCGTATCCAGCGCGGTCGCCTGAAGCCGGCGCAGCAGGTCACGGTCGTCTACGGCCAGGAAAACGAACACGGCGCGCCGAAGACCGCCAAGGTGAACCAGGTCTTCGGTTTCCGCGGCCTCGAGCGCGTGCCGCTCGACGAAGCCGTGGCCGGCGACATCGTTCTGGTCACCGGCATCGAAGAGCTGTCGATCGGCTGCACGATCACCGACGAAAAGTGCGAAGCGCTGCCGATGCTGAAGATCGACGAGCCGACGCTGAACATGACCTTCATGGTCAACAGCTCGCCTTACGCCGGCCAGGAAGGCAAGTTCATCACCAGCCGCCAGATCCGCGACCGCCTGAACAAGGAACTGCTGACCAACATGGCGCTGCGCGTCGAGGAAACCGCGGACAGCGACAGCTTCCTGGTCTCCGGCCGTGGCGAACTGCACCTGACCATCCTGCTCGAAACCATGCGTCGCGAAGGTTTCGAACTGGCCGTCGGCCGTCCGCGCGTGATCTTCAAGCAGATCGACGGCGAGCAGTGCGAACCTTACGAAATGCTGACCCTCGACGTCGAGGAAACGCATCAGGGCGGCGTCATGGAAGCGCTCGGCTATCGGCGCGGCGACCTGCAGGACATGGTTTCCGACGGTCGCGGTCGCGTTCGTCTCGAATACCGGATTCCGGCGCGCGGCCTGATCGGCTTCCAGGGCGAGTTCCTCAACCTGACGCGCGGCACCGGCCTGATCAGCCACGTCTTCGACGAATACGCACCGGTCAAGGGCGACATGCCGGGCCGTCGCAACGGCGTGCTGATTTCGTCCGAGCAGGGCGAAGCGGTGGCCTACGCGCTATGGAAACTGCAGGAACGCGGCAAGATGTTCTCGGTGCCGGGCGACAAGCTGTACGAAGGCATGGTGATCGGCATCCACAGCCGCGAAAACGACCTGATCGTCAATCCGATCAAGGGCAAGCAGCTGACCAACGTGCGCTCGTCGGGTACCGACGAAGCCGTTCGCCTGGTGCCGGCCGTTGCGCTGTCGCTGGAGTCGGCCGTCGAGTTTATCGACGAGGACGAACTCGTCGAAATCACGCCGAAGAACATCCGCATCCGCAAGCGTCACCTCAACGAACACGACCGCAAGCGGGCGCTGCGCAGCTAAGGCTGAGTTTCTTCTCAGTTTCTGCGGCTTCGCAAAAAAGCCCCCGTGCTGCCCTTCAAGGCGACACGGGGGCTTTTTCTTGCCTCGGTTTTCAGGCGCTCTCGCGCAGCATGCGCTCGACGAACGCTTCGGCGGGTAGCGGCTGGCTGTACAAATAGCCCTGCGCGATGTCGCAGCCGAGCATGCGCAGGATGGAAAGCTGGCGTTCGGTCTCGACACCCTCGGCAATGACGCGCAGATCGAGGCTGTGCGCCATGGCGATGATCGCGCGGACGATGGCATTGGCCTGGTCGCTACCGAGCGGCGTGATGAACGAGCGGTCGATCTTCAGGATGTCGATCGGCAGTCTTTGCAGGTAGGAAAGCGACGAGTAGCCGGTGCCGAAGTCGTCGAGCGACAGGCGCAGGCCCTTGCCGTGCAGGTCGCGCAGTTCGCCGATGCTTTCGCCGTCCGGGTTGAGCAGGATCGATTCGGTGATTTCGAGTTCGATCGCTTCGGTCGGCAGCTGCCAGCGCGTCATGCCGTCGAGAATGCACGATGCGAGCTGGCGTCCGACAAACTGACGCGGCGAAAGATTGATCGCCAGCCGCGGGGCCTTGCCGAACTGCCGGCGCCAGTTGGCGACCTGGGCCATCGCGCTGTCGATGACCCATTCGCCGATCGGGATGATCAGGCCGGTTTCCTCGGCGATCGGGATGAACTGCTCCGGTGCGATGAAGCCATCGTCGACGTGCCAGCGTAAAAGCGCCTCCGCACCGACCAGACGACCGCTTGAAATCTCGATCTGCGGCTGATAGTAGAGTTCAAGTTCGCCTTTTTCGATGGCGTGGCGCAGTCGATGCTCGATCGCCATGCGCGACTGGATGCGCTGGTTCATCTGGCTGGTGTAGCGGCGCACGGCGTTGCCGCCAGCCGACTTGGCCTCGTACATCGCCGTATCGGCATTGCGCAATAGCGTGCCGCCTTCCAGCCCGTGATCGGGATAGAGGCTGAAGCCGATGCTGGCGCCAATCAGGAATTCGTGTTCCTGCACCTGAAACGGCTGGCTGATCGCACCAAGCAGCCGCTGCCCGACATCGAGGACGCTGGCCTCGTCGCTGATTTCGGGGAGCAGGACGATGAATTCGTCGCCCCCCTGGCGTGCCAGCGTGTAGCGCTCATCGAGCACCCGGCCCAGGCGCAGGGCGACGCTTTGCAGCAGCAGGTCACCGACCGCGTGACCGAGGGTGTCGTTGATGTCCTTGAAACGGTCAAGATCGATGAACAGCACGGCAATACGCTGCTGGTTTTCAGCCGCCTGCTGCAGGGCCTTGGCCAGACGTTCGGCGAGCAGCAGGCGGTTGGGCAGGGCGGTCAGGTAGTCGTGAAAAGCCAGGAAACGGATCTGTTCATCCCGGTTTTTCCGTTCGGTAATGTCGGAAACCGATCCGGCCATCAGGTAGGCGATTCCGTTCTGCTGCCGCCTAGCCATGCCGCGCGATGCGATCCAGCAATAGTCCCCGTTCCTGGCCCTCACCCGGTATTCACAGTAAAAATACGGCGTCTTGCCTTTCAGGTGCGCAGCAACCTGGCGGTTGTAGTCGTCGCGATCGTCGGGGTGAACGAGTTCGAGCCAGGCATGGGTATCGGGCAGGAAGTTCTCGTCGTAGCCAAGGATGTTGAGCAGGCGTTTTCCAACCTCGAGTTTTTTGCTGCGCGGGTCCCATGACCAGAATCCGTCGTGCGCACCCTGCATGGCGAGGTCGTGGGCGTGGCGGGTGCGCTGCAGACGAGCGATCAGGCGGGTGGCAAGAAACAGGGCGGCGAAAAGCAGGGCCGCCGTCAGCAGCGGCAGCACTGCTGGCAGGATCGACAGCGGAACGAAGTGATCGAGCGCGATGAGCGCGATCGCGCCGCCAAGGGTTGCCAGAAGGAGAAAGCCGCTGACCGGCGTTCTCCGCCAGAGATCGGCTAGCATTCCGTTCGGCTCGGGATATCCGCCTGATGGAGCATCGCTTTCCTTGTCGGTTTTCTGCCCCATGCTCGTCGCCCTGGCGATCAGAACAGGGCGGGAATCAGCCGCCGGTCATCGACATGAAGCGGACCACCTGCGGCGCGTCCATCTGCCCGCCGAAGTCATGCCCCTTGGCCTTGATGCCCATCGTGTGCATGATCGCGCAGCGCAGCGCAGTGTCGTCGTCCGGGTGGTTGCGCAGCAGGGGCAGCAGGTTGATCGCATCGTTGTTGCCAAGGCAGGGGTAGAGGTCGCCCTGTGCCGTGATGCGCACCCGGTTACAGCTGTCGCAGAAGTTGTGGCTGTGCGGCGAGATGAAACCGACGCGGGTCTCCGTGTCGGGAACCCGCCAGTAGCGCGCCGGGCCGCCGGTGCTCTCGGTCGACGGCAGCAGCGTGAAGCGCGTTTGCAGGCGGGCAATGGCGTCCTCGCTGCTGATGTACGAAGACTGGCGTCCATGGCCGATTTCGCCGAGCGGCATTTCCTCGATGAAAGCGATGTCGATCCCCTTGTCGATGGCGAACTGGACCAGATCGCCGAATTCGTCGTCGTTGCGGCCGCGCATCATCACCGTATTGAGCTTGATGCGCTGGAAGCCGGCGCGCTTTGCCGCATCGATGCCGCGCAGCACCCTCGCGAGGTCGCCGACGCGGGTGATTTCCCGGAAGCGGTCGGCGCGCAGTGTGTCGAGGCTGATATTGACGCGCTTGACGCCGGCATCGATCAGCGGCTGGGCAAAGCGGTCGAGTTGCGAGCCGTTGGTGGTGATCACCAGTTCCTTCAGCCCTTCGAGCCGGGCGATTTTTTCCATCAGCCAGACCGCGTTGTGGCGAACCAGCGGTTCGCCGCCGGTGACGCGCACCTTGGTGACGCCGAGGCCGACAAAGCAACTCGCGATGCGCAAGCACTCCTCAAGCGTCAGCACCTGATCGCGCGGCAGGAAGGCCATCTCCTCGGCCATGCAGTAGGTGCAGCGGAAGTCGCAACGGTCGGTGATCGACAGGCGCAGATAGGTGACGTGGCGTCCGTACTTGTCGATCAGCGTACCGTCGGCGTGCGCGGAGGTCGCGGCCGTGGTCGTCGGGACGAAGCCGCTCAGGGACGATGGGACTGCCTCGGGCTTCATGGATTCGTTGCGCATGGTGTAAGACCTTGCTGAGTGGCCTGCGTGCTGATCAAGTTGGGGACGGTTGGCTGCCGATTATAGCGTGAGCTTCCCCTTGAAATCCGTTGGACAGAGGTCATGTAGTATCGGTGCTGCTTTTGGAGACAAAAGTTTGCGCCATCAATTCACCAGGAGCCAGCGATGAACACCGAGGAACGTGAACAACTCAGCCGTTTTCTTCAGCAATTGACGCAGGCGCAGGCGATCCAGAAGGATGGCGAGGCCGATGCGCTGATCCGCGAGGCCTGCCTGCGGCAGCCCGATGCCGCGTACCTGCTGGTGCAGCGCTCGATGCTCCTGGATCGGGCAGTAGAGCATTCGCAGGCGCAGATCGCTCGCCTGCAGGAGGCGCTGGATCGGCTTCGGAATCAGGGACGCAACGCGAACGACGGCGGCGGTTTCATCGACGCCAACGCCTGGGGGAACGCTCCCGCCAGGCAGTCGAGCCCGCCTGCCCGAGCCGCCGCTTACCCGGCGGCAGCCCAAGCCAGCGCAATGGCACCGAGCGCCTGGGGTTCGGGGATGCTCGGCAATATCGCGACCACCGCCGCCGGGGTCGTCGCCGGTGGTTTTCTCTTCCAAGGGATCGGCCACTTGCTCGGCAATCACGGCACGAACGCGGCCAGTCCCGGCGCAACGAACGGCTTGAGCAGCAATCCGCCGGCCGAACCCAGGGAACTGGTGAGCAGCGACCCGCACGCCGATGGGAACAGCAGCAACGCAGGCGTTTTCGATACCAGTTCGGTCGATGACTTCATCGACGGCGGCAGCGACGACAGCGTCTGATCGGCGTTCTCCGTCTGTGGAAAACACAGCCGTTCCGGCCTGTTTTTGTTTCAGGTCATGGCATTGCAACGGCTTCGGAGAATAATGGCGCCTTTCCGACACTCCAGACAGCGCGACCATGGCCGAACAACCGATCCGCAAAGAACGCCCCGCCGCAGACTTGCCGCAACGCCAGCCGACCGGAACAACGCGCCGCCGCCTGCTGCAAGCCGGTCTGGGCGGCGTGGCGCTCTCCCTGTTCGGGCTGCCCGCATTCGCCGCTGCGGCCAATCGGCCGCGCATCGGCTTTTCACCGATTGCCGTTTCGCTGGCCGACCTTGTCCGCCTTCCCGAAGGCTATGTCGCCCAGGTGCTTTATGCCTGGGGTGACCCGGTCTCCAGCGCGGCGGCATTCCGGGCCGACGCGGGCAACAGCGCTTCCGAACAGGCGGAGCAGGCCGGCATGCACCACGACGGGATGCATTTTTTCCCGTTTGTCGACGGCGGCAAGCCCTCGTCGACGCATGGCCTGATGTGCATCAATCACGAATACACCGACGACGGATTGCTGCATCCGGGCGGCATGGCCGAATGGACGCACCCGAAGACGATGAAGTCGCAGAGTGCGCACGGCATTTCGCTGATCGAGGTCGAACGCAGGGGCAATCGCTGGCACGTCGTCCGCCCTTCGTCGTACGCCCGGCGCATCACGGCACGGACGCCGGTGCGTATCGGCGGTCCAGCCGCCGGCGCCCCGGCCATGCGGACCAAGGATGATCGGCGCGGCCATATCGTTTTCGGCACGCTCGCCAATTGCGCGATGGGCGTCACGCCGTGGGGGACTTATCTGAGCTGCGAGGAGAATTTCAGCGGCTATTTCAACGGTGTTGCGATGCCGAGCGCGGCGCAGAACCGCTACGGTATCCGAGAAAATGGCGCCGGCTATCGCTGGCACGAGCACGACAGCCGTTTCGACGTGGCGACCGAGCCGAACGAGGCCAACCGCTTCGGCTGGGTCGTCGAGATCGACCCGTGGAATCCGGGCAGGGCGCCGGTCAAGCGCACGGCGCTTGGCCGCTTCAAGCACGAAGGCGCCACCGTGACGCTCGGCAAGGACGGCCACGTCGTCGTCTATCTGGGCGACGACGAGCGTTTCGAATACATCTACAAGTTCGTTTCGCGCGACCGCCACGACGCAGGGAACCCGTCGGCGGCAGGCAGCCTGCTCGATGCAGGCACGCTGCACGTCGCCCGCTTTGGCGAAGACGGGCAGGGCGAGTGGCTGGCGCTCGAACACGGGCAGAACGGCCTGACCGTCGATAACGGCTTCATCGACCAGGCTGACGTGCTGATCCGCGCGCGGCAGGCGGCGGACCAGGTCGGCGCGACCAGGATGGACCGTCCCGAATCGATTGCTATCGATCCGGCGAGCGGCGAGGTCTACTGCGCATTGACCAACAACACCGAGCGTGGGAAGGGCGATGCACCCGGCGGCGATGCGGCTAATCCGCGCAGCGACAACGCCTTCGGCCACATCATTCGCTGGCGCGAGGCAGGCGGCGATGCGGCCAGCCAGTCTTTCGCCTGGGACATCTTCGCTCTATGCGGCGACCCGCAGCACGACAATGCCGGCAAGCGCGGCAACATCAAGGGCGACGCCTTTGGCAGCCCCGACGGGCTGAGCTTCGATACGGCGGGGCGGCTATGGATCCAGACCGACGTGGCGACCGGCGCAATGCAGCACGGCGACTACGCGCGATTGGGCAACAACCAGATGCTCGTTGCCGATGTCGCGAGCGGCGAAATCCGGCGCTTCATGACCGGGCCGAAGGGCTGCGAAATTACCGGTTTCACGATGACGCCCGATGCGCGCCAGCTGTTCGTCAACATCCAGCACCCTGGCGAAACCGCCAGCGCGCGCTCCGACCCGGCCAATCCGACGCAAATCTCGGGCTGGCCCGCCAGCCAGTTCCCTGATCTGACCGGCGGCCGGCCGCGTTCGGCAACCATCGTCGTTTTACGGCAGGACGGCGGGGTAATCGGCGACTGAGCGGCGACTGAGCGCCGACTGAGCGCCGACTGAGCGCCGACTGAGCGCCGACGAGCCGTTTCCGGTTTATTCAAGTTTGTCGAACATCTGTCCGTTACTGTTTACATCGTCACGGAGGTCATCATGAATGCTCATCTCAAACTGGTTTCGGACCATCCCGTTTCAGCGTCGAGCGTCAGGCCCAACGGACAGGCGCTGCACCAGTTGGCGGACCGGATGACGGCAGAAGTCCAGGCCGGGCGTTTCGAAGTCGCCCGCGCGCTGGTCTCTCCGCAGAACCTGTCGCCGTTCGGCATCGCGATTGTCGCCACCTGGATGGCAAAAGCCGGCCTCAGCGAGGGCGAAATCCTCAATGCCGTGATCTGACGCTCGGCCGGGGCGCGCACAGAATGTGGAAAAACGTGCGCCAAGCCTTCCATGGAAGGCCAAGACCGCCACAGGAAGTGGAAAACAAGGCACGTTGAATGCACGTGCGGAATTCCGCAAAAATTCATCGTGGTCTGGACTTGGACGTGAAGCATGATTATTGACTTGCCAATCATTCGCACAATCGTTAGAGTGTCGGCATGGACAAACGATTATTAAAAAACCTCCTGTACGAACAGGTTGCCCGCGTCGGCAAAGCGGTTTCCAGTCCGAAGCGGCTGGAGTTGCTGGAGTTGCTGGCCCAAGGCGAGAAGACAGTTGAAGCGCTGGCAAGCGAATTGTCGGCCGACATCAAACTCACCAGCGCCCACCTGAGAGTACTGAAGGAGGCGCGCCTCGCGATTTCTCGTCGCGATGGCAAATACATCATCTACCAGCTGGCGGGCAGTGATGTTGCTGGTCTGTTGGTTAACTTGCGTCAAGTCGCCGAAGAGCACCTGCTGGAACTGAAGATGACACTGGGGCAGATGATGGTCGATCCAGCGAAACTTTCTGCCATCAGTCGCGAGACACTGCTGGAACAGGCGCGGTGCGGCGAAGTGTTCGTCATCGACGTGCGTCCGCAGACTGAATACGAAACGGCCCACCTGCCTTTCGCCCGCTCGATGCCGGTGGCCGAAATCGAGCAGCGCCTCGCCGAGTTGCCGCCAGACGTAGAAATCGTCGCCTACTGCCGAGGCCCGTTTTGCCTTCTCTCCGACGAAGCCGTGGCATTGCTTGCGGCGAAAGGCTACCGGGTGCGCAAGATTCTCGATGGCGTCAGTGAATGGCAGGCGGCAGGCCTTCCGGTGGAGTACCCCGAATCATGAACATGAAGGGACGTGAAAGCGGCATGCCTGACGAAGCTTACTGGGCGAGCTTCTTCGAGGCCGAGGTCGCCATCGACAGGTTGCTGGGTTCGCTGGTCGAAGGAAATGTCATCGAATTCGGTTGTGGATACGGCTCCTTTACGCTGCCTGCCGCCCGCCGCGCGACGGGGCGTGTTACCGCGCTGGATATCGAGCCGGGGATGGTCGACTGTGTGCGCCAGAAGGCCGTCACCTTCGATCTACCTGACATTCAGGCCGAGGTACGGGACTTTGTTGCGCACGGAACGGGCGTGGCTACCGGTTCACAGGCGCATGCGATGATTTTCAACCTGCTGCATCTGGAGCAGCCCGTGCGTCTGCTGCGCGAAGCCTACCGGACCTTACAGGACGATGGCGTGCTTTCGGTGATTCACTGGCGTAGCGACATTCCGACCCCGCGCGGCCCTTCCTTGGCGATTCGCCCGACGCCCGAGCAATGCCGGGGGTGGATGGCCGATGCCGGGTTCCAGGCCATTGAAACGGTTGATTTGCAAAGTTGTTGCCCGTTTCACTTCGGCTTGTTGGCCAGGCGTTGATTCACCTCTACATGGAGACCGCTTATGAAAATCCTGATCATTTTTAATCACCGAACTCGAACGCCGACTCGCCGAGTTGCCGCTCGACAAGGAGATCGTCGCTTACTGCCGTGGCCCTTTCTGTCTCTTGTCGGATGAGGCTGTGGCCTTGCTCGCCGCGAAGGGTTTCCGGGTTCGTAAGATTTTTGACGGCGTCAGCGAATGGGAAGCTGCCGGCCTTCCAGTAGAGGCGACGGGTAACCACTGATAGGCCACGGATTGCGGCTCGCCCGCCACGTTCACTTAAATACACAACAACGGAGCAAGGTCATGCAGAGTACTCTTTTCATCATCAACGACGCGCCCTACGGCAATGAACGGGCCTACAACGCACTGCGGCTCGCCGGGGTGCTCGCTGGTCGTGGGGATCTGCAGGTACGGATTTTTTTGATGGCTGATGCGGTGGGCTGTGCCAAAGCGGGCCAGAAGGTCCCCGAGGGTTATTACAACATCCAACTTATGCTCGCAAAGGTCCTGCGTAAGGGCGAGGTGGCCTTGTGTGGAACCTGCATGGATGCGCGCGGGCTGACGGATGCGGACATTGCCGAAGGTGCTCGGCGCTCGACACTGAACGAGCTTGCCCAATGGACCGCCGATGCAGACAAAGTGCTGGTGTTCTGAACTTTTGCACGGTTAAGAAAGGAGCCCGGATGTTCCCCGGCAGCCGTAATATTCTCCTCTTGGCCACGAGCCAGGCCATGATGCTTTCGGCCATCGTCATGTCGATGGCGCTGGCGGCGATTCTCGGAAGTCTCCTCGCCCCGGACAAAAGTCTCGCGACGCTGCCGGTCGCTGTGATGGTGATCGGCACCGCAATCGCATCGCTACCGGCGGCGATGCTGATGCGCCACTTCGGACGACGCACGGGCTTCCTGATCGGCGCCACGCTCGGTGTCATCGGCAGTGCGGTCGCGGCGTTCGGCCTGCAGCAGCATTCGTTCCGACTCTTCGTTCTGGGCCATCTACTGCTCGGCAGCTACCAAGGCTTCGCAAATTATTACCGATTTGCCGCGGCTGAAGCGGTCGACCCCACTCACGTCAGCAAGGCGATCTCGTGGGTTGTGGCGGGTGGCGTTATTGCCGCCTTTCTCGGACCGCAACTCGGTCAATGGGGGCGGGATTGGTTTGTCAGCGGATTGTTCGTCGGTTCGTATCTTGCCCAAGCGGCACTCAGTGTAATTGCGCTGGCGCTACTGGCTTGCGTTCGGCTCCAGCCCGTGGTGCTCACGGTTGGCGGCGCAGCAAGGCCGCTGCGCGAAATTCTTGCGCAACCGGCACTTCGTGCCTCGGTGCTCGGGGCAGCGGTCGGCTACGCCGTGATGATCATGGTGATGACGGCAACCCCCTTGGCGATACTGGGCTGTGGGTTGTCCGCCACCAGTGTCACGCCAGTGATTCAGTGGCACGTTGTCGGGATGTTCGCTCCGTCGTTCTTTACCGGCAGTCTCATCAAACGTTACGGCGCGCCCCGCATCATGCAGATTGGGTTCGTCCTGCTCCTGGGACATGTCACGATCACGCTGCTCGGTGTCGAGTTCCTACATTTTCTGTCAGCGCTGATCCTGCTGGGCGTCGGCTGGAACTTTGCCTTCATTGGGGGTACCGCGCTGCTCACCCAGACGTACCGTCCGTCGGAACAGTTGAAGGTTCAGGCGATTAACGAGTTCTCGATATTTGGGCTTGTGGCGCTCGGGACCCTGTCAGCGGGCTGGCTCTATGACCGCTTTGGCTGGGCTACCCTCAACTTGGCGGTGGTGCCGGTGCTGATCCTTGCTTTGGTGGCTACAATTGGTATCGAGCGGCGGTTGTGGCCAGTGGCGACAACCGCTTGAGGAACACACGTATCTATCAAACTGTAGTTAACGACAAGGAGTAGCGAAATGGAAAAGAACGTGTCCGTCTGGGATCGCAGCGTGCGAGTTTTGCTCGGGATCGGCCAGATCGGTGCAACCGCGATGGGGAGCATCGGTGCTTGGGGTTGGATCGGCGTAGTTCCGCTCGCAACGGGGCTTGTTGGGTTCTGCCCACTCTACAAGGTTTGCGGCTGCAAGCGTTGCGCGGTCAAGCAAGGCTGATCAAGCCGAGGCCGAGGTCACCGTCGACAGGTTGCTGGGGTCGCCGGTCGATGGGAATGTCATCGAATTCGGTTGTGGATACGGCTCCTTTACGCTGCCTGCCGCCCACCCGAAGGGTACGATCAAGACCGCTCCCGGATGCTCAAAGCCCTTATCGCCCGTGGCGTAACCGTCAAGGTATGCGGACCTGTATGGCGCGCTGCGGCATTTACAAGAACCATCCGTATTTCGAGGGAGCCGAAAAATCGACCATGCCGGCTTTGGCGGAATGGGTCATCGATAGCGACAAGGTGATCTCGTTCTGAAACCGAAAAAGAATAACCAGGAGACTCAAATGAGCGAAAGCAGCAAGCACGGCTTGTCCACGCGCACCATTCATGGTCACGGCTTCAAGGACGCGCATGGCAGCCCGCACCTTCCGGTGTACGACACCACCACCTTCGCGTTCAAATCGACGGCCGACCTCCTCGATGTCGTCGATGGCCGCAAACCGGGAAGCCTCTATACGCGCTACGGCTTGAATCCATCCATCCTTGCCCTCGAAGAGACCCTCGCCAGTCTTGAAGGCGCGGAGATGGCCTGGTCCTTTTGCTCGGGGATGGCCGCCGAGACGGCCTTGTTCCTGACGCACGGGCGCGAGGGCATTGTTTGCATCGGCGATGCTTACGGCGGAAGCTTGGAACTGCTGGCAAGCCAGTTGCCGTTGCTGGGAATCAAGACCCATTTGATCCTTGGTCGCGAATTGGATCAACTTGACGCCTTGCTGGCCGCTGGCGCGAAGATGGTGTTTTTCGAGACGCCTACCAACCCAACCCTCGAATTGTTCGACATTCGCGCCATTGCAGCCAAGGCGCATGCCTACGGCGCGTGTGTCGCGGTCGACAACACCTTCGCCTCACCGGTCAACCAGCGCCCGCTGGAGCTTGGAGCGGATTTCGTCGTGCATAGCGCCACCAAATATCTCGGTGGACACAGCGACCTCACCGCTGGCGTCCTGATGGGGTCGAAGGAATTGCTGATGCCGGTGTGGAACTGGCGTAAGAACCTCGGTTCGATGATCGCACCGGCTACCGCGTCATTGCTCGCCCGCAGCCTGCGCACCCTGGTCGTGCGCGTGCGCCAGCAAAACGAGTCGGCCCAGCGCATCGCCGAAGCCATGAACCGCCACCCCAAGGTCAGGCGGGTCTATTTTCCCGGTCTGCCCGAGTTTCCGGGTCATGCGCTGGCCAAAGACCAAATGTACGGATTCGGGGCCATGCTGACGATCGAGGTCGCCGGCAACGGAGAAGACGCTACATGCGTCGCTGACCGGTTGAAGCTTTTCGCCTTGGCACCCAGCCTTGGGGGCGTGGAAAGCTTGGTAACACAGCCCTGTACGACCACTCACCATGGATTGACGGTTGAAGAGCGCTCCCGTCGCGGTATCTCGGACGCCATGCTGCGTTTGTCGGTCGGCTTGGAGGACGCAGAAGACTTGATCGCCGATCTGGAACAGGCACTGGCTTAGCCTCGCTGATGCTGCGGAAACTCGACAGTTACCCGCATCAGATCAAAATGGCTTGGCGTGCTCGGGTCAACGCGGAACGATTGCCCCGTCGATCAGCCTGACCGGATCGCCGTTGCGCCACGACGGTGCCGAACTGGTCTCGATCGTCTGGGTACTTCCGTCGTCCATGCGCACGCTGGTTTGATAGGCGACACTTTCGCGCTGTGTTTTCTCGACCTTGTTGCCAAGAAGGCCGCCACCCACCGCCCCCGCGATGGTCGCCAGCGTACGGCCATTGCCATTGCCGACCTGGTTGCCGAGCACACCACCGAGTACGCCGCCCGCGACTGCCCCGAGTCCAGAGCCCTGGCCTTCACGGGAAACCTGCCTGACGCCCGAGACCAGCCCGCAATTGGCGCAAGGCGCCCGGGCGGCCGCATAGTCAGGCGGCACGTCGGCAGCCGCCGTGGGCAGTAACGCCGCCCCTGGACGCGCTTCGTTATGTGCAACAACGGTCCGCTTTACCGGCTTGTGCTGGACTGCCGCCGGCTTTGCTTCTGGCGTCTTGGCCGCGACAGGTGCTTCCGGCACAGCGGGCTTGACGACTGAAACGGCGGGTGAAGCCGTGTCGGCAGGAACGGCTGTACTCATGGCCGACGGCGTATGCATTGCTGGCAGCAGGCCGGTCAATGAAGCGATACCGGCAAGCGAAAGCAGGGTGACCGATATGGCGGCGATCCAGAGCATCGGGTGCAGCGAGGATGGGGAAGCGATCTGGTTATCCATGTCGGAAAACTCCTTGTTTTGGGCTGCTGGGCAAACTTGCGAGTGAAAATGGGCGAGGCGCCGTTAGCGCCGGCCGGGCGGCGGCGGATAATATCCGGCAGGGGCGGGTGGTGAAGCGACGGCGGGCGGCGCCTGACCCGAGGTATAGGCACCGGAAACCGGAACCTTGTGTCTCTTCGCGTACATGCACTGGATGAAGGCATTGTCGTAATTGCGCTGGGTTCCGTAAGCCGAGCTCTGCGCCGCGCCGGTGCCGGCCATGCTTCCCAGCAGCAGTCCGCTGCCTGCGCCAATGCCTGCGCCATCGCGTCCGCCGATCGCGGCGCCGGCAACGGCGCCGACCACAGTGCCAACGGCGGCGCTACGCACCCCGGCATCGGCGGCGGACTGCTCGGCGCCTCCGGCCTGCTGCAGCGCATACTGGCGGCACTCGGCTTCATCAAAGCGGAACTGCTCGAAGCTCTTGCCGGTTCCCGGCAAGGCCATCACGCTCGGTCCAGTCGGCACGGAGACGCAGCCGGCGAGCAACAGCAGGGGGAAGGCGGCAAGCACGACAACGGGGGAAGTTTTCATGGCGGCAGTTCCTCTTCAAATCACGGCTGGCCGGGCGGCTGCGGCAATACCCTCTGCCATCCGCTACGGCACTCCTTGACGTACGGGTAATATCCGTTCGCTTCGGCGCAGTAGTACCAGTAATTGATCGTTTCAGCCGCCGGCACCGGCGGGGCGGGAAATACCTGTGGCTGTTCGATATAGACCGGCGGAGCGGGGCGCTCGACGACCACGGGCGGATAGTAATAAGGAGAGTAGGGTGGGTAGTAATAAGGGCGTGGCGGATAGAGAGGCCCCCACAGTGGACCGATCACGATGCCAAGGTGTGCGCGATGGCCCCGGTCGTGATGCCCCTGCCCGTGATTGCCCCGATCGGCCCAGGCGCTGCCCGTGCCGAGCATGACCAGAAGCAGACAGGCCATTGTCAGTCGGATTGTTTTCATCATCCCCATCCTTTCGTTGCATCGCTGCCGGCGAAACACATGATCCTGAGACTTCGTTCGGGCAAAAGAATTTCAAAGTAGTGCCTTGCAAGGATCAACGCGCTCGGGACGAGGAACGATGTCAGCGATTGTGTAAGGTTGAGTACCCGATCGTAACCGCCGGGCCGCGCGGGTCGAGGCAGCGGCGACCTAAGGTAAAATGGGTCGATGGATGACGAATTTTTCATGCGCGAGGCGCTCTCGCTGGCGCGTTCGGCGGAGTGCCTGGGCGAAGTGCCGGTCGGCGCGCTGGTCGTTCGCGACGGCATCATCGTCGGGCGCGGTTTCAATTCGCCGATCGGCGAGAACGACCCGACGGCGCACGCCGAGATCGCCGCGCTGCGCGACGCCGGGCGCAATCTGGACAATTACCGGCTGCCCGGCTGCGAGCTCTTCGTGACGCTCGAGCCCTGCGCCATGTGCGCCGGCGCGATCATGCACGCGCGGCTGGCGCGGGTCGTCTATGGCGCACGCGACCCGAAAACCGGGGTGCATGGCAGCGTCGTCGATCTCTTCGCCGTCGAGCGCCTGAACCACCATACCGAGGTGCTGGGCGGCGTGCTGGCCGACGAGTGCAGTCAGTTGCTGTCCGGATTTTTCGCCGCACGGCGCGCCCAAAGGAAGCAGTGAACATGCGCATCGAGGTTTCGATTGCTGCGCAATCGCTGATGCTCTTCGACGACGCCGGCGAGGTGCTGCGTCGCTACGCGGTATCGACGGCGAGCAATGGGGCCGGGGAGATTTCCGGCAGCTACTGCACGCCGCGCGGCGCGCACCTGATCCGCGCCAAGATCGGCACCGGACAGCCGGAGAACACCGTATTCGTTGGCCGCCGGCCGACCGGCGAAATATACAGTCCGGTGCTGGGCAGCGAGTTTCCGGGACGCGACTGGATGCTGACGCGCATCCTCTGGCTGTCGGGTTGCGAAACTGGTTTCAATCGCGGCTTCAATCGCGGCCATAACGAACTCGGCTGCATCGATACGATGCGCCGCTACATCTACATCCACGGCAGCCCCGACTCGGCGACGATGGGCAGGCCCGGATCGCACGGCTGCATCCGCATGCGCAACGCCGACGTTGTCGAACTCTTCGAACTGGTGCCGGTTTATACGCCGGTCTTCATCGGCGAAGACTGAAAGGCCTCGCGCACTTCGCCAAGCGGCGTGCCGCCGGCACCGAAGCTGCGTTCGATCAGGCTTCCCCGGCCATCCTTGCGCATCGTCAGCAGCGTCGACGCCCGCGTTCCGTAGTCTGGCGAGGCGACGAAAACCGCCGACAGGATGCGCTCCCACGCCAGCGGCACACCGGTTTCCGGCAAATGGGGGTCGGCAACGATTTCACGGTCGGCGAGCAGGTCGAGCAAGGTGTTTTCCGCCGGCAGGTCGTCCAGTGCACTGGAAAATTCGGCCTTGGCGCTCGCCAGCTTCGGCCACGGCGTATCGAGCAGGTGGTTCGACAGGCCGTAGATACCCGGACTCAGCCAGCGCGGCGCGCCGTCGCGGTTACTGTAGTAGCCGAGCCGCTTGCCGTCGCCGACAAACAGGTTGAAGCCGTTGTAATCGGCGCCGCATGCCGCGAGCTGCGCCAAATAGGTATCGGCATCGCTGCTGCCGGCGAGATAGTCGGCGACCAGCGCGCCGCGCGAGGGCGCCTGCGGCAGCGCCTGCCTGCCTTCGCGATAGTTGGTCAGCGCCGCGAAGCGCCCCTGCCGGCTGACGCCGAGCCAGGTTCCGCCGGCTGCAAGGTCGCGGCCGGCCAGCAGCTCTGGCGAATTTGAATTCGACTTCGCCCAGAATGCAGCGGGCGCCGACGGGCGGGCGAAGAACTCGTCGCGGTTGGCGGCGACGACCAGCGGGTAGTCGGGATGCGTCTTCCAGGCAAGCAGGATCAGGCACATCGCCGCTGCCCGGTGGCGCGCTTCAGAAAGTCACCGGCCGGACATCGGCGATCCGCGGGCCGCCCGGCGTGCCGAGCTCAAGGTCGCCGGCGGCGACGAAATTCTCCTGGATGACGGCCAGCGCTTCATAAGCGCCGTCAAACGCCGGCGCCGCGTTGGCGATCATGCCGCAAGGGTGTTCGGGGTTTTCCGGCGAATAGACCGGATTGCCGGCCGCCATCGGCACGCTGGCGCTGACGCGGTAGAGGTGGCGTTTGACCTTGCCGAGATACTGTGTGCGCGCGACGATTTCCTGCCCCGGATAACAGCCCTTGTGGAAGCTGACGCCGCCGAGCTGGTCGAAATTGGCCATCTGCGGAACGAATTCCTCCTTCGTCGCTTCGCTGATCAGCGGAACCCCGGCCTGGATGTCGAGCCACTGCCAGGCCGGCGTGCCGACCGGACGCACGGTTGCAGCGAGCTTGCGCCAGACTTCTGCCGCCGCTGCGCAATCGACCGCGAGCTCGAAGCGCGTTGCGTCGAGACGGATCACCTTGCCGCCGGCAAAAGCCGCCGTACCGAGCGCCTGCTGCGGGACCGGCAAGCCGGCTTTTTGTAGCGCCGCTTCGGCCTGGGCGCCGGACAAGCCGATCAGTTCGTAGCGCGTCGATAGGTCGGCGATCTTGACCTTGGCGCGCAGGACGAACATCTGCAGACGTTTCTGGATCGCCGCGGCGAGATCGGCCGAGAGCTGTATGCGGAAATCCTGACCGTCGCGGAAGAGCAGGAAGCTGGCCAGCATCCGGCCCTTGGCCGAACACCACGCCGAGTGCTGCGCCGCGTCGGCGTCCAGATGGTTGATGTCGCTGGTTACCTGGTTGTGCAGGAAGGACTTGGCTTCGTCGCCGGCGCATTCGATCAGCTGCAGGTGCGTCAGCGGCGCGACGACCGTCGCATCGCGCGCGGCGGCCAGTTCGCTGACCGAATCGCCAAAATCGGCAACGAGGCCGTTTGCAAAACGGGCGCCGGAAGCGCCAAGGAATTCTTGCCAGTTGGAGTTCATCGTCGCGCGTTTCCGTCAGTTTTTCCGTGGGGTTTCTCGTGGGGTTTTTCTTGTCTGCACGATGCAGGGCGCCGCATTTTTCGGCCTTGGCAGCCTGCCCGGTGCTTGCCGGCGAAGCTTTGGCAAGCTGCGTTTCGGCTATTATATCGCCACTCCAAGTTCAAGCCTCCCTCAACAAACCTGCGGTTTTTCGACCGCGCCGGATCAATGCTGAAATTCATCAGAAACCTCGTTCTGCTCGGGGTGCTCGTCGCCATCGCGCTGGGCGGCACTTTTGCCTGGCTTGTCATGTCGCCCGTCGCGCTGAAAAGCCCGACCGTCGAGTTCCAGATTGTGCCGGGCAGCGGCTTGCGCAGTGCGGCGCGGCAGATCAGCGAGGCCGGCGTGCCGGTGCATCCGTGGCTATTCACCGCGCTCGGCAAGCTGCTGCGCACCGAAACGGCAATCAAGGCAGGGAACTACGAGATCGGCAGCGGCATCACGCCGCTGCTCCTGATGGAAAAACTGACCCGTGGCGACGTGACGCAAACCGAGGTCGTTTTCATCGAAGGCTGGACCTTCCGCCAGATGCGCGACCGGCTCGATGCGCATCCCGAGTTGCGGCACGACAGCAAGGCGCTCTCGGAAGCCGAAATCCTGCAGCGCATCGGCGCGAGCGAATTGCGTGCCGAAGGCCTGTTCTTTCCCGATACCTATCTGCTGGCCAAGCGCTCAAGCGATCTGGACCTGCTGGCCCGCGCCTACCGGGCGATGCAGCGCCACCTCGCCCGCGAATGGGCGGCAAAAGCGGTCGGGCTGCCGTACCGCGACCCCTATCAGGCGCTGATCATGGCCTCGATCGTCGAAAAGGAAACCGGCCGTGCGGCGGACCGGCCACTGGTCGCCGCCGTTTTCACCAACCGCCTGCGCCAGGGCATGCTGCTGCAGACCGATCCGACAGTCATCTACGGCGTCGGCGAGCAGTTCGACGGCAACCTGCGCAAGCACGATCTGCTGACCGACACGCCCTATAATACCTACACGCGCGCCGGCCTGCCGCCGACGCCGATCGCCATGCCCGGCCTCGCTTCACTGCAGGCGACCCTGCACCCGGCCGACAGCCCGGCGGTTTATTTCGTCGCCCGCGGCGACGGCAGCAGCCACTTTTCGCGCACGCTGGACGAACACAATCAGGCCGTAAACCGTTATCAGAGAGGTGGAAAGCGTTGAACCGAGGCAAATTCATCACCTTCGAAGGCATCGACGGTGCCGGCAAGAGCAGCCACATCGCCGGTGTTACCGAATTTCTTCGTTCCCATGGCCTGACCATCGTGTCGACGCGCGAACCCGGCGGTACGCCGCTTGGCGAAAAACTCCGCGAGTTGCTGCTGCACGAGCCGATGCACCTCGAAACCGAGGCGATGCTGATGTTCGCCGCACGCCGGGAACATCTGGCGCAGGTCATCGAACCCGCGCTGGCGCGCGGCGACTGGGTCGTCTGCGATCGCTTCAGCGACGCCACTTTCGCCTACCAGGGCGGCGGGCGCGGCCTCGACACGAACAGGCTGGCCCAGCTCGAGCAATGGGTGCATGGCCACCTGCAGCCCGACCTCACGCTGCTTTTCGATCTGCCGCTGGCCGTTGCCAGCCGGCGCATCGCCGCACAGGTCCGCGATCTCGATCGCTTCGAGCAGGAACGTGCAGATTTTCACGAGCGTGTCCGGCTCGCCTATCTCGATCGGGCCGCGGCATCGCCGCAGCGGATCCAGATCATCAACGCCGACCAGCCACTCGACTCAATCAAGAATTCAATTGAGCTATTGCTTGCAACGCATTGTTTACAAGCAAATTAGATGAACATAATCGACCTGCATCGGGAAACCTGGGAGCGCCTTTCAGCGCGGCGCAGCCAGTTGCCGCACGCCTTGCTGCTCTCGGGACAACGCGGTATCGGCAAGTTCGAACTGGCGCGCTGTTTTGCCGAATCGCTGCTCTGCGAAGACCGCACGGCCTCCGGCGAGGCCTGCGGAAGCTGCTGCGCCTGCGGCTGGCTGGCGCAATCGAACCACCCGGATTTTCGCCTGCTGCAACCCGATGCGCTGGGCGACGAGGAGAGCGAGAGCGAGGAGGGCGGTCGCAAGAAAGCCAGTCAGCAGATCACCATCGCGCAGGTGCGCGGACTCGACGATTTTCTCCATGTCGGTACGCACCGCCACGGCGCACGCGTCGTGCTGATCAATCCGGCCGAGGCGATGAACCGATCGACCGCAAACTCTCTTCTTAAATCGCTTGAAGAACCGATCGCAAGCACTTTGTTTTTATTGGTATCAAACGAGCCAGACCGACTCCTGCCGACGATCCGGAGCCGCTGCCAATCGGTCAGCGTGCCACAACCGGCAGCGGCGCTTGCCGTTGAGTGGTTGCGCCAGTCGGGTGTCGACGACGCCGAACGCTGGCTGGCACTGGCCGGCGGTTCGCCGCTGCTGGCCGTCGAACTGGGCGGCTCGGACGAACGGACACTGCTCGATGCGCTGGTTGCGCAAATGTCGCGCGGCAAAGGCTTCGATCCAATTGCCGCGGCCGCCGCAGTAGACAAGGTATTGAAGGCCGAGAAAGGGTCGGCGCCCCTGAAACGACTGGTCGAGTGGTCGCAAAAATGGCTGTTCGACCTGCTGCTGGTCAGCGAGGGTTTGCCGCTACGCTATTTCGTCACGCAAGCAGCGCTCCTGCAGCGCCTGGCACACAGCGTCGATGACCGTAAACTCTTGGCATTCAACAGGAAAGCGTTACAATACAAGGCCCAGTGCGAGCAGCCATTGAACAGCCGCCTGTTTCTCGAAGAGTTTTTCCTGAGCTACGCAGCACTTTTCCGGACGTCCTGAAGCAGACATGTCAGACGCAGCCATCGCCCGACCCGCCGCTGCCGCAACACCGCGCCCCAGCGTGCTGTCGCTGAACATCAACTCGAAATCGGCACTTTACGCAGCGTACATGCCGCACCTGCGCAACGGCGGGATCTTCGTTCCCACCTCGCGCAGCTACAGTCTGGGCGATGAGGTATTCATGCTGCTGTCGCTGATGGACGATCCGGCAAAATTGCCGATTGCCGGTTCCGTTGCCTGGATCACCCCGGCCGGCGCCCAGAACAGCAAGGCGCAGGGCATCGGCGTCCAGTTCAAGAGCGACGAAAGCGGCATCGAGGCACGCCGCAAGATCGAAGGCCTGCTGGGCGGCGTGATGCAGTCAAGCCGACCGACCCACACCATCTAGCCGGTTCCACGCCTGTCTCATGCTCGTAGACTCCCACTGCCACCTCGATTTCCCCGACCTCGCAGAAAATCTCCCACAAATCCTCCAGTTGATGGCGCAGAACGGCGTCGGCTGTGCGGTCTGCATCGGCGTCAACCTCGAGGATCTGCCGCGCGTCCTGGCGCTGGCCGAGACCCATCCGCAAATTCTCGCCTCGGTCGGCGTCCATCCCGAAACGACCGAGGCGCGCGAGCCGAGCGTCGCCGAACTCGTGCAACTGGCGACCCACCCCAGGGTCATCGCGATCGGCGAGACGGGGCTCGATTACTACTGGCACAAGGACAAACCCGAGTGGCAGCGCGAACGCTTCCGGACGCACATCCGCGCCGCCCGCGAGAGTGGCAAGCCGCTGGTTATCCACACCCGCGACTCGGCTGCCGACACCTTGCGCCTGATGCAGGAGGAGGGTGCAGGGGAGGTCGGCGGCATCATGCACTGCTTCACCGAAAGCTGGGAGGTCGCCGAAGCCGCGCTGGCGCAGGGTTTCCACATTTCGCTGTCGGGTATCGTCACCTTCAAGAACGCCCTGCTGGTGAAGGACGTGGCGCGGCGCGTTCCGCTCGACCGCCTGCTGGTCGAAACCGATTCGCCTTACCTGGCGCCGGTGCCGTATCGCGGCAAGACCAATCAGCCTGGCTATGTCCGGCACGTTGCCGAAGAGGTCGCCCGCTTGCGCGGTCTGGATTATGAGGAAGTGGTTGCGGCCACCACGGACAATTTCTTCCGTTTGTTTCCCGAAGCTCGCATGAGAATTAGCCAATGAAAATCAAGACCTCGCTGTCGCAGCTTGTCGCACTCGCGATGCTGACCACACTTCCCGGACTGGCCGCTGCCGGTGTCTATGAAGACATGCTGATCGCCCTGAAATCGGACAACACCCCGGCCGCCGTGGCGCTACTGGACCGGGGTGTGGACGTCAACACGGTCGATATTCACGGCAATACGCTGGTCATGCTCGCCGTTCGCGAAAACAACCTCGATCTGCTTGAGCAGCTGTTGCTGCGTCGCGCCCGGCTCAATATCCGCAACCGTGACGGCGATACGGCGCTGCGCACGGCCGCGTTCACCGGCAAGCTGCCTTTTGTCCAGCGCCTGGTCGAAGCCGGCGCCGAGGTGAATATGTACGGCTGGTCGCCGCTTGCTTACGCAGCGTTCAACGGCCACGCCGACGTCGCAGCCTATCTGTTGAAGCGTGGCGCCGAGATCAATGCCGTAACCGAAAACGGCTCGACCGCCTTGCTGCTCGCCGTTCGCAACGGCCATCAGGCAGCCGTCGACATCCTGCTCAAGCATGAAGCCGACCCGAATATCGCCACCGAGCGCGATGAAACGGCGCTCGACTGGGCGGTCAAAACAAACAACACCGATATCGCCGAGCGTTTACGCAAGGCAGGAGGCCGTAGCGGGAAAATGGGGACTGCCGAGCCGTCACGCTGAGGCGGGCAGGGGAACGATGCGGACCTTGCCGGCCTGAATGAATTTATTGAGCATCCGGTAAATATCCGGATCAAAAGGAGCCCGGGCCGCGCCTTCAAGACAGCCAGACAGTGCCTGTTCGTTGTGCGCCGTCCCGAGATAGCGCCAGCGGTCGACGAGGTGAAAGTCTTCGCGCATGCCGAATTCGTCGCGCTCGACCAGCGCAACCGGCCCGTTGTGAGGCCAAGCCTTGAGCTTGAATTTGGCCAGCGCGGTCATCAGGCGCGCACTGTGCAGCGAAAGCGCTTCCTTGCCGATACACGCGCCACGGCAGACCTTCTGCTTGTAGGCGACACAGGCTTTCCCCGCGGCGCCATCGCCAAGTCCCAGCTGCTTGTGGCAGAGACGGTGCGCTTCGGCGAGCTTGCGCAAGGCATGGATCGCCTCCCGCCGGTTCAGGTAGAGTCCGAACAGGTCGTCCGTCGTACCGAAATCCAGATCGCTGGCATGGACGAGCCTTGGCCGAAAATCGCCTTCAGCGTGCTCGACCAGTTGCCAGGAACAAAGCTCATCGGCCGGCTTGCGAATGGCGCGCGAGAAATCGATCTCGTGTAGCCGCGCACCAAGCTCGCTAGCCGCCTCGCGCCACTCGATCCGCCAGGTATTGCGTACCAGCGCCGTATCGCGGCAGGCCGGAGCAAAATGGGCCAATACCTGCTGGCGGATATTGCTGCTGCGCTTGACCAGCAACAAAGCCGTATCTTCTGCGTACATCGCGTAGGCGCCCGGCGCCTCCGGCAGATCGTCGAGAATTGCCGGATCGAGCTGCGGCGGCAGTTCGGGGCGGCCAACAATCGTGTCGAGGGCGTGCCGGATCGTTTCGCGCGGGAGTTCCTGATGCCAGCACTGCCAAAGATCCCAGAGCACGCGGGCATCGGCCAGTGCACGATGGCGGTCGCCATCGACATTCAGATGGTGGCGTTCGACCAGCGTATCGAGATTGTGCCGGTGATGCGCAGGAAACAGCTTGCGCGACAGTTTCACCGTGCACAGCGTCGTTGCCCTGAAATCGATGCCAAGGCGCTTGAACTCGCGCTTGAGGAAGGTGTAATCAAAACGCGCATTGTGTGCGATAAACAGGCGACCCCGCAGCTTCTCGGCAACCAGCGCGGCGACTTCCTCGAATTTCGGCGCAGACGAAACCATTGCCGTATCGATTCCGGTCAGTCCGGTGATGAATCCCGAAACATCGGTCTGCGGATCGACCAGCGTGCTCCATTCGCGGGCGCCATCCGCGTCAACCTCGACCAGGCCGATCTCGATGATCCGATCGTTTGCAAAATTTGCCCCGGTCGTTTCAAGGTCGACAAAAACCAGCGGTTCGGAAGTGAGGTGTGCGGTCAGCAT
>JBAQRB010000165.1:0-7685 GCA_049295655.1 Rhodocyclaceae bacterium
ATGCTGACCTGTTCGCCGCGCAGGCGTGCGGCAAAGAGCAGGCCGCCGCTTTCCGTATAGTTGATGGCATTCGATATCAGGTTGAGCAGCGCGACCTTGAGCAGCTGCGGGTCGGTGTTCAGGGTGATTTCCCGGTGCGGGCAGAAAAACTTGAAACGGAGATTCTTTTCCAGTGCGAGCGGACTGAGTTCGAGCGTCAGCGCTTCCATCAGGCTGTTCAGCGAGATCGCCTGGCAGTGGGGAACGATTGCTCCGGCGTCGAGTTTTGAGACATCGAGCAGCGAGTCGAGCAGCCCCCGTAAGGCCGCGACCGATGCATCGAGATGGCGCACCGTATTTTTCTGCTCGTCCTTCAGGCCGCTGTGCTTCAGCACGCCGAGGAACAGGGTGATGGCCTGGATGGGTTGGCGCAGATCATGGCTTGCCGAGGCGAGGAAGCGCGTCTTGGCACGTTCCTTGTCGACCAGTTGGCTGGTGCGCTCGGCAACGAGCTTTTCAAGGAGTGCCTGGTTTTGTGTCAGCCGTCGAACGCGCCAGTTATAAATGAGAATGACCAGGATGATCAGGCAGAGCATCAGCATGAACTGGAAAGATTTTTTTTTCCAGAATGGCGGCGTGATGGTGATCGGCAGCTGCAGTTCGCTGGCGCTCCAGACGCCATCCTTGCTGGCGGCCTTGAGCCGGAAAAGATACTGGCCAGGGTCAAGGTTGGTGTACGTGGCGATCCGATGCTCGGCGCTGCGTTCCTGCCAGTCGTGGTCGAATCCGTCGAGGCGGAAGGCGAAACGGTTGCGTGCGGGGTCGGCATAGTGCAGTGCCGAGAATTCAAGTGAAAAGACCGACGCCTTTGCGGCGAGTTTGAGCCGTTGCGGCTCGGTCACCGCGCCTTCGAGCGTGACGTCGGCAGTCGCTGGGCTGCCCAGAAGCGATTGGTTGAAAACGCTGATGTCGGTGATCGCCACCTGGGGCGGGTTGGTGTTTTCCCGAATGGCCTGCGCTTTGACGATGCTGAAACCATTGATGCTGCCAAAATAAAGCGTTCCATCCTTGCCGCGAAAGCTTGCGCCTTCAATCGACGTATCTTCGCTTCTGCCTGCGCTGGCCGTGTAATTCGTCGTTTTCCCGGTTTTTGGATCGAATTTGGACAGTCCGGACGGCGTGCTGGCCCAGATGTTGTTGGCCAGATCGGATTGGATTGCTGAGATGTGGCTGCCTGTCGCGTAGCGCGTGAAGTGGATGCTGCCGTTCGTGGCGCGAGTGGCGTGATTTAGACCGTTTGGCGTACCAAGCCAGATGTCGCCTCGCGCATCCTCGTGAATGCTGGTCACGATATCGCTGCTCAGGCTGTTTTTGTCCTCGGGATCGTGCCGGTAGTGCTGGAATTGCCGGCTTCCCCTTTCAAGAACCGCCAGGCCGCGCGCACCGGATTCCCTGCCGCCGCCAACCCAGAGGTTGCCTGCACGATCCTCGAGAAGCGCTGAGTTCGATCCGGGGCCAAGGCTGTAAGGATCGCCCGGGGCATGGCTGAAGCTCTGGAAGCTGCCTTCCTTTGGCGCATAGCGGATGATTCCGCCCGCGGTGGCCAGCCAGAGGATTCCGTCGCGACCTGGCGCAATTTTGTTGATCGAGTTGTTTCCCCGGCCTTCAAAAAAGGTTGTCTGCAACTGGCCATTGTCCGGGTCAAGCCGGCCGAGTCCTGCGCTGGTGGCGATCCAGAGCGTTCGATTGGCTTGCCGGTAGAGGTGAAATATCTCGTTGCTCGACAGTCCTTCGGCTTGCCCTAGTTTGTGGGTGAGGCTGCGCACCAGCTTGCGTTCAGCGAGGTTGATCAGCGCGAGGCCGCCGACGCCGCCGAGCCAGAGCTTGCCCGGACTGTCCTCGCTGATGCTGAAGACAAGATTCCCGGCCTTGAAATGCTCGGGGGCGATGTACTGCGGCAGGATCCGCGCGATGCCATTGCTGGCCAGGTCGCTGCGGCTGATTCCGCCTCCCTGGGTGCCGACCCAGAGCGTCTGCGTGCGGTCGACGAGAAGCGCACTGACCGCGTTGTTGGGCAGGCTGTGGGCGTCGTCGGTGCGGTGGGTGTAGCTTACAAGCGTTTGCTGTTTGTCGTCCCAGAGCAGCAGCCCCGCTTGCTGCGTGCCGATCCAGATATTTCCTGCGCTGTCTTCGTAAATGCTGAAGACCCGGAAATTGCTGCTGCCCGGCGGCGGGGAAAGCTTCTTCCTGCTGGCCCAGGGCGTTCCGGCCTGCCAGAGGTACAGGCTGCTGTTGGTACCGATCCACAGGCGTTGCCGTTGATCGACATGCATGGCGCGGACGTTGTGCTGCCGTTTCTGTGTGCCGCTGGCGTCATCCAGTTGATAGCGCTCGAACTGCGTACTGCCTTTGCTCAGGTAGGCCAGCCCGGTCGGCCAGGTCGCCACCCAGAGTCCCTCCCGTGCATCGCGTGCCAGTACCGAAACATTGTCGCTGGGAAGGCTGCCGGTTCGCGCCGGATCGTGCCGATAGCTGGTGAACTGCTGGTTTCCCGGGTTGAAGTGCAGCAGTCCTGCCCGTGTTGCCAGCCACATACCGTCGTGTCCATCGCCGGTGATGTCTCTGGTCAGCCGGTTCTGCAGGTTGCCGTCGGAGGACGGTGGCGGGGCAAAGAGCGTGAACTGGCCGCTCTGCGCTTCAAACCGCACGAGCCCGCTGTGGGTGCCGACCCAGATTCGGCCATTTTTGTCCTCGAACAGCGCTTGAGCCGAATTTGACGGCAGACTGCCCGGGACGGTCGCGTTGTGCCGGTAATGTATCGTGCGGTAGCCGTCGTGACGGTAGAGGCCGGTGCTCGATGCCGTCCAGACGAAGCCTTGCCGGTCCTGCAGGAATGCGCTGGGGTTGTCCGCTTCGAGGCCGGCAACGCGCTCGAAGCGCAGGTCAGGGTGTTCGCTGGCCAGGGCTTCGTCGGTCGGGTGCAGCAGGCCCGCGAACATGGCAAGCGTGGCGCACAGTGCCCGCAGGCAGCGGAGGCTTCGGGGTTGGTGCGCCATCGTGATGATCCGGACTCCGGGCGGGGTGGTTGTTCCGCATTGTCTCAGAAACTCAGAAGTCGGATGCGATCATCATGCTGACGGTGCGCGGTGCGCCGACAAAATACGACGGCGCGCTGCCGCCGGCGCCCTGCGCGCGGGTGGTGAAGCTGGCGCCGCTGCTGGCGTTGAGGTACAGGTAGTTCGTGTCGAACACGTTGTAGATATTCAGGCGCAGCAACGGGTTGTGGAACAGCGCGGTCGATGGCAGGCGATAGGTGGTGTCGAAATTGACCAGCGTGAAGGCGCCGACCGACTCGTCATTGACCAGCGTCGAGTAGCGGGAGCCGGTATGTTTGGCCGACAGGCTGCTGGTCCACGGACCCTGGCGATATTGCAGCGCAGCGCCGGCCATCCAGTTCGGCGTGTCGGGGAATTGCTGGCCGGCGGTTGCTTCAAAAGTACCGGCGCCGGTCTGCAGATTGCTGTTCAGACGGCTGCGGGTGTAGGTCAGCGAGCCGTAAACGCTCCAGTTCGGCAGGAAGCGCCAGGCCGATTCGAGCTCGGCGCCGTGCGTCGTCGAGTCGCCGACGTTGTAGTCGCTACTCTGGTTGTTCACGGGGTCGTAGGCGACGGCAATCCGGTTCCGGTAGTCGATGTAGAAGAGCGAACCCGAGGCGCTGAAGCGGTTGCCGGTGTAGCGGTAGCCCAAGTCCCAGTTGGTCGAGTTCTCCGCCTTGACGTTGACCGGTTTCAGGGTCTGCCCGGTCAGCACGCCGCCGACGAAGGTGCCGCCGGTGAGCAGCTTGCCGTAAATGTTCGAGGCCGGCGCACTGAAATTTTCGGCGACGTTGAAGAAAAGCTGTTGCGTACTGTCGAGTTGATAGCGGGCCGAGAGGCTGGGCAGGGTTTTTGCGAAATCGCCACGAATCGAGTAATCGGCGCCGCCGTCCGTGCGGTCGTGCGCATAGTTGGTGAAGTCGCGCCGGATACTGCTGCGGCGAATCCCGAGTTGCACGTTCAGGCGGTCGGTCAGGGCGATATTGTCCTGCAGGAAAACCGACTGGCTGGTGCTGACCGTCAGCCAGTCGCGGCCCTGATAGGCCGAACCGTCCTGGCGCAGCAGATAGCCCGAAGCGTCCTTCAGCCAGGCATCGCCAATATTGCCCCCGTTGTCGAAGGCGACGGCCGGGTTGGTGCGCCGTTCGCGGGCATAGTCGATCCAGTAGCCGGTCATCAAGCGGTGCTGGTCGATCTGCGCGGTCAGGCGCAGGGTGATGCCTGGGCGCGTGGTCTTGATCACGTTGGTGCTATAGACCATCAGCGTATCGCGCGTGTCGCCGTCGCCGTTGATGTCGCGGATTCCGCCGCCCAGGCGGTTGCCCGCACTGCTCTCGCCGAGCGTCTGCAACTGGTTGCCGCCGTAGCCGTAGCCGTACCAGTAATAGGGTTCGACATCGAGGCGCAGCTTGGGCGAGAGCTGAAAATTGCCTTTCAGCGTGACGAGATAGTTCTCGAACAGGTTCTTGTTGAAATTGTTGTAGAGGTCGGTCGGCCGGTTTTCCACTTGCGCCGTGCCATTGACCGGCGTCAGATGCTGCGGCGCGACGTTGCCGAAATCGGCAGTGCGGCCGAGGCTGCTCATTTCAGCCTGCGTCAGCGTACGCAGGTTGTGGTTGGCCATCTTGTTCCAGAGCAATCCCGCACTGATCGAATTGCCCGGCGAAAGGTTCAGCACGCCCTTGAAATCGACGTGTTCACGGTCGGCCTTGCCTTCCCCCTTCCATTTGTCGGCTTCTGCGCGCGAGTAGGAGATGAAGGACTTGAACATCCCGTCGGCCAGATAGCCGGTGTCGGCGCGAACGAAAGTCTTGCGGGCGTTGTTTGTGCCGAATGTCTGCTGCAGGCGCAGGCGTGTCTGATCGGTCGGCTGGGTGGTGATCATGCCGATGCTGCCGCCGATGGCGCCGAGATGCGGCGAGTCGGCTTCGGACGATCCCTGGGTGACCTGGATTTCCTGCAGGTTTTCGGGGTCGGTCATCTCCTGCGGATAGACCGCGAAGTTGCCGGCGTCGTTGATCGGTGCGCCGTCGATCGTGAAGCCCAGTTGTTCGCTGCTGAAGCCGCGCAAGCGCAGTCCGCCGCCGAAGAGTCCGCTGGCGTCGTAGCTGAAGGTGTTTACGCCAGGCAGCAGGTCGATCAGTTGGAAGGGGTTGCTCAGTGCGCTGCGCTGTTCGATGGCCTCCTGGGTCACCGAGCTGCGGGCGCGGGGGGCATCTTCCGGGTTGAGCAGTCCCTGCCCGGTCCTGCTGGCGCGTACTTCAAGGGGGGTGAGGGAGAGCGTATCTTCCGCCGTCGCCATGCTCGAAAAGGCGGCCGTCAAGAGGGCTGCGATGATGCTGGCGGCCGGCAAGGCAGATTTGCTCTCCTCTTGTGGTGCAATCACGATGCCGCAAGATCCAGTCAGCTGCTTCATTCTGCCTACCCCCTCAGGTTTTTATACGGTTGCCTGTGTTTTGTATGCGCCGATCGGCGTATTTTTATACTATGACTAAAGGCATATTTTACATGCTTTCAGGGTGTGCAGGAGAGGGGGCGTCGCCGGTCGCGATGCCGCGTGTGCGGGCAGCCATGAAAGTGCTTGAGTCAACGGCGAAGGCGTGATTGTGGCGACGCGAACCCGGGTGTCGGTCATGGTAGACTTCGCGGTCTAATGGAACTCATCATCAACGGCGAAGCCCGCCAACTCCCCGATTCCCAGACCGTTGCCGAACTGGTTGCGGCGCTCGGCTACACCGGCAAGCGCATTGCTGTCGAACGCAACGGCGAGATCGTGCCGCGCGGTCGCCACGGCGAAGTCGTTCTGGCCGCAGGCGATCGCATCGAGATTGTCGTTGCAGTGGGCGGCGGCTGAACCTGATTTCAGACTGAAAGTACGATGAACGCAAACACCCCCAGCCTGACGATAGCCGGCAAGGCCTATCGTTCCCGCCTTCTGGTCGGTACCGGGAAGTACCGCGACTTCGCCCAGACGCGCGCTGCGATTGACGCGTCGGGTGCCGAGATCGTGACGGTGGCCATCCGCCGCACCAATATCGGCCAGAACGCCGGCGAGCCGAACCTGCTCGACGCACTGCCGCCGTCGCAATTCACCATCCTGCCGAATACCGCCGGCTGCTATACGGCCGACGATGCGGTGCGCACGCTGCGCCTGGCACGCGAGCTGCTCGACGGCCATGCGCTGTGCAAGCTCGAAGTGCTCGGCGACCCGACCAACCTTTTCCCGAACATGCCGGAAACGCTGAAAGCCGCAGAAACGCTGGTCAGGGAAGGCTTCGAGGTGATGGTCTACTGCGCCGACGATCCGATCCAGGCCAGAATGCTCGAAGAAATCGGCTGCGTCGCCATCATGCCGCTCGCTTCGCTGATCGGTTCGGGGATGGGCATCGTCAACCCCTGGAACCTGCGCCTGATCATCGACAACGCCAAGGTGCCGGTACTCGTCGATGCCGGCGTCGGTACGGCGTCCGATGCGGCGATTGCCATGGAGCTTGGTTGCGACGGTGTCTTGATGAATACCGCCATCGCACACGCCAAGGATCCGCTGCTGATGGCCAGCGCAATGAAAAAGGCGGTCGAGGCCGGGCGCGAAGCCTTTCTCGCCGGCCGCATGCCGCGCAAATTCTATTCGGCCGATCCGTCCTCGCCGACCAGCGGCCTGATCGGTTCGTGAGCATGGACGAAAATACGGAAAGCCGGGAAAACGTCGATACGGACGACGAGGCTGCCAGCGAGGTTGCCAACACTCACGGCCACATCCGCAGCTTCGTGCTGCGCCAGGGGCGCGTCTCGAATGCGCAGCAGCGCTATCACGACGAGATGATGGAAAAGATCGGCGTGCCTTACGTCGCCGCGCCGCACGACCTGGATACGGTATTCGGCCGCAGCGCACCGAAAATCCTCGAAATCGGTTTCGGCATGGGCGAGACCTCGGCGGCGATTGCCGCCGCCAATCCGCAGAACGACTATCTTGGCATCGAGGTGCATACGCCGGGCGTCGGCAGCCTGTGCAAGCTGGTCGCCGAAGGCGGGCTGACCAACCAGCGCATCGTCCAGCACGATGCCGTCGAAGTGCTGCGCGACATGATCCTTCCCGGCACCCTGTCCGGCGCGCATATCTTCTTTGCCGATCCGTGGCCGAAGGCGCGCCATCACAAGCGGCGCCTGATCCAGCCGGCGCTCGTCGCGCTGCTTGCCAGCCGCCTGCGGACCGGCGGCTACATTCATTGCGCCACCGACTGGGAAAATTACGCCGAGCAGATGCTCGAAGTGCTGTCGGCCGAACCCCTGCTCGAGAATACGGTCACTGACTATGCGCCGCGCCCGGAATACCGGCCGCTCACCAAGTTCGAGCAGCGCGGCTTGCGCCTCGGGCACGGCGTCTGGGATCTGGTTTTTCGCCGCAAATAGGCGAGGGTGTGTTGACCTATATTTCGTGGAGCGCGTTGTTGCGAGGGGGCAGTGGATGCGAGGCGCGCGCTGCTGCCCGCACCGGGGTGCGGGCAAGGCGTGCAACGACGCAGACGCTGCCTCCTCGCATCAACCCTTCGGGACGGTTTCTGTGCGGGCGCATCGCGGCGTTGCGTCGGCTTGCCTGGCTCCAGCCAGGCT
>JBAQRB010000166.1:0-3101 GCA_049295655.1 Rhodocyclaceae bacterium
CTTGTCGTCGCCTTCCGCCGCCCGCTGGGAAGCGCTGCTGCTCCTGCTCGAAAACGCCAGCAACGATTCGGTCACCCTGCTCAGCCTCGAACCAGGCTCCCGTGACGTATCGCTTGTCGGAGAGGCCAGCAATCTTGGCGCCTCCCTCGATTACGTGGAGCGTCTGCAAGCGGCGAGCGTGTTCGCCGATGTGCATCTGGTCAAGCATGAAATTGTCAGGGAAAACCCCAATCTTCCCGTGCGCTTCGCGCTGCAGGCCAGATGGCGGGAGGCTGCGCGATGAGGATTCCGTCGCTTGATCGTCTCGGCATGCCGGGCATCGTCGGGTTGGGGCTGATGCTTTTCTGCCTGTCGTTCTATCTGGGCAGCATTGCGCCGGCGCAGGCCGAGTTGGTGAATCTGCAGCAGGAGGCAGCGCAGTTGCTGGCCGTGGCCGGCCCGCCGGGCGCGGGCGAAGGCGAGGGGGCGGATCGTCTCGCGGCCAGTGAAGCGCTTCGGCCCCTCACGGCGCTTCCCGAATTGCTGAAGGAACTGAACTTGCTGGCCGAGCAGCGTGGCATCGTGATCGATCGTGCCTCGTATGCCCTGAGCGAGCGGGACGGGCAGCGCCGGATGGAAGTCAGCCTGCCCCTCGTGGCCGGCTATCCGTTGCTGCGCGCCTATCTGCGCGACCTGCTGCTGAAGGGGGGGCCTTCGCTCGACGAGTTGAGCTTCAAACGGCGGCAGGCCAGCGACCCCCAGGTCGAAGCGACCATCCGGCTCTCTTATCCCTTGGCGCCTGCACCATGAAATCGTTGCCCGCACTCGAGGATTTCCGGCGCCCGCTCCTGTGGCTGCTGCTGGTCGCGTTGATCGTCTTCCGTTTTGCGCAGGGGCTCGGCCAGCCCCTTGCGCCAGCACCGACGCAGACCCCCGTCGTGCCGGCAGGCTCGAACACGGCGGCCGTCGAGGTGCAAAGTGCGGCAGCGGATGCGGCTCGGCCAGCAGTCGATATCTTCGCGGTCAGAACCTGGGAGCCGCTGCCACCGCCGGCGCCGCCTGTCGAGACCATTCCTGTTCCCCCGCCACGACCGCAGGCGCCGGCGCTTCCTTTCCGCTTCCTCGGGAAGATCAGCGAACCGGGTGAGCAGCTTGTCTTTCTGCTGGCGCACGGCGAGCGGGTGATTTCGGTCAGCGTCGGGGATGCGATCGGTAAAAACTACCTCGTTGAAAAACACGAGGGTGACAAGCTCTATTTCATGTACAAGCCGTTGAAGGTCCGCCAGTCAATTTCCGTGGGGCGCGATTCATCATGATGAAGTTATCTTTGCGTACAAGATTCCGGCGAGGCTGGTCGATGGCCTTCCTCTTGCTGTCCGGTTGTGCCGGCAATGTGGCACATCAGCAGGGCCTGGAGATGGCCAATCAGGGACGGCTGGAAGATGCCTTGGCCAAACTTGAGCAAGCCAACCGCGAGGCGCCGGAAAACCGTGAGTTCCGCATTCATTTGATGAATACGCGGGCACAACTGGTCGGCGGCTTGCTGACCGACGCCCAGCGCGAGAAATCAGCGGGGCGTTTCGATGAGTCCGAGGCGCTTTATCTTCGCGTCCTGAACTTCGATCGGGACAATGGTCAGGCGCTTGCCGGGCTGGCCGAGATCAAGCAGGGGCGCCGCCATGCCCTGTTGCTGCTCGAAGCGAATGCGCTGCTTGCCGCCGACAATCCGGAGATGGCTGAACAGAAGCTCGCCCTGGTGCTGCAGGAAAACTCCCGTCATGCCGAAGCGCTGGCCCTGCGCCGGCAGATCGAGGAAAAATCCGGGCGCGACCAGACCATCGCCCCGACGCTGCGCAAGAGCTTCCGCAAACCGGTGACGCTTGAATTCGTCGATACCAGCTTCAAACAGGTCCTGGAGGCATTGTCACGGCACAGCGGGCTGAATTTCATTCTCGACAAGGATGTTCCACCCGGTCTCACCGTCACCATTTTTCTGCGCCAGGTATCGGTCGAGGATGCGCTCGACGTGATGCTGAGCACCAATCAGCTGAGAAAACGCATTCTGACCGAAACCACCGTGTTGATCTATCCGGATACGGCGGCGAAGCAAAGCGACAATCAGGACCTGATCGTTAAAAGCTTCTTCCTTGCCAATGCCGAGGCCAAGCAGGTGATGAACATGCTGAAGACGGTGCTCAAGGCCAAAAATCTCTTTGCCGACGACAAGCTCAACCTGCTGATCATGCGCGATACGGCATCAATGATCCAGCTCGCCGAACGGCTGGTGACGACGCAGGACGTCGCCGAGCCGGAGGTCATGCTTGAAGTCGAGGTGCTCGAAGTGCAGCGTTCGCGGCTCCTGAATCTGGGCATCCGCTTTCCCGACCAGCTGACGCTGACACCCTTGCCGTCGAGCGGTACGCAACTGACCTTGCGCGACCTGAACACGATCGATGCCAGTCGCACCGGGGCAGCGATTTCGCCGGCAGTGATCAACCTGCAACGCCAGGTCGGTGATACCAATCTGCTCGCCAACCCGCGTATCCGGACCCACAACAAGGAGAAGGCGCTGATCCGTATCGGTGACCGGGTGCCGGTGATCACCACCACCTCGACGTCGACCGGGTTCGTTTCGGAAAATGTCCAGTACGTCGATGTCGGCCTCAAGCTCGAGGTCGAACCGACGATTTTTCCCAATGATGAAATATCGATCAAGCTGGCACTCGAGGTCAGTTCGGTGACCAAGGAAATCATCAGCAAATCCGGCACCACGTCGTACCAGATCGGCGGCCGCAACGCCTCGACGGTGCTGCGCCTGAAGGATGGCGAGACGCAGATCCTCGGTGGGCTGATCAACGACCAGGATATCCAGGTGGCGAACCGCGTGCCCGGACTCGGCGACCTGCCGGTGCTGGGCCGCCTTTTCGCGAGCCAGAAGGATACCCGGGACAAGACCGAACTCATCCTCTCGATCACGCCGCGTCTGGTGCGCGGCATGGCGCCTCCGGCGCAGGTGCCGAACGAGTTCTGGTCGGGTACGGAAAATGATCCGCGCCTGAGCCCGATGAGTTCGTCGCGCCGGGGCACGCTGCCGGCAGGGGCCGGCGACAGTCGTTCGGGCA
>JBAQRB010000167.1:0-4494 GCA_049295655.1 Rhodocyclaceae bacterium
ATCAGGCCATAGGCCGCAACCACCATCAGGTCGGCATCGACCGCCTTCAGGTACGCCTGGGTCGCCGCATCCTTCAGCGTCAGCGGCTGAAAAACCTCGATCCCGGCAGCCAGCGCCTGCTGCTTGACCGGCGAAGCGTGCATCGCCATGCCGCGGCCGGCCGGACGATCGGGCTGGGTCAGGACCAAGGCCACCTGATGCCCGGCGTCAACAATGGCGCGCAAAGCCTCGGCGGCAAACTCCGGCGTGCCGGCAAAAATCAGCTTCATGCAGTAATCCGTGCCTGCTTGGCAAGCTTGGCCTTGATGCGCACCTGCTTGAGTTGCGAGAGGTGATCGACAAAAACCTTACCCTGCAGGTGATCGATTTCGTGCTGAATGCAAACGGCCAGCAAGCCTTCGGCCGCCACCGTCTGCACCTTGGCGTCGAGATCGAGGTAGCGCACGACGACGTGTTCGGCACGTTCGACCTTGTCATAGATGCCGGGCACCGACAGGCAACCTTCCTCGCCGACCTGCAGGCCGTCCCGTTCGGTGATTTCCGGATTGATCAAGACCAGCAACTGATCCTTGGTTTCGGAGGCATCGATGACGATCACCCGCTTATGCACGTCAACCTGTGTCGCGGCCAGCCCGATGCCGGGTGCCTCGTACATCGTTTCGGCCATGTCGCGTGCCAGACAACGAATGCTGTCGTCAATTTTTTCGACCGGTGCCGCGATTTTTTTCAGGCGCGGATCGGGAAAGCGGAGTATTGGTAGTAGAGGCATAATAAAGCTTGATCGAAGAAGTAATTACGTGCAGAATCGAGCGCAATGTCTTGAAAAACGACACAAAACTGGCAACCGACTTTCGCATTCTACGCCAAAACAGCGACAAAGCGCTTGGCAGTAAATCAGGTCAGTAGCACATTGACCCACACCCGAACCGGGGGTTCCCGCCGCCACACTGCGGGGTATTGCCGACCGCTCGCATGAGGATAACACGATGATCCGCATTCTATCCGCGCTCATTCTGGCGATGGCTGCAACACTGTGCAGCGCGACCGAAACACCGCTCAACCTGGCCGGCAACGCCCCGGAGCGCCACATCGTGGTACCCGGCGACACGCTGTGGGGGATTGCCGGCAAGTTCCTCAAGGAGCCGTGGCGCTGGCCGGAAATCTGGCGCATGAACCGCGAGCAGATCAGGAATCCGCATCGCATTTTCCCGGGCGACCTGATCGTCCTCGATCGCGACGCCGACGGCGTACCGCGCCTCAGCGTACAGACCGCCCGACTCGAGCCCCGGATTTATTCGGAACAGCTCAAGCAGGCCATTCCCAGCATTTCACCGAATGTGATCGCTCCCTTCCTGGCGGCCCCACTGGTCGTCGAAGCCGGCGAACTCGACACGGCGGCACGCATCATTGCAACGCCCCAGGACCGCGTTTTCCTGGCGACCGGCGATCTGGCCTATGTCGCCAACGCCAATCCGCAGCAGAAAAAATGGCAAATCTATCGCAAGGGTCGGGCCATGCCGGATCCGGAAAGCAAGGAAATACTCGGCTACGAAGCCTATTACCTGGGTACCGCGCAGCAAGTCGAACCCGGCGACCCGGCAACTTTCGAGGTCATCTCGGCGAAGGAAGAAATCGGCCGTGGCGATCGTCTGCTGCCGGCGGTTCCTCCCCAGCTGTTCAATTATGTTCCGCACCGTCCGGAACAGGCGATCGACGGCCGGATCGTCTCGATCTACGGCGGCGTCAATGAAGCCGGCAAGTTCTCGATCGTCTCGCTGAACCAGGGCAGCAGCAACGGCATCGAAGTCGGACACGTTCTGGCGCTGCAGCGCAACCGCACCGTGATCCAGCGCGACGAAGACGGCCGGCAGGAACGGGTCAAGGTACCGGAGCAGCGCTACGGGCTGGTTTTCATCTTCCGCACCTTCGAGCGCCTGTCCTACGCCCTGATCATGCAGTCGGAAGGCCCTGTCGTGGTCAATGACCATGTCCGCACGCCCTGAGGCATGAACGATACCGAGTCGCTCGCCGCCTGGCTGCGATTGACGCTGATCCCCGGCATCGGCGGCCAGACGCAACGCAAGCTGCTCGCCGCCTTCGGGCTGCCCGAGGCAATCTTCGGCACACGGCGCAGCACGCTGCGCGACGTCATCGGCGACAAGGCCACCGGCCTGCTGCTCGACACCGACAATAGCGCCGCCGTTTCAGCCGCACTCGACTGGTCGGGCGCCGCCGGTCAACACCTCCTGACGCTCGCCGATCCCGACTATCCGCAAAACCTGCTCGAAATCCCCGATCCACCGGCCTTGCTCTACGTCCGCGGACGCCTCAATCTGCTCAACCGTCCGGCACTGGCCATCGTCGGCAGCCGCAACGCAACGCCACAAGGGCTGCACAATGCCGAGCGCTTTGCCGCCGCGCTGGCCGACGCCGGGCTGGTGATCGCCAGCGGACTCGCCCTCGGCATCGACGGCGCCGCGCATCGGGGGGCGCTTGCTGCCGGCGGCGACACGGTGGCCTTTATCGGCACCGGCATCGACCGCATTTACCCGGCGCGCAACCATGAACTGGCGAGGGAAATCGGCGGCAAGGGAACGATCATCTCCGAATTCCCGCTCGCCACCCCGGTCTGCGCGGCCAATTTCCCGCGCCGCAACCGCCTGATTTCCGGCTTTTCACGCGGCGTCCTGGTGATCGAAGCCGCGGTCGAGAGCGGCTCGCTGATCACCGCCCGACTTGCCGCGGAGCAGGGCCGGGAGGTTTTTGCGATACCCGGCTCGATTCATTCGCCGCAGTCACGCGGCAGCCACCAACTGATCAAACAGGGCGCCAAGCTGGTCGAAACGGCTCAGGACGTTCTCGAGGAACTGCGCTGGGGAACGCCCGGCACAACGCCAGCGGCCAGCCCGGCGAGCAGCGGTAACGGCGAAAATTCGCTGCTTGCCGCAATGGGCTTCGACCCCTGCGGAGTGGACGAGCTTGGCAGCCGATCTGGCTTGACGGCCGAAGCGCTTTCCGTGATGCTGTTGCACTTGGAACTCGATGGTCGGGTTGCCAGCCTGCCCGGTGGCCGTTACCAACAATTGCCTGCTGACTGAACGTCCCGCATCCACATGATCGATATCCTCGTCTACCTGTTCGAAAACTATCACGACTTCACGGCGCACCCGAAGGCCGATGCCTTGGCGCGCAAGCTGACGGCCGTCGGCTTCGAGGAAGGCGAGATTTCGGTCGCCCTCGACTGGCTCGATGGCTTGAAGACGGCGCGGGTCGCCGAGTTCTCCAGCGACCGGCGCTCGCTACGCATCTACACCGCCGACGAACAGCAGAAGCTCGGCGTCGACTGCCTCAACTTCATCGTTTTTCTCGAGCTCGCCGGCGTCATCACCCCGGCCTTGCGCGAACTGGTCGTCGAACGCGGCATGTCGCTCGACGACGATCCGGTGCCGCTCTCCAAGTTCAAGATCATCGTCCTGATGGTGCTGTGGAGCCGCGAGCAGGATCTCGAGCCGCTGATCGTCGAAGAACTGCTCTACGACGCCGACCCCGAACTGTTTCACTGAAACGGCACCGTTTCCGGCATCCGGCGCTGACGCCCGGCGCCGCGAAGATCGGCGCCAGCCTCATTCAATCTTGGCGCATTGCCGATACTTCCTGCGTCGCCGCTTGCCAAGCGCCGCCCAGTACTCTTATCATGCCCCGCAACACGGTGCCGTTCGACCATCCTTTTGCCACCCCTTTCGCCATTCTCCCGGGCTCGAAAACACACCATGAGCAAAAAGCTGATCATTGCCGAAAAACCCTCCGTCGCCGCCGACATCGCGCGCGCCCTGGGCGGCTTCACCAAGCACGACGACTACTTCGAGAGCGACGACTGCGTTCTCTCGTCGGCGGTCGGCCACCTGCTCGAACTGGCCTGCCCCGAAGAATACGAGGTCAAACGCGGCAAATGGTCGTTCGCGCACCTGCCGGTCATCCCGCCGCATTTCGCCCTGAAGCCAATCGAAAAGTCCGAATCGCGGCTCAAGTTGCTGACCAAGCTGATCAAGCGCAAGGACGTCAGCAGCCTCGTCAATGCCTGCGACGCGGGCCGCGAAGGTGAATTGATCTTCAATTACATCGCCCAGCACGCGAAGAGCGGCAAGCCCGTCGAACGCCTGTGGCTGCAGTCGATGACGCAGCAGGCGATCAAGGACGGCTTCGCGCACCTGCGCGCCGGTAGCGAGATGCAGGGCCTCGCCGATGCGGCGGTCTGCCGCTCCGAGTCCGACTGGCTGGTCGGCATCAACGGCACGCGCGCGATGACGGCCTTCAATTCGAAGACCGGCGGCTTCCACCTGACGACGGTCGGCCGCGTGCAGACGCCGACCCTCGCGCTGATGGTCGAACGCGAGGACAAGATCCGCAAGTTCAAGCCGCGCGACTACTGGGAAGTCGAAGGCATTTTTGCCTGTGCTGCGGGCCACTACAAGGGCAAGTGGTTCGACGAGAAGT
>JBAQRB010000168.1:0-4400 GCA_049295655.1 Rhodocyclaceae bacterium
CGTTGTTTTGCCAACCTGTCGGGCGCCCAGTATCGCAACCACCGGAAAATTGGAAAGCTGCCGCCTGAGTAACTCAAGATGATGGGTTCGTAGAATCATGGTGCTAAGTGTATGTGAATATTCGGACAGTGACTCCGAATATTCACTGTTTTTGTAAGCAGCAGCGGTTGCGTGTTGCTGTCTTTTGATATAACCATTACACCGACCAGGGTTTTTGGGGGCTGGTCTTAAATCCAGCTTTCATGGTCTTCGGACTGCTCAGCGCCCATGTCCAGGTACGCGAGCGACAGAGAAGCACCGACGCAGAGCTGATGCGCGCCCGCGAAACGCTTGTCCGCTACCGGGAACGACAGATGCGCCGAGAATTCGAGGATCGCCAGCGGCAGGATCGCAATGCGCTGGTCGTGGCTTGGATCAAGGCCGGCGTCGAGGCCGGCATGATCGATCACAAGGTGGCGTTCGACGTCGCAAGGGGGCGCCTCCTGAGCGCTGCAGTTTCGCCAAACGTCGGGCTGAATAGCGCCGCCATCGATTTTGAAGACGGCTTCGTGCGCGTTGCTCGCGGAAGTCGTTCGGAATACCTGCACGGCGGCAAACTCGAAGTGGCGGGTTCGTATCTGCGGAATACGGGAAGGATGCCGCTGCCGCTGGATGCGCCTCATACGCTCGGCAATGCGCAACAGCTTGCGGTGCGGAAGAACCTGGCAAGCCAGTACCGGCTGTCGCAACGGGATTTCGATAGTCGGTTCGCGGTCTATGGCTCCCGTCCCTACACGCTCGATACGGGCAGGGCGGATTATTGGCTCCACTCGGTGGTCGATACCGGGATGTATGAGAACGGAAAGCCGCAGCAGATAGGGTTCATCGAGACGTAAATGCGGCACTCGTGGGCCTGCATCGTTCCGCTATGCGCGCTATCGCTCTCGGCCTGCTCGTTTCTGCCGGCTTCGGTTTCCGATAGCCGACCTGCCACCATAAACAAAAGGACACCCACTTTGTTTTGGCTTGACTTGGCTATATAGCGTAACTACAATAATTGGCATGCAAATCGAGTTCGACCCAGACAAGCGCGAAAAGACACTTATGGAACGTGGGCTGGATTTCGCTCGGGCAGACGAGGTGTTCGCTGGAGTGAATGTGACTGCGGAAGATGCCCGCTTTGATTATGGTGAGCCACGATTCATTACTGCCGGAGTGCTTGATAGCCGAATGGTGGTCGTGGTCTGGACGCCGCGCGGCGAGGCACGCCGCATCATCAGCATGAGGAAAGCCAATGAACGCGAAAACACAAAATTTGCCTAAGCCCTGGATTGACCCGGACGACGCGCCGGAATTGACGGACGACTTCTTCGAGCAGGGCGAATGGAAAATCAACGAACAGCCGGTATCGGCACAAGAAGGCGCTGCAGTACTGCGCAAGGTGCTTTCCCGTGGCCGCCCCAAGGCGGAAAACACCAAGCTGGCCCTGACGGTCCGCTACGACGCGGAGGTCGTTGAGGCCTTTAAGGCAACCGGCAAAGGCTGGCAGACACGCATGAATGCCGCCTTGCGCGACTGGCTCAAGACGCATTCGCCTGCGTAAAAGCAAGGCCAAAGGGGTCTGAAAAACACAAAACACACAAAAGGACAGTCACTTTGTTTGTTTGACGGCAGATTGCGAATGTCATCGCGAATGCCACGGTGCGGGCCAGCGTCACGGTCCATTTTGTCAGGAATGGCCGCGCCGACAGCGCCACCCTGTTTACGCAGTCCGCGTCTCCCGATAGTTCGCGCCGGGGAAGCATCCGGCGGTCGGATGCCGAAAAAGCGCGGGTTTACCGGGAAGCAGGGCTGCGGCTGACGTGCTGAGGGTAGAGGCGCAGCTGCGCGCATCCATTACATCGGATCAGTCGTGTCATTACCGTCGCGCGACCAACGGCCATTGCTCGGAAGCCAAGCAAGCCGCTGGAACCGCTGTGATCTCTTGCGCCAAGGCCCACGGTTCGCCTTCTCCGTGACACATCACATATAAATGATTCAGCCCGATGGCTTTTTTGGCCGAGTGCATCGAGGCGGTTACGCGTGGAGACTTGGTCAGTTTGATTTCAAATCCCAGGCGTTGCCCATCCTTCAGGATCAGCAGGTCCAGTTCCGCTCCGGCATGCACGCCCCAGAAAAATACCTCGCCACGTTTTGCCTCAAAACAGCGGATGATTTCGCGCAAAATAAAACCTTCCCATGAGGCGCCGCACTTGGGATGCGCCAGCAAGGCATCGTGTCCGCCGATGCCCAGCAAACTGTGCAGCAAACCGCTATCCGCCACATACACCTTGGGCGCTTTGACCTCGCGCTTGCCCACATTCGCATGCCAAGGCGTCAGGCGAAACGCCATGAAGGTTCCCTCCAGAATATCCAGATAGCGCGATACCGTTTTGTCGCTGACCCCCAGAGCCCGCGCCAATTCACTTCCGTTCCAGGTTTGCCCGTGATAGTGCGCCAGCATCGTCCAGAAGCGGCGCAGCGTTAGCGCAGGCAGATTGATGCCCAACTGCGGTAAATCACGTTCCAGATAAGTGCGGATGAAGGCATCGCGCCACTCTCGGCTAAGCTGCAAGTCGTCTGCCAGTAACGCGCGTGGAAACCCGCCGCGCAGCCAGCGGCTATCCAACCAGTCCGTTTCCAAGGCTAGCGGTGCGATTTCATTGAGCGCCAGCCCATCCAGTTCGTGGAAGACCACTCGCCCGGCCAGACTTTCGGAGGTTGCTTTCAGTAGCTCAGGTGCGGCGCTACCCAGAATCAAAAATCGCGCAGGCGTGCCGGGGCGGTCTGCCAGCACCCGCAGCAAGGGGAATAGATCCGGGCGTAGCTGAACTTCATCGAGCACCACCAGTCCTTTCAAGTCCCGCAGGATAAAAGCCGGGTCGGTCAGTCGAGCCTGATCATCCGGGTCTTCCAGATCGAAATGACGTTTTGGGCCATCCCAGTCGAGTGCCAGTTGTCGAGCCAACGTTGTTTTGCCAACCTGTCGGGCGCCCAGTATCGCAACCACCGGAAAATTGGAAAGCTGCCGCCTGAGTAACTCAAGATGATGGGTTCGTAGAATCATGGCGCTAAGTATATGTGAATATTCGGACAGTGACTCCGAATATTCACTGTTTTTATAAGCCGCAGCGGTTGCGTTGGTTAAATCGCCGTTGGCAACGACATGTTCAGTGCATGAAAACCAGAGAGCACTGAGAGCGCTTCCACCGGAACCCGCAAGGTAAAAAGGGCTCGGGGCATTTAACCGGCCCGATCCCCTGATCTCTGCCCACTGCTCACTGCGTTGAACAAAAGGGCACGTACTTTGTTTTTGTTTATACAAAAATTGCTTGACACGGTTATTTTGTGTTTATACGATAATTCGCATGAACTACGAATTCGATCCAGCCAAAGACGAAAGTAACCTCGACAAGCATGGCTTGTCGTTGGCCGATACCGATGGCTTTGAGTGGGAAACCGCCGTGGTTCGTGAGGACACGCGCAGGCAATATGCCGAACCCCGTTTTGAAGCGAAAGGGTACATCGGCGAGCGCCTGCATGTGATGGTGTTCTGCCTTCGCGCCGATGCTGTCCGCGTGATCAGCCTGCGCAAGGCCAACCCAAGAGAGGTGGAAAGCTATGCCGAAACTTAAACCGGGGACGATCATCCCTACCCATGATGAGGCTACGGCCATCAATGCAGGCATCGCCGCTGATGCCGATGCGCGGGAACTCAACAGCGAGTGGCACAAGGGAGCGAAGCCCGCAAGCGAAGCTTTCGCGCCAGAGACTTATGCTGCGCTGGTCGCCATGAAGCGCCCACGCGGTCGCCCGAAGGCCGACAAAACCAAGGTGTTCACCGCAATTCGCCTTGATGCTGACTTGCTGGAAACCTTCAAGGCTACCGGCAAGGGTTGGCAGACCCGCGTGAATGCTGCTCTGCGCCAATTCATCGCAGAGCATCCGATCAGCCGGTAATTCAAGCCAAGGGGTAAACGGGCCAGCAGGTGTCAGGTTTGAAGCGCAACACCCTCAATTCCAGAAGGAGACGCGACAAATGACCTCCCGTTTCATTTCGCGCCGACGCTTCCTGCAGGCGGCATCCGGCGCGGCGGTTCTGGGCGTGATGCCTTACCGGCTGGCCAATGCCCATCCGGTGCTGCTGGCCATCGTGCCTGCCGTCATCACGGGGGTCTTCGGACTGCTCAGCGCCCATGTTCAGGTACGCGAGCGACAGAAAAGCGCCGACGCAGAACTGATGCGCGCCCGCGAAACGCTTGTCCGCTACCGGGAACGGCAGATGCGCCGAGAATTCGAGGATCGCCAGCGGCAGGATCGCAATGCGCTGGTCGTGGCCTGGATCAAGGCCGGCGTCGAGGCCGGCATGATCGATCACAAGG
>JBAQRB010000169.1:0-1640 GCA_049295655.1 Rhodocyclaceae bacterium
CGCGGTTGAGCAGCGCCTGGAAGCGCGGGCTGGTGTCGTCGGAGAGGTCGGCGGCGGCGAGCGGCCGCCAGCTCGGGCGCTGGATGACGCTCGAGTAGTTGTGGCCGACCCAGATGATGCCGGCGATGAAATGCGTCCAGCGCAGCAGCAGGTCGAGAAGGGGCATCTCCATCGCGCGCCCCCTCAGGCCGCCAGCAGGCGGACGAGCATGGTCAGAACGCCGGTCAGCAGCAGGCCGAGGACGATGGTGCCGGTCGCGGTGTCGTAGGGATGGCGCATGCGCACTTTTCTCATTCCATGAAGGCAGTGGACACGGCACGCGGCGTGCGCATGATCAGCGGTTTGCGGAAACGCATCGGCTGCGCCACGCTGCGCACCGCCTCCTGCACCACGTGGTGCAGCGGCGACTTGCTGCACGCCGGGTCGGTGTTGCTCGCGTTGCCGGTGAGCAGGAGGGCCTGGCAACGGCAGCCGCCGAAGTCCTTGTCCTTTTCCGAACACGAGCTGCACGGCTCGGGCAGCCAGTCGAGGCCGCGATACTTGCGGAAGAGTGGCGACTCGTGCCACAGCCACGACAGCGAGCGCTCGCGCACCGATTCGAATTCGAGGCCGGGGATGACGCGCGCTTCCTGGCACGGCATCGCCACGCCGTCCGGCGCGACGGTCAGGTGGATGGCGCCCCAGCCGTTCATGCAGGCTTTCGGCCGGCCTTCGTAATAGTCGGGGATGACGAAGTAGATCGTCATGCTGTCGCCCAACTTCTCGCGCCAGCGCTGCACCTTGGCCTCGGCTTCGCGCACCTGCGCGAGGCTCGGCATCAGCTCGTCGCGGTTGAGCAGCGCCCAGTTGTAATACTGGATATTGGCCAGCTCGATGTACTCGACGCCGAGGTCGGCCGCCCAGGCGATCATGTCGTCGATGTCGTCCATGTTCTGGCGGAAGACCGGCATGTTGAGGACCATCGGGAAGTCGTGCGCCTTGATGATGCGCGCGGCTTCGAGCTTGGCCGCGTGCGCCCGCGCGCCGACCAGCTCGTCGGTGATCGGCTGGCGCATCGATTGCAGGGAGAGCTGCACGTGCTTGAGGCCGGCTTTCTTGAGCGCGGCCATGCGCGCGTCGGTGAGACCGATCCCCGAGGTGATCAGGTTGGTGTACAGGCCGATCTCATCGGCGTAGGCGACCAGTTCCTCGAGGTCGTCGCGCAGCAGCGGCTCGCCGCCGGTGAAGCCGAGCTGCAGCGTGCCGAGCTCGCGCGCTTCGCGCAGAACGCGCTTCCATTCTTCGGTCGTCAGTTCGTTGGGGGCGTAGTCGTCGAAATTGAGCGGGTTGTTGCACCACGTGCATTTGAGCGGGCAACGGTAGGTCAGCTCGACCGACAGCCACAGCGGCGTGCCCTGCCCGTCCAGGCTCAGGCCGTTCGATTCTTTGGGCATGCTGCTCTCCTTGTTCTGCGGACTGGGAACGGAGTCCGTTTCCCGATAGCGCATTGTTGGGCAAGGTAAATGGCGCGGCGACAAGATCGGCGCGAGATTGCCCTCGCGATTTTCATGAGAGAGTGACAAAAGTGCGGGAAGCGCGCGGAATGTCGCTTCAGCCGCCGCTGCGCTCGGCGAGTTCAGCGACTTCGGCCAGCGCGGCGA
>JBAQRB010000170.1:0-12750 GCA_049295655.1 Rhodocyclaceae bacterium
GACCCGCCAGGCGCCAGCAACCGGTCTGGGGCAACGTCTGGCTAATCGCTTTCAGGTCGTGGCGCTTGATCTCACCGTGTTACCACGCACCCTTCCGCGTACACCTCCAGACTGGGATGTGACGGCATGATTCTGCTCGACACCAATGTTGTATCCGAATTCATGCGCTCTGCACCCGCAGCACAAGTTATCGCATGGCTGGATGCGCAGCCCGAGGAACAGGTCTGGATTTCGGCGATCACATGTGCCGAAATTGCATTGGGTGTCGCCTTGCTGCCGGATGGGCAGCGCAAGCGTGGGCTGCACGCGGCGGCGCAAGGGATGTGTGCTGAAGAATTCGCTGGGCGCTGCTTGCCTTTCGATGCGCAGGCGGCTGCGCACTATGCCGACATTGTGGCGATACGCACAGGGCTTGGCCGCCCGATCAGCGTTGAGGATGCTCAGATTGCCGCCATCGCGCTCACCTACGGTCTGACACTGGCAACGCGCAACACGCGGGACTTCGACGGTATCGCAGGGCTGACACTGATTGACCCCTGGCAAGCAGCACATACCTCAAACCAAAGAGGCTAGGCACAATAGCCGGCCAATCCCCAGGGAATCCCCCTGAAATTAGCGGTTGTTAAAACATGCTATTGGTGTATTCGCTTGGTTCTTTGTCGTTTCGTGTTTCGCATCGATAGCGCCTTTGGGCGCCCCAGCGCGTGCGGCAGGGGGCTCACGATTGCGCCGGCCTGACGATTGGCCGATAATGCCCGGCTGAACCGGCCTGCGGTCTGGCCTCGGGCCGGCTTCTGCGCTTCTCTGTCTTCCATGAATTTTCCGGCGTCGCGGTTGACCACATGAACATCAAATTCCAGCGTGCCGTCGACCGCTTCATCGGCATCCCGATCTGTGCCCTGCTCTCGCTGGCCGACCGGCTGTTCGGGCGGGCTCCCGTCGCCGGTGCGCCGCGTCGCATTCTGGTCATCCTGCTTTCCGAAATGGGCAGCCTGGTTCTCGCCCAGCCGATGTTTTCCCGGCTCAGGCAGAAGTATCCCGACGCGGCGATCCACGTCATGCTCTTTGCCAAGAACCGCGAAGTGCTCGATCTGCTCGGCGTGGTTCCGGCGCAGAACGTGATCACGCTCGATGACCGTTCGCTGCGCAGCTTCGCCGCCGACAGCCTGCGCGCCATCGTTCGCCTGCGTGCGCTCAAGCTCGATGCCGTGATCGATTGCGAACTCTTTTCGCGGGTGAGCAGCATTTTTTCCTACCTCTCGGGCGCGCGTCTGCACGCCGGTTTTCACCGGCATACGCAGGAGGGGCTCTATCGCGGTTCGTTCATCAACCGCCCGGTGCTGTACAACCCCTACCGGCATCTGACCCTGCAGTTCCTGACCATGGTCGCCGCGCTCGAGTCGAAGGCCTACCCGCTCGGCAAGGACTTCCCGGTGCCGGTCCCCGCCGATCCGCCGCATCTGGTGTTTGCCGATGGCGAGCTGGCCGGCATGGCGACGCGTCTGCATGGCGATTTCCCGGCACTGGCGGGCAAGCGGCTGGTGCTGGTTTACCCGAGTGGCGGCATTTTGCCGATCCGCGCCTGGCCGTTCGAGTCCTACGTGACGCTCTGTGCTGGGCTGCTGGCTGCCGGCTACGCGGTCGGCGTGATCGGCATGAAGGACGACCGTCCGCTCGGGCAGGCGCTCGTGACGCGCTGTGCGAGCGATCGGTGCATCGACCTGACCGGCTATACGAAATCGGTTCGCGAACTGCTCGCGCTCTTTCACCGCGCCGCGCTGCTGATCACCAACGACGGCGGCCCCGGACAGTTCGCCGCGCTGACGCCGATCCCTTCGATCGTCTTCTTCGGGCCGGAGACGCCGCAGCTCTATCGCTCGCTGTCGGCCAACGCCTACTGCTTCCATACGCAGCTGTCGTGTTCGCCCTGCCTGACCGCCTACAACCACCGCGCCTCGCCGTGCGATGGCGACAATCAGTGCCTGCAGCAGATTTCGCCCGAGGCGGTGCTCGCCAAGGCGCACGCGATGCTCGAAGCGCCATCCGCATGCGTCTGATCGAGCGCCTGTGCGCGCAACCCTCGGTGCAATGGCTGCTCCGCCAGCGTTTCCTGAAGTTCGGCACGGTGGGCGCATCGGGAACCTTCGTCAATCTGGGCGCACTCTATCTCGCGCAGGAATACCTGTTCGCCTTCATCGCCTCGGCGGATATGCGGCTCAATGCCTCGCTGGTCGTCGCGATCTTTTTTGCGACGCTCAACAATTTCGTGTGGAACCGGGCATGGACCTGGCGCGACCGCCGGCGTCATCACCGCCATCGTTCGCCGCTGGCCCAGTTCGGCCAGTATGCGATGGCGTGCTGGGTCGGCATTGCGCTGCAGGTCGTGTTCACCAAGCTGCTGGTCGTCCATTTCCACTATCTGGCAGCCAACGCGGTCGCCATCGTTCTGGCCAGCGTCTTCAACTTCGTGGTGAACGATCTGTGGACCTTCCGCCACCGCAAGGTGCCCGCTGCCGAGGCTGACGACTGAGATGAGCGCCGTCGCTCCGCGCACCCCGTGGCTGCTCTACGGCTTGGCGGTCTTGCTCGCCGTTTTCGTTTACTTTTTCGGCCTGGATGGGCAGCACATCCCGAAAAACGGCGACGAGTATCCGTATGAGCATATCGCCCGCCTGACGGCGGCTTCCGGGCATTTCCTGCCGCTCCAGTCCGAGCTGTTCGAGATGCGCAACACCAAGCCGCCGCTGCTTTTCTGGCAGGGAATCGTGTCCACGAATTGGGGCGCCGACTGGACGCTATGGCATCTGCGCTATCCCAGCGTGATCTACACGCTGCTGACCGCGCTGCTGGTTTTCCTGCTCGGCTGGCGCCTGTCGCGCGAACCGGCCAAGGGCTTTGTCGGCGCGCTGGCCTTTCTCGCCTTCTTCAGTACCTATCGTTTCGGCCGGCCATTTCTGACCAATCCGCCCGAGGTGTTCTGGCTCTTCCTGCCCTTTTTCATTCTGCTCTACTGGCGCTCGACGGCCTTTGCCTCGCGCTGGGTGCCGCTCGTGCTCGGCGCGGTGATCGGCATCGGGCTGCTCTACAAGTCGTTCGCGCTGCTGCTGCCGGTCGGCCTCGGGCTGGCCTGGTGGTATCTGCGCCAGCGCCATTACCGCCTTGCCGGATTCCTGCGCGAGGATGTCTGGCGGCTGGCGCTGGTCGCGCTGATCGCGCTGGCCATTTTCAGCCTGTGGTTCATCCTCGACCCGCAGCCGCAGGCGATCTGGCAGGAGTTCGTGGTCAAGGAGAACGCCGGCAAGTTCGACCCGCACAGTTCGGGCTACTTCGCGAAACTGCTCTGGGGCTCGTCGAGCGTCTGGGTGCTGGCGCTCGGCTACCCGCTCAACGCCGGCCTGCTCGCTTTTCCCGTACTCGGCCTGATGGTCGGTGCGCTGCGCCGGCCGGCACAACTTTCCGACGCCGAGAAAATGCTGTGGATCTGGCTGCTCGTCATGTTCTTCGTGTTCAGCCTGCCGAGCCAGCGTTCGAGCCGCTATCTGCTGGCCGCCATGCCGGCGCTTGCCGTGCTCTGCGCGCTGGGCTGGGAGCGGATCGCTCGCGCCTGGTTCGTCCTGACGCTGATCTTCGCCGCGCTCGTCGTGGCGGGCCTTGGCTATCTTTCGTTGCGCTTGCAGGGCGAGCTGCCGGCAGTTGACCTGTATCCGGCGCCGTACTGGCTGCTGCTGGCGGCGACGCTGGCTTTTGTGCTGGTCGCGCTGCTGCGCCCGGCGCTGACGCGACCGGCAAGCAGTGTCGCGGTGCTGCTGGTCTTCCTTGTTCTGGCGGCTTTCCTGCGCCCGTTCGACGGCACGCTGGGCAACTACAGCGGCGAAACGCAGGGCCGCGTGGCCGGCGGCAAGGTCTGGGTGCCTTACGATTTCAATGCCAAATACGAGGTCTATCGCTTCCTGTTGCCCGGTGCCGATATCGCGGGTTATCGCGAGGAGCGCGCGCCGGATGTCGCCGAACTGGCGCGGCGCTATCCGCTGTTCGCCGTGCGCGTGCCGCTCGGCGCCGTGCCTTGTGCCGGTTGCCGGGTCCTCGGCGAGCGTCTGGACCTGCGCGGCCGGCACAGCTCGTCCGAGCTGGCCGAGATCCTGCGCGGCAAGGTGTTCGAGAACCTCTTCCTCAAGGAAATGCTGATCGAATCGCCCGTGCCGGGCGCGGCGGGCAAGCCGTGAGTACGGAGGCAAGGCTGCGCTGGCTGTCGCTCGGGCTGACCTTGCTGGCCTTCGTGGCCGCCTTTGCCAAGTCCTTGAACCGTCCGCCGCCGTCTCACTTCGTGCCGCCGGCCGGCACGGTGCAGGCCGATGCCGCCGCGACGCTGCGCATGCGTTTTGTGTCGACGCTGCCCGGTCCGCATCGCCATGCCCCCTCGCTCGTCGAGCTGCGCGACGGGCGGCTGCGCGCCTTCTGGTTTTCCGGGAGCCGCGAAGGGGCGTCGGACGTCGCGATCCGCAGCGCCGTTTTCGATCCGCGCAGCGGCGCCTGGGGCGCCGAGAGCACGGTCATCGACCGGGCGGGCGCGCAGCGCGGACTTTGGCGCTACGTCAAGAAACTCGGCAATCCGGTGGCCGAACGCTCGGCCGACGGCACGCTGCACCTCTATTACGTCACCGTTTCGCTGGGCGGCTGGGCCGGCAGTTCGATCAGCACGTTGCGTTCGACCGACGATGGCGAAAGCTGGGATACGCCGCGCCGTCTGATCACCTCGCCATTCCTCAACGTCAGTACGCTGGTCAAGGGCGCGCCTTTCCATTACGCCGATGGAACGATCGGCCTGCCGGTCTATCACGAGTTTCTCGGCAAGTTCGGCGAGCTGCTGCGTCTCGATGCGGGCGGCGCGCTGCTCGACAAGCAGCGCCTGAGCCACGGCCGGGCCGCCTTGCAGCCCGTCGTTCTGGTGCGCGATGGCGAGCGGGCGCAGGTGCTGCTGCGGCACGGCGAAGGGGGGGCGAATCGCGTGCTCGGCAGTTCGACGCAGGACGCCGGCCGCCATTGGGCGAAGCCCGCCGCTACGGTGCTGGCCAACCCGAATTCTGCGCTTTCCGGCGTCGCGCTGCCCGGCGGCGTGCTGCTGGCGGTGCTCAACGATATCGAGTCGGACCGCGACGCGCTGAGCCTCGTCGCATCGAGCGATGGCGGCACCAGCTGGCGCACGCTCCACACGCTGGAGGATCAACGGGACCGGCGTGGGCAGTCGCCGGGGCCGGTCGCTTACGAAGCGGCGGTCAAGGCGCTGGCATTGGCCACCGACGCCGGTCTGCCCGACGCCAGCGCTTTTGCCCGGGCATCGAGCGCGCACCTGTGCGTTGCGCAGCGCTGCAGCTTCGAGTTCTCGTATCCCTATCTGCTCCTGACGGCGGCGGGCGACGTGCAGCTGGTTTATACGTGGAACCGCAGTTTCATCAAGCACGTCGAGTTTTCGCGCGCCTGGATTGCGCAGCGCCTCGACGAATCCCTGCCGGCGCCTGCCGATGCCCGCCTTCACTGACCTGACCGGGCTGGCCGGCATTGCGCTGGCGCTGTCGGCCCTGTGCGCGCTGGGCTTGGCGCGTCTGCCGCGGGCACGGCGCGGGCTGGCCGTGCTTGTCCTCCTGCTTCTGTTGCTGCTGCCGATCGGCGACCTGCCGCTGGCCGCCTATGTGCGCGGCATCGTCGGCGATCCGAGCATCGGCACGCTGCTTTTGCTGGGCTATGCGCTTGCCCGGCAGTCCGGTTTCCTTGCGCCGCTGTCCGCATCGGGCCGTCTTGCGGCACTCGCGCTGCCGCTCCTGGCGGCGGGTATCCTCTATCCGCTGGCGCTTGGCGCGGCAGCGTACGACAGCTACCGCTGGGGCTACGGCGATCCGTACTTTCTCGGCCTGCTGCTCGTCCTGGCCGTGGCGGCGACCTGGCGCCTGCCGCTCGTTGCCCTGTCGATCGCGCTGGCCGTGCTGGCCTGGGCGCTCGGCTGGCACGAGTCGGGTAATCTCTGGGATTACCTGATCGACCCGCTGCTGGTCATTTATGCGCTGTTTGCCCTGCCGCGAGCGCTCTTCGCCCTGCGCCGCCGGGCGCGCTGAGAGCCTGCGAGTTCAGGGCAGGATTCCGGCGGCGATCATCCGGTTGAAAAGCAGCGGGCGGCCGATCCAGATCAGCTGGTCGTCGAAGGTCGGCGTGCGTTCGCCGGCCTGGTAAACGGCGTCCGCCGTCCCATTCTCGCCATTCGCAGCCAGGTCCGGTCCGCCGGAGAAGACAATGGCGACGGGTGCTTCCGTGCCGCTGGTCAGCGTGTTGCCGGCGCTGTTGACGACCGACAGCGCATTCGCTTGTCCGGTACTCAGGCTGAAGGTCGTCGCAAAGGCCGTGTCGACGCGGTAGCGCCAGTAGCCGTCGAACGACTGAGCGCTCGCCGTGCGCGGTGCGCCCCAGGCATCTACCTCGGGAACACCCAGCGTTTTCCAGGGGAGAATGCCTTCCGTTCCGGCGGCGCAGCTTGCCGCTGCGCTGCCATAGCCGGCATCGCTCGGCGCCGTGATGCTGGCCGGCATCGGGCAGGGCAGACGCTTGTTGATGGCGGCGTAGCCGAGCAGCGTTTCGCGAATCTCGGCGAGCCGCTTCTGCGTTTCATTGCTCGCCGCGACATCCCTTTGCGCAGCAAAGGAAACCAGCATGCCGCCGGCCAGCAGCGACACGATGAGCAGCACGATGCTCAGCTCGATCAGCGTAAACCCCGTGGGACGGCATGCTGCTCGTTTCATCGCTTGTCCTTCAGTCGCTGCGCAGGATGAGATTGCGGAAGGTGACGTGCTGGAGGGTGTCGGCGGTGGACTGGAAGCCGGCGGTCAGTCCGAAATGGACGGCGTTCATTTCCTCGACGAGGAGGGTGCAGCGTTGCAGCGTCGGAACCTTGGCTGTGCGGTCGAGATCGCTTGCCGCATCGGTGCAGTCGCTGCAGTCGAGCCAGGCCGTGATCCGCGCGTAGGTGTTCGGCGCGGCGTGGTTTTCCGGGTTGCAGCTGCTGCAGCCTGAATTGCAGCCGGTATGGATTTCGATGCGCTGGTTGTGCGCGAGCGGCGCCGGCGATTCCTCGAATTTGTTGGCCGGGCTGTGGCGGCAACCGCTGGTCGTGCCATTGCAGGCGCTATTCATCGTTCCCGTCGCGTGCGTGAGGCTGCCATTGAGCAGGATCGCGCTGTGGTTTTCGCTGGGGTCTTTCGGGGTGGTGTCCTTGCGGATATCGGTTTCGACGATGAACGAGAGGCTGCCCCACATGCTGGCAGCGTTCAGCGTGCCCAGCGCAGTCTCGCTGCCGCAGGCGGTCGGTTCGCCAAAATCGCCGCGCACGATCTGGAAGGTGAAGCCGGAGCCACGGTCGCTGGCGCCGCTGCCCAGCGCGAAGCTGTCGGCGTGGGCGAACTGGAATTCGTAATAGGCGCGCAGGGTTTTTCCAGCCAGCGGAACGAGGGCGGGCTGCCAGAAACAGCCGCCGCTCGCGCCCGGCGCGTCGGCGATGGTCAGCGTCGGGCTGGCCGGAACGCTGAGGTCTGTGCTCACGGCCAGCCCGGCGGGCTGGAAGCTCGAAAAATTGCTGGCGAACGAGAGCTGGGTCGGCGACCCCTTGATGCAGCGGACGATATCGCTACTCGCCGCTGCGCTGTCGAAGTGCGTATTGCCGGCATAGTTGCCGCTGGCGGGGAAGCGTGTGGCATTGCTGCCCTCGAGGTAGTTCGCCGGGTTGAGCTTTTCGCTGTGGCTGGCCCGGCTCTGGCCCGTCGTCCGCTCGCCGCTGAACAGCAGCACGGCGCTGCATCCGTTCGTGCCATTGACCGTCGCGCTGCTGGCGGGCTTCGTGTACAGCAGGTTGTCCCGCCAGTTGTTCAGCACATTGGCTTTCTGGAGCGGGAGGAAGGGGTTGGCGGCCAGATAGCTGGCAACGATGGCGTCGACGCCCTTGTTGTCGGTCGATGCGGCGGGCAGGCTGGCGGTCGCCAGATGGTTCAGGTGGTTTGCCAGATCGTCGATCAGGGTGTCGATGTCGCTCTTGAAATCGCGGCGCTTCTTGATGCGCTCGAAGAGTTCCTTGCTGCCGATCCAGAGTCCCCTGTCGTTGTTGCTGCCGACGACCCGGCTGTCGGCGGTCGATAGCCGGATGGTGCTGGTCGCGCTGGCATCAGCCGAGACGCTGGCCTCTTCCAGATAATCGCTCATGGCGTTGCTGCCGCGGCATTCCGTGCTGCCGGCCGATGCATGCGACTGTGTGCCGAGCACGAAACCTGGCGCCAGGATCACGGCCAGCGGCCGGTCGTGGGCCGTAGCGCCTGCCATGGCGGTGCCGGCAGCGTCCTGGACGATGAATTGGCCGGGCGTGTCCCAGTTGAATGCGGCTGTTTTCGGGTTGTCCTTCGCGCTGCCGGAAACGGCGTACCAGAGGCATTCGTTGTTGCCGTCGCGCAGCGGCGAGAGGCCGAGGGTTTGCCACGGCAGGCGGGCAGCAACGGACACGTCGGCCAGCCCGCAGTTGGCTTCGGCCTGGCCATCGTTGTTCGTGTCGGGGCAGGGCAGGAAACCGAATCCCTGGTTGGTATGGCCCTCGCGGTAGCTCAGGGCGAATCCGAGCAGCGCATCCTTGGCCTCGGCGAGCGCTGCCGAGGTCGAGGTCTGTCTCGCATTTTCCTGCTGCGGCGCGGACAGCTGGCTGATCACGGCGTAGGTCGTCGCCAGCAGGATGCCTGCCAGAAACAGCAGCAGGGCTGCGCCGCGCTGTGCCCGCATGGCCTATTTCTCTGCCGGCGGGTTGATGGCGATGTGGCCGCCGTTCAGCAGCCCCTGCACGCTCTGCCCGTCACGGCGCAGCGTTTCGCCGACGCGTGCCGTCGTTGCCGGTAAATCCGTGCCGCTTAGCACGACCTTGCCCGGATCGTTCTTGTGCGGCGTGACGACGATGCTTGCCGGCTGTTCGTTTTCGTTGCGCGCAATGCCGTTGACCCAACTCGTGCGCCGGCCGTTGCTGCGTGTCAGCAGGCCGTTGACGGTCATTGCCGGGCTCTCTTCGCTCGCCTCGTTGCCAAGTCGCTTCATCTGGCGCCGGTCGTCGAGGTCTTTACGGCGCTCGGGGCTGAAGAAAAGACGGCCCAGCGCTTCATCTGCATGGCAGGCCGGGGCGCCACATGCAATGGCGAGCAGGAGCGCCGCCGGCAGCGCTTTGCGCGGCATCACTGGCCGCTCCTTTCCCGAAGCGTCACCCAGTCGATCCGGCAGTCGGCCTGCAACTGTGCGCCAAGCGGCCTGTTTGGCTCGTCGTCGGCTTCATGCAGGCGGCCGAGTTTGCAATGCCTGAGCAGAACCAGCGCCCTGGCCTGCCGGCGCAGATCATCGAGGACGCGGAGAAGATCTTCCTCGTGCAGGAGTCCGAGTTGCAGTTGCATCGCGCTGGCAGAAAAGGAAAATGCGCCGGCAGGTCTGCTTTCCAGTTCGCGCTGTGGCGCCAGTTCATACTGCAGCGTGATTCCGTGCTTGCGGCGCAGTGCATTGAGCAACTCGATCCAGTCGAGACGTTGCTCTTCTCCGATCACGCCGCGTTGTCGCAACTCGCCGAACAGCGCAAGTCTTTTCCGGATCGTGCTGCCATCCTGGCTTAGCTGCACGAGCTTGCTGTGGCGTTCGTGCGCGGCCGCTCTTGATGTTTCGGCACTCTGTTTTTGCTCAAGCGCGATGAGGGCGGTCGTCAGGCTGACGATGCCGGCCAGGGCGGCAGCAAGCAGGCTGCCCCGGATTTTCCGCAGATCGGCAACTGCGAATTTCACGTTTCCCGCTTTCTGACAATCTGTAGCGCGAAGGTTTTCGGGGTGTCGTCTTCAAGCGCTGCGTCGCCGCCTCTGAGCGATTGCCCGCTATCGCTGTTGAAAGGATGCTGCAGAATCCTGACCTGCAATCCCGGCGTTCGCTTCAGTGCGTCGGTCAGTCGCTGGAAATCGCTCAGGGAAAGCCGGGCGTCGGCACCGGGCTTCAGCGTGCCACGCACAACGGCTGTTTCGTTGTCGTCGCTCGGTGCTGCCGTGCCTGCCTGCCAGTCGATTCTTTCCAGATCAAGCGTCGTGGCCTGCTGCAGCGCTCGGCTGATGGCGAAATAGAGTCCTTTCGGTGTGCCGCCCTCCCTTTCCAGTTCGCCGTAGCGGTCGACGACGCGCAGCAGCGTTGCGCTGTCGGTCGGCTGTTGCGGGACGCTTGTGGTGATTGCGTCGTAGCGCTGCGCGGCAAGGCGGGCCTCGCTCACCAGTGCAGCGGTCTGTTGCCCGATTTGGCGAGTCTCATAAGCCAGTTTTCCGCTGACCGGCAGGGCGATGAGCAGCGCCGTGGCTGCCAGGCCGTAGAGCGCGGAACGAATCCGGCGCAGGTGAAAATCATGGCGCAGCAGGTCGTCGGCAAACTGGCTGCGCGGCGGCGTGGTGGCCAGCAGGTGGATGAACAGCGATTCGCCGTGCGTGTCGGCTGGAAGCGTCTTCAGACCGAGCTGTCGCGCACAGTTTTCACTGTCGATGATCCGGAAAGTGAGCGTCTGGCTATCGACGCAGCTTGCCTCGATGGCTTTTCGTGCATTTGCGTGCGCAAGAATGCAGGCGCTGATCGGTGTGCTGAATTCGCCTGGCCGCAGGCCGCTGACGTACTGCTGCAGCTTGCCGGCTTCCGCCGAGAAGGCGCGGGCGAGGCTGTCCGGGTCCGTGCCATGAAGCGGTGTCAGGCGGCTGAAATGCAGCTCGCCGCGTTCGAAATAGCTCTGGCGAATGCTTTGATCCTGGACGGTCAGCAGCAGGCAGCGTTCCTGCGCCAGCCCGGTCTTTTTGAGCAGCATCGCGCCGAGCAGGGGCAGCGAGTAAATCCCGCTCAGCACGCAGCCTGCGCCAGCGATGCATTCGAGCCAGGGTTCGAAAAAAGGCGTGTCGGTCAGCGCGGCGAGCAGGATGCGCTCGTTCTTGCGGCGCTTTTTTTCGTGCCCGAGCGAATACGATGTGCTCAACCGGGCGTTGAAGAAGCGCTGTCCAAGCCGGCGCCTGATCATCGCCTGCCGGTCGGCGCCGCGCAGAAACGGAATGCTCTCGATCTGAAAACCCTCTTCCGCGACGTTGGCGAGCAGGGCGAAGCCGCTTTTCCCGTGCTCTTCGAGGTAGGCAGCAAACTGCTGTCGTCCGGCCGCTGTCGTTGCGAAGTGCGTTTCTTCAAGCAGTTCGCCGTTCTGCCAGCCGAAGGCGGTTGCCTGCTGCGCGCTGAGGTAGAGCAGGTGGCGGGGTGGCATGCTCAGCGTCCGATCCGGCCGATCACGTCGTAGATCGGCCCGAGGACGGAGAGCATGATCCAGCCGAGCAGGCCGCCGAGCAGGACGGTGAGCAGCGGCTCGATCAACTGCTGGACTTTTTCGACCGACTCCCTGACGTCACGGTTGTAGAAGTAGCTGACGTTGATCAGGGCGTCGTCGAGCCGGCCCGTGCTTTCGCCGATGCGCAGCATGCGGATGACGAGCGGCGGGAAGAGGCCGGCGGCATGAAAGGCGGTCGTCACGTTCTGCCCTTCGCCGATCAGTTGTTCGACGCGCACCAGCCCCTGGCGGATGGCCCGGTTGCCGACTACCTCCTGCGTGCTGCGGATCGCGTCGAGCACCGGGATGCCCGCGGCGTAGAGCAGCGCAAAGGTGCTGGCGAAGCGCGAGAGGATGATCTTGCGCAGGATGTCGCCGAGCAGCGGCACTTGCAGCCTGGTGGCGTCAAGGCGGAGGCGCGCGGCCGGGCTGCCGTGCAGCAGCAGCTGCAGCCCGGCGAGCAGCATGGCCGGCAGCAGCAGGACAAGATGCCAGTACGCCAGCAGCGTGTCGGAAACGAAGAACAGTGCCTGCGTATGCAGCGGTAGCGCCTGCCCCATGTTCTTCACGAACAGTTTGAGCTGCGGCACCATGTAGATCATCAGGAAACCGCTTGCCGCCAGCACGACCGATCCGACAAAGGCCGGGTAGATGAGCACTTTTTTCGTCTGTGCGGCGAGTTCGTCTTCCCATTTGAGCGATTCACTCAGGCGGTGCAGCACTTCGGGCAGTTGGCCGCTCGCTTCGCCGGCGCGGATCAGGCTAACGAAGACCCGGCTGAAGATGCCGCCGTGCCCTTCCATTGCCTGCGACAGCGTTTGCCCGCCTTCGATCGATTCGATCAGGCTGGCGATGACTTCACGGAAACGCAGCGGTTCGATGCTGTCGCGCAGGTCGGACAGCCCTTCGAGCAAGGGCACGCCGGCGCGCGCGAGCTGTTCGAGGTGGAAGCAGAAATGGATAACTTCCCGTCTGCCGACCCCGCCGGACGAGCGCCGCGCGCGCTTGCCGGCCGGTTTCTGGTTGATCAGGTCGAGTTCCCGGTGGCGCAGTTGAACTTCGAGGTCGGCGACATTGGCTGCATTGATCCTGCCGGCAATCGTTCGCCCGTCCGCATCGACTGCCTTGTAGGCGTAGAGAGGCATGGCGTCAGCGGTCGGTCAGGTCGACGACGCGAGCGAGTTCGTCGAGCGAGGTCGATCCGTCGAGAACACGCCGAAAACCGTCGTCGGCCAGCGAGCGGAAGCCCTGCTGGCTGGCCAGCTGCCGCATTTCGCGGGCGCTGGCGCGGCGGGCGATCAGTTCATCCATCTCGGCGTTGATGCGCAGCAGCTCGACGATCGCCAGTCGCCCGCGGTAGCCCTGGAAATGGC